>JADBEO010000070.1 GCA_031316315.1 Chelatococcus sambhunathii
TCGGAAGCAGCGGCTCGATCAGCCGCCACTCCGCTTCGCTGAGATCGTAGCGCGCCATCCAAGATCCTCCCCAGACCTTGAATCAGCCACCAGCGCGCCACGCAAACTTTATGAGTTCAGAACCTAGACCTCGCCGTTGTGTTGAACCTCGACGCGATCACGGTGGCGCAGCGGCTCGCGTCGGACAAGACGATGCGGCAAGCCTTCGTCGCCCAGGCCGAGAAGGCGCAGCCGACCAACGGAACCCCGTCTGTCGAAGATCTCGACGCTCAGCTGGCGAAACTCAGAGAGCTCGGCGCGCCGATCGGCTGGGCGCAAGGGTTCCCCGGCCCGCAGAACAGCACAGGCGCGCTCGCGAACGGATGGTCCTCGATCGGTCCTTGGCTGATGGTCATATTCGGATGGCTTGTGACGGCCGGCGCGATCAGCTTCGGCGCGCCGTTCTGGTTCGACGTCCTCAACAAGTTCATGGTGATCCGTTCAACCGTCAAGCCGCGCGAGAAGAGCCAGGAGGAAGGGTCGGAAGACCGCCAACCCGCCGTCGGCGCGAACCGGGCGGCTCAGGCGCCCGCCGCAGCGCCCGCCGCCCGCGCTGCGGGGCCTGCGCCCGCGGCGGGTGTAGCGCCGGCCCCGCCTCCGGCGCCGACCAAGGACGATATGGAGTTCGAGCCCGACAGCTGGGCGGCCGGCTTCCGCAACGTCAACGAGGTGGTGGTGTGAGCAACGTCGACACGCCCAATCGTGATCTCTCGCTGCTCGCGCCGAAGTTCCGGTCGGCGATCGAGGCGGCGATTGCGGAGTGCGCGAGTAATAACCTGCCGGTGAAGATCAACGAGGGTTTCCGGAGCCAGAGCCGGCAGGCATGGCTTTACGCCCAGGGCCGCACGCGCCCGGGCGATATTGTAACCCGGGCGCCGACCAGCCTCACTAGTTGGCATGGCTACGGATTGGCGGTGGATGTCGTCCACGCGACCAAGGCGTATTGGCCTTTCGGACGCTGGGAGAAACGCGAGAACGAGGCGTGGTTCGCGCAGGTAGCGGCTTTCTTCAAGAAGAATGGTTGCAATTGGGGTGGCGATTTCAGTCATCCCGACACGCCGCATATGCAGTGGGGGCGCTGCACGCCGAGCCCGACCCAGAACGCCCGCGACATCTTCCGCTCGCAGGGCGTTCAGGCCGTTTGGGCGAAGCTTTCGGCGGCCTAGACCAGCCGATCCCCCGGCGGCGATCATGACCTAGAGCGAAGCGACCGGGCCGGCGCGATCGGCGCCGCTTGCCGCGGCGCAAGCGGCGAGCGCGCGCGGCGCGGCTCGACAGCCGCCGCGCGCGCCCGTAAGCGGGGGCGGCCAGCATCCAGGTTGCCGCCATGACATCGATCGGCCCCGACGCGCCCCCCGTCGCGAGCCTCGCCCCCGAGTCGCCGATCGCGTTCCGCCACCGCGACTATGCGCTGTTCTGGTTCGCCCGGCTGTTCTCGACCTTCGCGATCCAGATCGTCTCGGTCGCGGTCGGCTGGCAGGTCTACGACATCACCCGCGACCCCTGGGATCTCGGGCTCGTCGGCCTGTTCCAGTTCCTGCCGGCGATCGCGCTTGTGCTGCTGACGGGGCCCGCCTCCGACCGCTTCTCCCGACGCTGGATCATGACGATCTGCGCGACCATAGAGGCGCTCGCGGCGCTCGCGCTCGTCGTCATGACGCTCGAGGGGAACAGGGACGTGCGGCTGATCTTCGCCGTGCTGTTCGTCTTCGGCGTCGCGCGCGCCTTCTATGCGCCGGGGAGCTGGGCGATCGTGCCGACCATCATCCCGCAGGTCGCGCTGCCGAACGCCATCGCCTGGAACGCCTCGTCCTGGCAGTTCGCCTCGATCATGGGGCCGGTGGCGGGCGGCCTGCTCTACGGCCTCGGCCCGTACGTCGCCTACGGCGTCGCGGCCGCGTTGCTGCTGGTCTCGGCCGCGATGACGGTGGCGGTGCGCTCGACCCAGGCGCGCCAATCGCTCGAACGGAACTGGACGACGCTGGTCGCCGGCTTCCGCTACGTCTTCAGCGAAAAGGTGGTGCTCGGCGCGATCTCGCTCGACCTGTTCGCGGTGCTGCTCGGGGGCGCCGTCGCGCTGATGCCGGCGGTCGCGCGCGACGTGCTCGACCTCGGCCCCTGGGGCCTCGGCCTGATGCGCGCCGCGCCCGGGATCGGCGCGATCGCGGTCGCCGGCTGGCTGTCGTTCCGGCCGATCACCGACCGGGCGGGCCACATCATGTTCTTCTGCGTCGGCCTGTTCGGCTTCGCGGGCGTCGTGTTCGGCCTGTCGACGACGACGTGGCTATCGATCGCGGCGCTCGTCGTCATGGGCGGCGCCGACATGGTGAGCGTCACAATCCGCGAGACGCTGATGCAGCTCTGGACGCCGGACGAGGTGCGTGGACGGGTGAACGCGGTGAACATGATGTTCATCGGCGCGTCCAACGAGCTCGGCGAGTTCCGCGCGGGGTCGATGGCGGCCTTCATCGGCGTTATGCCGGCGATCGTGGTCGGCGGCGTCGGCGCGATGGCGGTGGCGGGGATCTGGGCGTGGTGGTTCCCGCAACTGAGGACCGCGCGCAGGCTGGAGGCGCGGGAGGGCTGAGCCGTCTCCCGCCGTCGCGGGGCGTCAGTGCAGCGTGCGGATCGCGTGCGGGCTTTCGAGCGCGAAGGCCGGGATCGCCACGTCGAAGGGTTGCCCGGCGTCGGTCATCATGTGGTAGTCGCCGACCATGATGCCGGAGGGCGTGCCGATCGGCGCGCCGCTGGTGTAGGTGAAGGACTGGCCCGGCTGGAGCGTCGGCTGCTCGCCGACCACGCCCGGCCCGCGCACCTCCTCGGTGCGGCCGCGCGCGTCGGTGATCCGCCAATGGCGCGCGATTAGGCGCACCGTCTCCTGCCCCTCGTTCACGATCTCCACCGTGTAGGCGAAGACGTAGCGGTTCTCGTCGGGCTCGGATTCGTTCGGAAGATAACGCGGCGTGACGGTGACCCGGATCGCGCGGGTGATCGCGGTCCAGCAGTGCGCGTCTTCGGCGTCTGTAGCGGACGTGTGGGTCATGACGGACAACCTAAGCGCCGGTTCGCCGGAGCCGTCAAGCCGACCTTCCGCCATCCCGAGCCCTCTCCGCCGTAGCCGAGAAGTGATGTGCGGCCGAAAAAACTGGCGTGTGGCGCCCCACTCTCCGCTTGATCGCGATCACGCGCGCCGATTTACTTCAATCAGGGCCTGAGATCGCTTGATCGAAAAACAACATGGCCCGGAGGAAACGGAGCGCCCCCGAAGAAGGCGCGTCGCGCGGCCGAGATCCCGAAAGCGGGACGGGTCCGCGCGTCAACAGGGGAGTACTGCGAGATGGACGGACCCGTTGCGGCCGACGCCGAAGATCTGTGCGAGACGAAGACCGGCCGGAGGAGCTTCCTCGCGGCCGCGGCCGCGGCGACGGCGGGCGGCCTCGCCGCCCCGTCCTTGGTGCGCGCCCAGGCGGCGGTGCGGCTGAAGTTCCAGTCGACCTGGCCGAACAAGGACATCTTCCACGAATATGCGACCGATTTCGTGAAGAAGGTCAACGAGATGGGCGGCGGCCGCATCCAGATCGAGCTGCTGCAGGCCGGCGCGGTCGTTCCCGCCTTCCAGCTGCTCGACGCGGTCTCGACCGGCATCCTCGACGGCGGCCACGGCGTCGCCGCCTACTGGTACGGCAAGAACAAGGCGTTCTCTTTGTTCGGCACCGCCGCGCCGTTCGGCTGGAACGCGAACCAGCTGCTCGCCTGGATCAACTACGGCGGCGGCCAGCAGCTCTATGACGAGCTGACCCAGCAGGTGCTGAAGCTCAACGTGCGCGGCTTCCTCTCCGGGCCGATGCCGACCCAGCCCTTCGGCTGGTTCAAGAAGGAGATCGCGACTCCGGACGACTTCAAGGGCCTCAAATATCGCACGGTCGGCCTCGGCGCCGACCTCGCGAAGGAGATGGGCGCGGCGGTGACCATCCTTCCCGGCGGCGAGATCGTGCCGGCGATCGACCGCGGCCTGATCGACGGCGCCGAGTTCAACAACCCGTCCTCCGACAAGGTGCTCGGCTTCCCGGACGTCTCGAAGATCTACATGGTCCAGAGCTACCATCAGGCGCTGGAGTGCTTCGAGATCCTGTTCAACAAGCGCAAGTTCGAGGGGCTGCCGGCGGACGTGCAGGCGATCGTGAAATACGCCGCCGAGGCCGCCTCGGCGGACATGTCCTGGAAGGCGCAGGACCGCTACTCGAAGGATCTCGAGGCCATCAAGGCCGCGGGCGTCAAGGTGATCGAGACGCCGAAGCCGATCCTCGAGGCGCAGCTCGCGGCCTGGGACAAGGTGCTCGAGCACAACCAGGATCCGTTCTTCCAGAAGGTCGTCGCGAGCCAGAAAGATTTCGCCAAGCGCGTCGTCGGCATGACGCGCGAGATGGAGGCGCCGCGCGACCTCGCCTACGACCACTTCTTCGCCAAGGCGTGATCCGCCGGGGCGGCCGTCCGACCGGGCGGCCGCCCCTCGACTTCGCGCTTCGGGGAGCGCCGCTGCATGCAGTCCTATCTTCTCGCCGTCGACCGCTTCAACGCGGCCGTCGGAAAGCTCTTCGCATGGTCGATCGTCGTCTTGACCTGCGTCATCACCTATGAGGTCGTCTCGCGCCGCGTCGTCGGCGCCCCGACCACCTGGGCGTTCGACGCGAGCTACATGCTCTATGGCCTGCTGTTCATGTCTGCGGGCGCCTACACGCTGTCGCGCAACGGGCACGTCCGCGGCGATTTCCTTTATCGCCAGTGGTCGCCGAAGACGCAGGCCGGGCTCGACCTCGTCCTCTACATCCTGTTCTTCTTCCCCGGCATTCTCGCCCTGATCTACGCCGGCTGGCAGTTCTTCGAACTGTCCTTCGAGACGAAGGAGACCAGCTCCTTCTCGCCGGACGGCCTGCTGCTCTGGCCGTTCAAGCTCATCATTCCGATCACCGGAGCGCTGATGGCGATGCAGGGCGTGGTCGAGGTGCTGCGCTGCGTGATCTGCCTGAGGACAGGCGAATGGCCCCAGCGCCAGAGCGACGTCGAGGAGACAGAACAGCTGATCCTCGCGGAGGCGGAAGCCAACCGCGTGAAACTCGACCCGGACAAACTCAACGTCGACGAGGCGAAGCTGTGATGGCCGGGATGATCTCCGATCCGGCGATGGGCGTGATCATGCTCGCGCTGTTCGTCGTGCTGCTGATGCTCGGCTTCCCCATCGCCTTCACGCTGATGGCCCTCGGCGTGGGGTTCGGCTACTACGCCATGGGCGATACGGTGTTCCAGCTGTTCGTCCAGCGCACCTACAGCGTGATGTCCTCGGACGTGCTGATCTCGGTGCCGTTGTTCCTGTTCATGGGCTATCTGGTCGAGCGGGCGAACATCCTCGACCGGCTGTTCCACTCGATCCAGCTGTCGGCCGGCGGCCTCCCCGGCTCGCTCGCGATCGCGACGCTTGCGACCTGCGCGCTGTTCGCGACCGCGACCGGCATCGTCGGGGCGGTCGTGACGCTGATGGGCCTGCTCGCCTTCCCGGCGATGCTGCGCGCCGGCTACGACACCAAGCTCTCCGCGGGCGTCGTCTGCGCCGGCGGCTGCCTCGGCATCCTGATCCCGCCAAGCGTGATGCTGATCCTCTACGGCGCGACGGCGGGCGTGTCGGTCGTCAAGCTCTACGCCGCCGCGTTCTTTCCCGGCCTGATGCTGGCCGGCCTCTACATCCTCTATGTGATCGTGCGCGTGTTGATCACGCCGTCGCTCGCGCCGAAGCTGCCGCCCGAGAAGCGCGCCGCGTCCTACGGCGCGGTGCTGTGGGCGCTGACGACCTCGTTCCTGCCGCTCGCGATGCTGATCGGCCTGGTGCTCGGCGCGATCATCGGCGGCTACGCGACGCCGTCGGAAGCCGCCGCCGTCGGGGCGATGGGCGCGATCATTCTGGCGATCGCCTACCGCCAGCTGACATTCGCCAAGCTGCAAGAGTCGGTCTACCTGACGGCCCGCGCCTCGGCGATGGTGTGCTGGCTGTTCGTCGGCTCCTTCGTGTTCTCGGCCGTGTTCGCCTATCTCGGCGGCCAGTCGGTGGTGGAGAACTTCATCATCGGTCTGGAGCTGACCCCGCTTCAGTTCCTCATCCTGACGCAGGTGATCATCTTCGTGCTCGGCTGGCCGCTCGAATGGACGGAGATCATCGTGATCTTCCTGCCGATCTTCCTGCCGCTGCTCAGCCACTTCAACATCGACCCGTTGTTCTTCGGGGTGCTGGTCGCGCTGAACATCCAGACGTCGTTCCTGTCGCCGCCGGTGGCGATGGCGCCCTTCTACCTAAAGGGAGTGGCGCCGAAGCACGTGACGATCAACGAGATCTTCGCGGGGGTGATGCCCTTCCTGTTCATCGTGATGTTCTCGATGCTGCTCTACTACACCTTCCCGCAGATCGGCCTGTGGCTGCCGAACAAGTTGTACGGGGGCGGGGCGCTGTAGAGGCGTCGAACACGTGCGTCATCCCGGACGCGGCCGGAAGGCTGCGTCCGGGATCGGTCTCCGAACCACGTTTTGAGGGCGACCGGCGCCACGATCCTGAAGGCGATCCCGGATCGGCTCAGCTATCGCCGCACCGTCCGGGATGACGCTTGATCAGTCGGCCTGCTGATCCGAGCCCTCGGCCTGCGGCGCCTCGGCGTCGATCGCCGCGGCCTCGTCCGCGGAAAACCCGTACTTCGTCGAGCAAAAGTCGCAGGTGACCTCGATCGAGCCGTCGTCGGCGCGCATGTCGCGCCGCTCTTCGACGGAAAAGCTCCTCAGCATCCCGAGCACCCTTTCGCGCGAGCACCGGCAGGCCTCGCGCACCCCGCGGCTCTCGAAGACGCGGATCTCGCGCTCGTTGAACAGGCGGATCAGCAGCCGCTCCGGCTCCAGCGTCGGATCGATCAGCTCGTGGTCCTCGACGGTCGCGACCAGCGTCTGCGCTTCGACCCAGGCGTCGTCCTCCTCGCCGCCGGCCGGCGTCTCGGCGCCCTCCGGCGCGTCGCCGGGGTGGAGGTCGGCCGTGCGCATGCGCTCCGGCGCCTCGGGCAGGAACTGGACCAGCATGCCGCCCGCCCGCCAGGCGTGGCGCTGGCCGGCTTCGAGGTTCTCGGCGACGGCGAGCCGCACCTTGGTCGGGATCTGCTCGGACTGGCGGAAATAGGTCTGCGCCGCATCCTCCAGCGAGCCGCCTTCGAGCGCGACGACGCCCTGGTAGCGCGACATGTCGGGACCCTGGTCGATCGTCAGGGCCATGTGTCCGCGTCCGAGCAGAGCGCCGGCGCCGCGCACGTCGTAGAGCCGCTCCTTGTCGAAGCGCGCGCAGGCGCGGACCCTGTCCGGTGCCTCGAAGTCGACGACCAGCATGCCGACCGGCCCGTCGGAGCGGGTCTGCAGCTGGAAGCGCCCGTCGAACTTCAGCGCCGAACCGAGCAGCACCGTCAGCGCGACGGCCTCGCCGAGCAGCTTCGACACCGGCGCGGGATAGGCGTGCCGCTCGATCACCGCGTCGATCGAGGGGCCGAGCCGCACGACGCGCCCGCGCACGTCGAGCGCCTCGATCTGGAACGGCAGGATGCGGTCGTCGCCATCCTCGCGGAGGCTCGCGGTCGTCTGGTCTGTCATGATCGGCGATATTTAGGGGTCTCGGGCGCAAATCGGAAGACGGAAGCGTTCTCGTCGCGCCAGCGCCTCACAGAAGCACGGCGAAGCCGTCGGCCTTCACCCTGTCGAGCTCGCGCCGGCAGCGCTCGTAGGATGGGTCGCCGCGCGTGATGCGGCCGGCCGGGGCGGTCTCGCCGCGCTTCAGCGGGATCATCGCGATCGCGGTGGCGACGGGGGCGAGCTGCGAGCCGCGGCCGGACTGCAGCGTCAGCAGCACGCCATAGAGCGAGCCCTCGATCGTCGGGCGCGACAGCACCACGAGCCTGTGCTGTCCATGCCGGTTGGTGACGAGATAGATGTGGCCGGACTGGTGCGGAGCCGAGACCTCGCCGAACTGGGTGAAAGCGGCGTCGAGCCGCTCGCCCTCCCGGAACACCATGCGCGAGCTCTCGTCCGACCAGGCGATGTCGGTGCGATAGGCGTAGATCGCGGCCGGATCGCCGAAGGACGGCCTCAGGGTGAGGTAGGCGCCCTCGATCCACGCCATGCCCGGTCGGGAATAGGAGCCGAGCTCCGGCGGCGCGAAGCCGGCGGCGGCGGGGGAACGCGCGGTCGTATCGGGCGCGCGCCCGCGCAGCTTCTTGCCGAGCGCCTCTTCCAGCCGGACCGTCGTCGCAAGCGTGAAGGGCCGGCTGCCGGCGAGCGCCTTCTCCAGCGTCGAGATCGAGATCCGCGCGCGGTCGGCGAGCGCCTGACGCGACATGCGGCGTCGGGCGAGCTCCTCGCGCACAGCGTCGGCGATCATGCCGCTTTCGGCGCCGCCGAGATCTTTTTCGAAGGCCCCGACGTCCTCGCCGTTCTCAGCCGCTCCGGACGTCACCGCCGCTCCCCGCACCAGCCCGTACAATTCCTCACATAACGGCGGAAACGCGTGAGGGGCAAGGCGGGGCGCGCCCGAAGGAGGCTGAACCAGACCATACACTCGCGACACGAACGAGCGGATCCATGAGGCCGGGATGACGCCGCCTCATCATCGGGAGACCGCCGAAATGTCATACGCCGTGATCGACCTGCCGCCGCTCGGCGGCGACATCCAGGAGGCGCCCGCCCCGGGCGGCTTCCGCCGCTTCATGCTGCAGCTTTTCCTGCTCAGCCTCGCCTTCGTCGCAAGCGTCGGCGGGCTGATCGTCTCCACCGTCGCCGCGAGCGCCGAGACCGCTGCGCGCAAGCTCGCCTTCGTCACGCCCAGCGACATGAAGTCCGGTGCGCTGCTGTTCCGCGGCTCCGAGCCCGGCAAGTACGTCGAGGCCCCGCGCGTGAAGGCCGACTACGACGTCACCGTCTCCGGCCCGACCATCCGCACCCGCGTCACCCAGGCCTTCACCAACCCGACCGACGGCTGGGTCGAGGGCGTCTATGTCTATCCGCTGCCTGAAAAGAGCGCCGTCGACACGATGAAGCTGGTCGTCGGCGACCGGGTGATCGTCGCCGACGTCAAGGAGCGGCAGGAGGCCAAGCGCGTCTACGAGGAGGCAAAGGCCGACGGCAAGACGGCCGCGCTGGTCGAGCAGGAGCGCCCCAACCTCTTCACCAACTCTGTCGCGAACATCGGTCCGGGCGAGACCATCGTCGTCCAGATGGAGTACCAGGCGCCCGCAAGCCAAGTCGAGCAGCGCATGTCGCTCAGGATCCCGCTGGTCGTCGCGCCGCGCTACATGCCGACGCCGGTGCTCCAGACCGTCTCGATGGACGATCGCGGCTGGGGGGTGACGCAGGCAGGCAGCAACGATCCGGTCCCGGACCGCGACCGCATCTCGCCGCCGGTCACCGACCCGCGCAAGGTGGCGCCGACCAATCCGGTGACCATCACCGTCCGGCTCAACGCCGGCTTCACGCTCGGCGATGTCGCAAGCTCCACGCACCGGCTGAAGGAGCAGGTCCTCAATGACGAAAGCCGCATCGTCGCGCTCGACGACGCGGAGGTTCCGGCGGACCGCGACTTCGAGCTGAGCTGGACGCCGAAGTCCGGCCCGACGCCCTCCGTCGGCCTGTTCCGCGAGCGCATCGGGGGCGAGGATTACGTGCTCGGCTACGTCACCCCGCCGGCGATCGAGCCGCAGGCCGAGAAGCGGCCGCGCGAGGCGATCTTCGTGATCGACAATTCCGGCTCGATGTCCGGCCCGTCCATGGCGCAGGCCAAGGCCAGCCTGATCTTCGCGCTCGACCGCCTCACCCCGGCCGACCGCTTCGACGTGATCCGCTTCGACGACACGATGGAGCGGCTGTTCATGGACACGGTCGAGGCGACGCCTGAGAACGTCGCCAGGGCCAAGGACTTCGTTTCGCGCCTCTCCGCCGACGGCGGCACCGAGATGCTGGCGCCGCTGAAGGCTGCTCTGTTCGACCCGCGCCCGACCGACCAGCGCTATCTGCGCCAGATCGTGTTCCTCACCGACGGGGCGATCGGCGACGAGCAGCGCATGTTCGACGCGATTGGCGCCAATCGCGGCCGCTCGCGGCTGTTCATGGTTGGCATCGGCTCGGCCCCGAACAGCTACCTGATGACCCGCGCCGCAGAGCTCGGGCGCGGCACCTTCACCCATATCGGCGGCACGGAGGAGGTCGACGCCCGGATGCGCGAGCTGTTCGCCAAGCTCGAGAGCCCGGTGGTCACGGGCCTGTCGGCGAAGTTCGAGCTGGGCGTCGCGGACATGACGCCGAAGATCCTGCCGGACCTCTATCGCGGCGAGCCGCTGGTGTTCGCGGCCAAGGTCGCCGAGGCCAAGGGCGCGCTCACCCTGTCCGGCATGATCGGCGACACGCCGTGGTCGGCGAAGCTCGATCTCGCCAGGGCCGCGGAGGGCGCAGGCGTCTCGAAACTCTGGGCGCGGCGCAAGATCGACGACGTCGAGGTCGCGCTCACCCTGCGCGAGACCAAGCCCGAGGCCGCGGACGCCGCGATCCTCAAGCTCGCGCTCGCCCACCAGCTGACGACGCGACTCACCAGCCTCGTCGCCGTCGACCGAACCCCGCGCCGCCCGGCCGGCGAGAAGCTGACCCGCGCCGACGTGCCGCTCAACCTCCCCGCCGGCTGGGACTTCGACAAGGTGTTCGGCGAACAGCCGGGGTCCGAGCTCGCCCCGCCGGAGATGCGCAAGGCGGAGGCGGAAGGCCTGATGAAGGTCGCCTATCAGGGCGTCGCGCAGGCCAAGACCCCCGCGCAGGCGACCCGCGCGGTCCAGGCCCAGGCGCAGCTGCCGCAGACCGCGACCGACGCGCAGCTGAAGACGCTCGCCGGCCTAGCGCTCATCCTGCTGGCCCTCGGCCTGCTGGCGATCAACCCGACCCGCCGGAGGGCGGCGTGAGCCTCGCAGGAGCCCTTCCTGATCCCTGCCCCGCGGCAGCGGGGAGGGTGGCCCCCTGGCGAACGCCAGGGGGTCGGGAGG
>JADBEO010000071.1 GCA_031316315.1 Chelatococcus sambhunathii
GTTAGGGGTAGGGGTGGTTCAGAACACGGCCGGAGGGCGACGCTACTCTACGCCGAGCCGCACGCCTTATCCTGAGAGACCCTACCCCTAACCCCTCCCCGCAAGGGGGAGGGGAACAGCGGTTCGACGCGCTTTCGCCGAGCGCCTTGTTCGCGGAAAAGGCGAAAGGCGTCGCTGGTGCGGGATCATTTCAGATCGGGCCGCTTGAACCACTGCCGTCGTCCCGGACTTGTTCCGGGACCCATTACCGCTAAGGATCGTCGTATTCTGATATGTCGACGGGAATGGACCCCGGCACTTGGGCCGGGGTGACGGCGTGGGTGTTTGATCGGCCGATCCAAAGCCATTCCGTCCTGATCGGGCCTCGGTCCTTCCCGATCCTACTCGCCCGGCACGGCCGCCGCTCTCACGGCGGGCTTGCGGCTGAGCGCCAGGTAGACCCCGCCGGCGACGAGCGTGCCGACAAGCCAGCTGAGATCGGCGCCCCCGAGCAGCTTCGTGGCGATCGGGCCCTGGAAGACCGGAAGCAGCCCGTTCTGGAAGAGCCAGCCGGCGAACAGCCCGACGAAGAAGGCGATGATCCCGGGCCAGTTGACGTCGCCATAGGCGCTCGTCTCAGGCGACTTGTAGAGCTCCGGCACGTCGACCACGCCCCTGCGCTTGACGTAGAAGTCCGCGAGCGCGACGCCGGCGAACGGGCTCAGCCACATGATGAGGCCGATCATCCAGTGGTCGAAGGCCTGGGCGAAGTCCGGCGCGAAGACGAAGTAGAAGGTGACGAGATAGCCGGCCGCGCCCACGAACAAAGCGAGCGCCATGCGCGGGACTCGCACGCCCATGCTGAGCAGCGCGAGCGTCGCGGAATAGACGTTGAGGATGTTGGTCGCGATCGGCCCGTGCAGCACGAGCGCGAGCACCAGAACCGCCATCGGTCCGCCGAACACCGCGCTCACCATCTTGGCGGGATCGGCGTCCTGCGTGACGCTCGCGATGGTCGCGCCGAGCACGCCGAGCCAGACGACCGGCACATACATGCCGAAGAAGCTGTACAGGAACACGGACTTGGAGGATTCGCTCTTCGGCACGAAGCGCGAATAGTCCGACGCCCAGGTGACCCAGGAGATGCCCCAGCCGACGCCGATCGCGGCGGTGAGCAGCGTGATCATGGCGAAGCGCTCGCCCGGCGCGAGCGGGCTGACGAGGCCCCAGTTCACGACGCCAGGCTGCGACCAGGCGGCGACGCTGATCAGCAGCATGATCGCGACCGTCGCCGGCACCGTGTACTTCTCGAAGGTCCGGATGGCGTAGAAGCCATAGGTGCCGATGCCGACCTGCAGCGCCATGATGATGGTGATGACGATGAGGTTCGGCAGCGCCGTGTCCGGCACGCCGAACTGGCCCAGAATCCCCATCGAGATCTTGACGGGGAAGTAGGTGTTCACGCCGATCCAGCCGAGCGTCATCAGGAAGACGAGCGTGGCCGGAAGGTAGGCGCCGCGCCGGCCGAAGGGGGCGCGGCTCAGCACCATCTGGTTGACGCCGGTCTTGTGCCCCATGACGGTAAAGGCGGCGAAAAGCGTGCAGCCGACGAGGTTGCCGAGGACGATCACCGCGATCGTGTCCCAGATCCCGAGCTTCAGGATGATGCCGAGCGCGCCGAGCGCCCAGTTGATGGGCGCGATGTTGGCGCCCGCCCAGATCCACATCTGCTGCGGGCCGGTCGAATCCCGGTCCGCCTCGGGGATCGGCTCGATCGCATGTTCGTCCGGTCGAAGTTCGGTCTTGGCCATCTGTCTTCCCCGCCGTTGCCGCCATGCCCGATGACCGCCGGCGCCGGGGCGCCGACGCGCTTTCGTCTCCCCTCAGAAGGGGAATTCGCGCTTGCCGAGCTGGATGGTGATCCACTTCTGCTCGGTCAGCTCCTCCCAGGAGGAGCGCCCGCCCTCGCGGCCGAAGCCGCTGTTCTTGACGCCGCCGAAGGGCACGTGCGGCTCGTCGGTGATGGTGCAGTCGTTGACGTGCACCATCCCGGACTCGAGCCGCATCGACAGGTCCATGGCCTTCTGCAGGTCGTTGGTGATGACCGCGGCGGAGAGGCCGTATTCGGTGTCGTTCGCGATCCGGAGCGCCTCCTCGGAGTCCTCGACGCGGATCAGCGAGACGACCGGACCGAAGCTCTCCTCGTGATAGATGCGCATCTCGGGCGTGACGCCGGTCAGCACCGTCGGCTCGAAGTAGCGGCCCTCATGGCCGCCGCCGGTCTCGACCCGGGCGCCCTTGGCCTTGGCGTCATCCAGCTGGCCGTCGATGAAGCTGACCTGCCTGTCGCGGATCAGCGGGCCGATGACGCTGGTCGTCTCGCGCGGATGGCCGACCGGAACGGCCTTGGCCTTGGCGACGAAACGCTCCTTGAAGGCGTCGAAGATCGGCGCCTCGACCATGATCTTCGAATTGGCCATGCAGACCTGGCCCTGGTGCAGGAAGACGCCGAAGGCCGCGGCGTCGACGGCGTAATCGAGATCGGCGTCCTTGAGCACGATCAGCGGGCTCTTGCCGCCCATCTCGAGCGTGAACTTCTTGAGATGCTTCGCGGCCTCGACCGCGAGCTTGCGGCCGGTGCGGGTCGAGCCGGTGAAGGTCACGAGCTTCACCCGCGGGTCCGCCATGATGAGCTCGCCGACTTCCGCCGGCACGCCGGGGATGACGTTCAGCACGCCCGCGGGAAGCCCCGCCTCCTCGAACAGATCGGCGATCAGCGCGCCGGAGATCGGCGTCTCCTCGGACGGCTTCAGCACGAAGGTGTTGCCGGCCGCGAGCGCGAAGGCGATCTTCTTCATCGACAACAGGAACGGCGAGTTGAACGGCGCGATGCCGGCGACGACGCCGAGCGGCCGGCGCACCGACATCGAGATCTGGCCGGGCTGAGTGACCGGCATCGTCTCGCCCATGACGTGGCGCACGTCGCCGGCCGCGCTCACCAGGCAGTCGGTGACGTAGGAGATCTCCCACAGCGCCTTGTTGAAGACCGAGCCGCATTCGTCGATCAGCATGTCACGGATTTCCGGCGTGCGGCGCTCGATGACCTCCGCGGTCTTCAGCAGGATCTTCTCGCGCTCGCTCGCAAGCGAGGCGCCCCAGGCGCCGAACGCCTTGTGCGCGGCGTCGATCGCGGCGACGACCTCGTCGCGCCCGGCCTGCTGGGTGCGCGCGAAGATCGTCCCGTCGGCCGGATTGAAGCTGTCGACGACGAGGTTGCGAGACGAGCCGACCCATTCGCCGCCGATGAACAGCTTGTAGGTGCGCACGCCCTCGAACGTGTCGTAGGAGGCGGGATTCATGCGGCTGCTCCGTGCAATCGGTCTGTCGCGATGTCGGTCGAGGAAGAAAGGTCGCGCGCGATGAGGTAGGCGGCGCGCTCGCCGATCAGGACGCACGGGGCCATGGTGTTGCCGCCCGCGACCGCCGGCATGATCGAGCCGTCGGCGACCCGCAGCCCCTCGACGCCGTAGACCTTGAGCGACCCGTCGACGACGGACATCGCGTCCCGGCCCATCTTCGCGGTGCAGGTCTGGTGGAAGTAGGTGCCGGCGGCGTTCCGCAGGAACGTCAGCATGTCCGGCGCGGAGAGCGGCCCCGGCATCAGCTCCTGCTTGACGAAGGGTTTTAGCGCCTCGGAATTCCCGATCTCGCGGCAGATCTCCACGCAACGCAGCAGCGCGCGGACGTCCGCCTCCTCGGCGAGGAAGTTCGCGTGGATCCGGACCGGATCCTCAGGCCGGGCGCCGGTCAGCGCGACGTGGCCACGGCTCATCGGGCGGATCAGGCCAGGCGCCAGCGTGAAGCATGTGGAGGGGTCGACCGGCAGGCCGTAGGCCGGGCGCGTGACCTCGGAGCCGAAGGCGCACTCCTCCAGCATCGGCTGGAGGTCCGGGGAGGGCAGGGCGGGGTCGGACTTGCAGAAGAAGGTGAACTCGGCGGAGTTGTTCCGCGGCGCGAGCGGCTCGCGATATTCGAAGACGCAGCCGGCGACGAGGATGTGGTCCTGGAAGTTTTGCCCGATGCCCGGCAGGTGCTGGACGACCGGCAGGCCGAGCGCGCGAAGCGCATCGGCGTCCCCGAGGCCCGACAGCATCAGCGTCTTCGGCGTGTTGATCGCCCCGAGCGACAGCACGATCTCGTGCCGCGCGCGGGCGAGGCGGATTTTCCCGCCGGTCTCGAACTCCACCGCCACGGCGCGGCCATTCTCGATCACGACGCGGCGCGTCACGGCGCCGGTCAGCACGGTCAGGTTCGGCTGGCCGAGCTTCGGCCTGAGATAGGCCGATGCGGTCGAGACGCGCACGCCGTCGCGGTCGACATTGACGTTTGCGACCGCGCAGCAGCCTTCGCCCGCCATCGCTTCGGCGTTGTGGTCCGCGACCTGCGGCACGCCGAAGGCGGACGTGGCCGCCAGCAGTCCGTCGACCACCGGGATCGGGTCCTTCGGCAGGGTGATCCGCATCGGCCCGCCGACGCCGCGGAGCGGCGAGGCCGGCCCGTCCCAGTCCTCGATCCGCCGATAGAGCTCGACCGCGGCCTCATAGCCCCAGGCCGGATCGCCGCTCTCCGCCTCCCAGAGGTCGAAATCCGCCTTGTGCCCCCGCGCCCAGACGAGGCCGTTGACGCTCGATCCGCCGCCGAGCACGCGGCCCATCGGCAGCGGCGCGCGCCGGCCGTTCAGGCCGGGGCAGGGCTCCGATTGAAAACCCCAGTCGCGCTCCGAGCCGATGTTGCGCATCCAGATCGTGGGATCGCGGACCTCCGGGACGTCTCCCATGCCGCCGGCCTCGATCAGCATCACCTCGAGGTCGGGATCGGCGGCGAGCCGGCTCGCGACGACGCAGCCCGCCGAACCGCCGCCGCAGACGATTACGTCATAGTCTTCCGGCAGGCGGTCGGCGGCCGACATTCCTGTCCCTTCGCAAAAAAGGAAGCATGCTTCGTATTTTTCTGAATGCAGGTTTTGCGCCAAGAAACGGCGGGGGCTGCCTTTCACGCCCCACTCGCCGTCAAGCCCGGCGATGACGCGCTCTGGTTTCACGTGGCGCGAGAAGGCCCGGCCGGCAGCCGGGCTGTGCGGCTTCAGGGAGGGGCCGTCCGCTCGGGATACGCCGCCGTCGTCCCGGCCGGAGTGCCGGGACCCATTGCCGCTGACGTCGACAAGGTTCTGACAACGTTGCGGTAATGGATCCCGGGACAAGCCCGGGATGACGCGCTCTGGTTTGGTGCCGGCGAACGGGTCCGGCGGAGCCGCCCACACCGCAAGGCCTGCCTTCCGTGCACGCGGCGCCGCCTCAACAGGCAGCCTCGTCAGCCGCCGAGATAGGCCGCCCGCACATGCGGATCGGCGATCAGCTCCGGGCCCCCGCCGCGACGGACCACGCGGCCGGTCTCGATCAGATAGGCGTGGTCGCAGAGCTCGAGGGCCGCGAAGGCGTTCTGCTCGACCAGCAGAACAGTGGCGCCGCCGTCGCGGATCGCGCGGATGATGCCGAGCGTCTGCTCGACGATGGTGGGCGCGAGCCCGAGCGAGGGCTCGTCGAACATCACGAGCTTCGGCCGGGACATCAACGCCCGGCCGATCGCGAGCATCTGCTGCTCGCCGCCCGACAGCGTGCCGGCCGCCTGATGGCGGCGCTCGGCGAGACGCGGAAAGTCCGAATAAACCCGGTCGTAGTCTTCGCGGACGCGGATCGGGTCGCGCCTCAGATAGGCGCCCATCGCGAGGTTGTCGGCGACGCTCATATACGGGAACACCCTCCGGCCTTCCGGACAGTGCGCGATCCCGAGCGACAGGATGCGCGCCGGATCGGCGCCGGTGATGTCGGCGCCGGCGAAGCGGATCGTCCCGGCGCGCGGCTTCACGAGCCCCGAGATCGCCCGAAGCGTCGTCGACTTGCCGGCGCCGTTGGCGCCGATCAGCGCGACCAGTTCGCCCTCGCCGACGTCGAGGCTGACGCCCTTCAGCGCGGCGACCGGGCCGTAGCCGCATTCGAGGTCGCGGATCTCAAGCATCGGCGGCCTCCCGCTCGGCCTTCAGGGTCGCGGCGCTCTTGCCGAGATAGGCCTCGATCACCGCCGGGTCGGAGCGGATCTCGGCCGGCGTCCCGTCGGCGATCAGCCGGCCGTGGTTCAGCACGACGATCCGATCGGAGACCTCCATCACCATCGGCATGTCGTGCTCGACCAGCAGGATCGTCACGCCGCGCTCGCGCACCGAGCGGATCAGGCGCACGAAGTTTCGGGTCTCCGATGCGTTCATGCCGGAGACCGGTTCGTCGAGCAGCAGCATCGACGGGTCGGTCGCAAGCGCGAGCGCGACCCCGACGAGGCGCTGCTCGCCATAGGACAGCGAGCCCGCCCGTTCCCCGGCGCGCTGGCCGAGCCCGACCCACTCGATCAGCTCGCGCGCCTTGTCGCGCCGCGCCGCCTCGCCGGCGCGCTCGCGCGGCAGGTTGAAGATCGCGTCGAGCAGGTTCGCGCCGTGCGCCTGCCGGTTGAGGCCGATCAGCACGTTGTCGAGCACGGTGTCGTCGGGAAACACGCTGGTGCGCTGAAAAGTGCGGGCGAGGCCGAGCCGGTTGATGCGGTTCGGCGAGAGCCCGGAAAGGCTCGCGCCCTTGAAGCGCACCTCGCCCTGCGTCGGCTTCAGGAAGCCGGTCGCGACGTTGAAGGCGGTGGTCTTGCCGGCGCCGTTCGGGCCGATGAGGCTGAGGATCTCGCCTTCACGGACGTCGAAATGCAGGTCCGCGATGGCGACAAGCCCACCGAAGCGCACGCCGACATGGTCGACCGAGAGGATCGGGGCGGCGCTCATGGCTGGGCCTCTCGAAGAGCGGCGCGGCCGCCCCCTTCCAACAAGGCAGGTCGGTAGCATTTGGCGACAGCCGTCCTAATCCCTCCCCTTGCAAAGGGGAGGGTGGCCCTTGGCGTAAGCCAAGGGTCGGGTGGGGATCGTTCAGGACAGAGCTCAATCTTGACCGATCCCCACCCTACCCTCCCCTTTGCAAGGGGAGGGATTGCGCCCAGGTTGTGAGCCGTGCTCGTCACGGTCATGGCTGGCCCTCGAGCTGGGGCTTGGCGGCGGCGGCGGGCGCCTTCGCGCGCACCGTCCAACGACGGAACAGGTCGTCGAGGAACGGCGCGATGCCGCGCGGCATGAGGAACAGGATGAGGATCAGGACCGCGCCGTAGACGATCCACTGAGCTTCCGGCGCCATATGCGGACGGAGAACGACGGGGAGCGTCCCGAAGATCAGGCCGCCGATCACGGGGCCGGCGAGCGTTCCCTTGCCGCCGGACACCACCATGATCACCATCGTGACCGTGTAGGCGAACAGGAACACGTCCGGATCGATGATCCGGAAATAATGCGCGTAGAGGCTGCCGGCTGCGCCGGCGATCGCGGCGGATACTGCGGCGGCGATGGTCAGCGTCTTCGTGGCGTCGACGCCGACGGACATCGCCAGCTGCTCGTTCTCCTTCAGACCGCGCATGGCGCGGCCGAAGCGGGAGTGGACGAGCCGCGCGACGGCCAGATAAGCGAGCGTCGCGACGCCGAGCATAAGATAGTAGTTCTGGACCTTGGTCCTGAGCGTGAGCTCGCCGACGCCGGGAAGACCGAGCTTCATGAACGGGATCGAGGTGAGCGCGAGCGGCCCCTGCGTCAGCTCCACCCAGTTCAGGGCGACGAGCCTGACGACCTCCGCGAAGCAGATCGTCACGATCACGAAATAGGCCCCGCGCACCCGGAACGAGAGCCGGCCGACGACGTAGCCGCAGGCGCCTGAAAGGACGATCGCCGCCAGGAATCCGAAGAAGGGGTGGGCGCCCTCGTGGACGATGCGCAGGCCGCCCGGCAGTCCGACGTCGAAGCCGAGAGCGGTCAGCGCGCTGGCATAGGCGCCGATGCCGAAGAAGGCGATGTGGCCGAGGCTGAGCTGGCCGGTGTAGCCGAGCAGCAGGTTGAGGCTGATCGCACCGATGGTGAAGATCCCGCCCGCGATGAGGGCGTTGAGGAGGTAGGGGTCCTTCAGGCCGAGCGGCAGCAAGGCGAGGACGACGAGGACGAGGGGCGGCAGCCAGCGCGTCATCCGACGCGCTCCGCGCGGGCGAAGAGGCCCGTGGGCTTGGCGAGCAGCACGGCGAGGATGATCAGGAAGCCCATCGCGTCGCGGTAGCCGGAGGAGATGTAGCCGGCGCCGAATTCTTCCGCGAGCGCGAGGATGAAGCCGCCGATCGTCGCGCCCGAGATCGAGCCGAGGCCGCCGAGGATCACGATCGCGAAGGCCTTGACCGCCGCCAGATCGCCCATCTGCGGGAAGATCACGTAGACCGGCCCGAGCAGGGCGCCCGCCGCCGCCGCCAGCGACGAGCCGAGCGCGAAGGTCGCGGTGTAGATCAGCTTGACGTTGACGCCCATGAGCGCCGCCGTGTCGGCGTCCTGGAAGGTCGCGCGCATCGCCCGGCCGAGCCGCGTGCCGTTGATCATGGCGTAGGCGCAGGCGATCAGCGTCGCGGCGGCGAGCAGCACGAACAGGCGCAGCCAGGAGATCGACACCGGGCCGAGCTCGAGCGGCGCATCGGGGAACGGGGCGGGGACCGACTTCGCGACGCCGCCGAAGGTCCAGAGCGTGCCGGACTGCAGGATGATGCCGGCGCCGATCATCACCAGCATGGTGGTGTCGATGTCGGCGCCCCGCATCGGCCGCAGCAGCACGAGCTCGATCAGCGCGCCGAGCGCGAGGCCTGCGACGATCGCGACCGGCAGCGCGACGAAGAAGTTCAGCCCGAGCGACACGGCCGCGATGTACATGGCGTAGGCGCCGAAGGTGTAGAGCGCGCCGTGGGTGAAGTTCACCACGTTCATGATGCCGAAGATCAGCGTCAGCCCGATACCGAGCAGCGCATAGGCGCCGCCCAGCACCATGGCGTTGACGAGATGTTGCAGGAACTGATCCACGGGACCGCCTTGGAATTGGAACGCTACGCTTCAGACGATCCCTCCCCTGGGACAGGGGAGGGTAAGGGTGGGGTGCGGTTCAGACCGCGCTCGACGCCCCGGAGGCCCCAACCGTCACGCCGCTTCGCGGCGCGCCACCCTCCCCGCTGCCGCGAGGAGGGATCAGGGCGTCAGAGCTTCGCTTCGCCGATCTGGCCGTCGGCGATCTCGATCAGGTAGACGCCGGGCTTGGACTGGCCGCTCTCCTTGCCCTCGGGGCCGGACTTCGCGAAGGCGATCGGGCCGTTGAGCCCGGTGAGCTTCACCTCCCAAAAGGCCTTCTGGATGGCCTTCGGCTCGGCGGCGCCCGCCTTCTCGATCGCCGCCGCGATGGTGCGGATCCCGTCATAGCCGCGGAAGCTTTCGGTCGCGCCGGCGAAGGGGTGGCCGCGCTTCTTCCACTCGGCGAGGAAATACTCCGTCGCCTTCGGGTCCGGCGTCTTGGCCGGATCCCAGGGCAGGAAGGTCGTGAGGTGCAGGGTCTTCTCAGCGGCCGCGCCGGCCTGCGCCACGATCTGGTCCGGGTTCTGCGAGCCGCCGGTCGTGACGACGCGCTTCTTCACGCCCATGGCGGCCATCTGCTTGAACACCAGCGTCAGCTGGTCGACCGCGGCGGTGATCATCAGCGTGTCGGCGTCGGTGCCTTTGATCTTGGCGAGCTGCGCGCTCATGTCCTGCGCGCCGGCGTCCATCGTCTCGACCAGCCCGACCTCGACGCCGCCGGCCTTCAGCATCTTGCCGAAGTCAGCCGCGGCCCCGCGCCCCCAGTCGTTGTTGATGACGAGGAAGTCGGCCTTCTTCATGCCGAGCTTCGGAACCATCGGCGCGAAGGCCTCGGCCTCGAGCGCGGAGGGCGGCGAGATGCGGAACACGAAGGGGTTTCCGGAGGTCGTGATCTTGCCCGAAGAGGAGGTCTCGACCAGCATCGGCACCTCGTACTCCTCGAGCTTCGGCATGACCGCGAGCGTCAGGCTCGATCCCCAGGCGCCCATCATCACCGGCGTCTCGTCGCTGGTGATCAGCTTCTCGGCGACGGCGGCCGCCTCGGTCGGGTTCGACTTGTTGTCCTCGATGACGAGCTCGATCTTCTTGCCGAGCACGCCGCCCTTGGCGTTGATCTCGTCGGCCGCGATCCTCGCGCCGTTGACGACATAGGCGCCGGAGGCCGCGAACGGTCCGGTCAGCGGCTCGTTGACGCCGATCTTGATCGTGTCGGCGGCGAAAGCGGGCGCCGCGGCGAGGCCGAGAGCCAGAGCGGCGATCGATGCGATGCGGAACGTCGACATGGCCATCTCCTTGATGGGACGGGGAAGGGTCATCGAGGCGGCCCGCCGGGGCGGACGCGCCTCAGCCAGGACGCGATGCGGCCGGACAGGAGGCCGATCACGAGGCGGATTGGGTTGAGGGCGGCGGGCTCGCCCTGATCGGGCGCGGCCGCAGCGCCGGAGAGCCGCGCCTCGAGGTTGCGGGCGAAGTCGGCGGTCAGGCGCCCGGCGATGTCGCGCACGAGGCCGGGGCGGCCGAACTGGGCGAGCGGCCCCTTCAGCGTGTAGCCGACCGTGAGCACGACTACAGACCCGTCGCCTTCGGGTTCGACCCGATAGCGGATTTCGCCTTGCGCGGCGGAGCGTCCGTCGGCTCCGACGCCGAGGATGCGGCCGGAGCGGACGGCCTCGTCGCGCTCGACCAGCGCCGCGCCGCGGAAGGCGGCCGCGATCGGCCCGAGACTGACGCGCATTCCGCCCTCGACCCGCTCCGGCGACGGCGTCGCCTCCACGAAGGCGCCGGGCAGGCAGGTCGCGACCGCGCGGACGTCGCCGAACAGCGCGAAGACCTTGTCCGGCGCGAAGGCGACGGCGAAGCGCTGCTCGAAGCTGTGGGCCGGCGTGAAGTCGGCGATCTCGACTGCGGGCCGCGACGTCTCAGAATCCCTCCCCTCTCCGAGGGGAGGGTAGGGT
>JADBEO010000072.1 GCA_031316315.1 Chelatococcus sambhunathii
CCTCCCGACCTCGCTGCGCTCGGCCCTCCCCGCTGCCGCGGGGCAGGGATCAAGAACTGCGGGTCAGCTCGCCTCCCTCAGGTGGAAGCTCTTCGGCCGGGTCAGCTGGTGGAAGCCGATCTCGGACAGCGAGGCGCCGCGGCCGGTGTCCTTCACGCCGGTCCAGGCGAGCGCCGGATCGAGGTAGTCGCAGCGGTTCATGAAGACGGTGCCGGTCTCGATCCGGTTTCCAAGCGCCTCGGCGGCGTCGACGTCCTTCGTCCAGATCGAGGCGGTCAGGCCGTACTGGCTGTCGTTCATCAGCTTGAGCGCCTCCTCGTCGCCGGAGACCTTCATGATCCCGACGACCGGGCCGAAGCTCTCCTCGGTCATCACCCGCATCGAGTGGTCGACGTTGGTCAGCACCTGAGGCGCGAGATAGGCCGTGCCTTCCCTGTCGGCCGGGAAGGCTTTCGGGTCGAGATGCGCCTTGGCCCCGGCCGCGATCGCCTCCTGTGTCTGGGCGCGCACCAGGTCGGCGAAGCGCTTGTGCGCCATCGGCCCGAGCGTGGTGGCGTCGTCGAGCGGATTCCCGAGCACGTATTTCGAGGTCAGCTCGACCGCGCCCTCGACGAAGCGGTCGTAGTGCTTCTCGTGCACATAGACACGCTCGATGCCGCAGCAGCACTGGCCGGAGTTGAAGAAGGCGCCGTCGACGAGGTTCTCGACGGCGAAGTCGAGGTCGGCGTCCTCCCGGACATAGGCCGGGTCCTTGCCGCCGAGCTCGAGGCCGAGGCTCGCGAAGGTGCCGGCGGCGGCGCGCTCCACAGCCTTTCCGCCGCCGACCGAACCGGTGAAGTTGATGTGGTCGATCGCGCCGGAGCCGATCAGCGTCGCCGACTGGTCGTGGTCGAGCACGATGTTTTTGAACAGGCCCTTCGGCAGGTCGACCTCGTCCATCGCCTGCTGAAAGCGCTCGCCGACCAGAATGGTCTGGGCGGCGTGCTTCAGCAGCACCGCGTTGCCGCCGATCAGCGCGGGCACGATCGTGTTGACCGCGGTGAGGAACGGGTAGTTCCAAGGCGCGATCACCAGAACCGTGCCGAGCGGCGTGCGCCGGATGAAGCGGCGGAAGCCCTCCTTTCGCTCGGGGACGACGTCCGCGAGCGAGGCCTCGGCGGTGGCGATGCAGTGCCTCACCCGCTCCTCGACGCCCCGCATCTCGCCGCCATAGCGGACCGGGCGGCCCATCTGCTGGGCGAGCTCCGGCACGATCTGCTGGTTGAGGTCGAGCAGCGCCTTGAGGAAGGTCTCCATCTTGGCCGCGCGTTCGGTGATGGAGACGCCCGCCCACTCGGCCTGGGCGCTTTTCGCCTCCGCCACCGCGGCCTCGATCTCCGCCGCGGATGCGGTCGGGCGACGCGCGAATTCGGAGCCGTCGATGGGGGAGATGCAGATCTGGTCGGTCATGTTTCACACGCTGTCGTTCCGGCCTTGAGGCGTCATCCCGGCCGGAGCCGGACGCGCAGAGCCGGAATCGTTTTCAGAAAGAGGCGCCCTTTCGAGGACGATCCCGGAACGGCCTTCGCCGTCCGTGATGACGCGCGACAGTCGGCGCCTCAGATGATCTCGAAGTACCTTGCGAGCTCCCAGTCGGTGATCGCCTTGTTAAACTCGCGCTGCTCCCAGTCGCGGGTCGCGGCCCAGTGTTCGACGAAGGCCTCGCCGAACAGATCCTTCGCGGGTTTGGACCTGCCGTAGCGCGCGGCGGCCTCGCCGAGGGTGCGGGGCAGAGCGCGCTCGGCCGGATGCTGCTTTTCGTAGGCGTTTCCGACGACCGGCGCGTCCGGCTCGATCTTGTTCTCGATCCCCCACAGACCAGAGCCGATCGCCGCCGCGAGCGCGACATATGGATTGATGTCCGCCGCCGCCACCCGGTACTCGACGCGCTGGCTCTTCGGCCCGCCCTCGATGACCCTCAGGGCGCAGGTGCGGTTCTCGACGCCCCATGTGGCGTCGGTCGGCGCCCAGAAGCCGGGGATCAGGCGCGTGTAGGAGTTCACGGTCGGCGAGACCATCGCCAGGAACTCCGGCATCAGCGCCTGCTGGCCGCCGATGAACCAGCGCATCTCGTCCGACATCGAGCCCGGCCTCTTCGGGTCGTGGAACACCGAGGCGCCGCCCTTGCCCACGAGCGACATGTGCAGGTGGCCTGACTGGCCCGGCCAGTCCTTCGACCACTTCGCCATGAAGGTCGCCATCAGCCCGCGCCTCTGGGCGAGGATCTTCGTCATGGTCTTGAAGAGGACGGCGCGGTCGGCCGCCTCCAGCGCGTCCGACACCTCGATCGCGGCTTCCAGGACGCCCGGCCCCGTTTCGGTGTGCAGACCTTCGATCGGGAAGCGCATGTCGGCGCCGAGCTTGAGCAGCTCGGCGTAGAACTCGGCATGGACGCCCGAGCGCAGCACCGAATAGCCGAAGAAGCCCGGCGTCATCGGGGTCAGGTTCGCGTAGCCCTTGTCGCGCACCGAATGCGGCGTCTCGTCGAACAGGAAGAACTCGAACTCGCAGGCCGCCTTGACGTCCCAGCCGTGGCTTGCGGCGCGGTCGATCACCCGGCGCAGCGCGCCGCGCGGACACACCTCCTCGGCCTTGTCGGCGAACTCCGACAGCACGAAGATCATGTCGCCTTCGAGCGTGAGGTCGCGCGCAGTCTCGGGCAGCAGGCGGACGGCGGCGTCGGGATAGGCGGTGTGCCAGCCGGTGAAGCTGGCGTTGTCGTAGAGCTGGTCGTTCGAATCCCAGCCGAGCACGACGTCGCAGAAGCCAAAACCCTTCTCGAGGGCCGACGCGAACTTGTCGCGGCTCATATATTTGCCGCGCAGGATGCCGTCGCCGTCTGTGACGCCCACCTTGACATGGCTGAGGCCGCGCTTGTCGACGAGCGCGAGCAGGTCCTTGGCGGATTTCGGCGCTTTTTCGGTCATCGGTCTCCGCCTCTTGTCCCGGCCTCGAGCCGGGACCCAGAACCGCTTCGCTCGCCGGACGGTCGCCGCCGTCAGGCTCGTTATTCGGTCGCCACGCGTCTGGGTCCCGGCTTAAGGCCGGGACGAGAGCGCGGCGGCCCGGTCCCTTGTTCAGTGCGTCCGGTATTCGGACTTGCCGCCCGACTGGGCGAACTCCTCCTCGGGCGACAGCACCAGCTTGTGCCGGCCGTAGACCGCGAAGTAGGCGATCGCCACCGCGAACCAGACCAGCACCCAGAGCACGCCCTTGGTGAAGTTCGGGTCCTGCGCCTGGTAGCCGAGCGTCACGACCGCGATCACGATCGTCAGCACCGCGCCCGGGACGCCGAGCGGGCTCCTGTACGGCCGCGCGATGTGCGGGCTGTTCTTGCGCAGCAGGATGAACGACACGGCCTGCGCGATGTAGGAGAACATCGCGCCCGACACCGCCATGTTGAGCAGCACCGAGCCGATCGTCGCGGAGCCCTTCTCGGCGCCGAGCGCGAACCAGATCGCGAGCATCACGCCGAGGCCGACGAGCGCGCCGACGATCATGGCGACGTGCGGCGTCCTGTGGGTCCCGTGCGTCACCGACAGGCCACGCGGGAAATAGCCCGCGCGCGACAGCGAATAGATCTGGCGGCCCTGCGCATAGATGATCGTGTGGAAGCTCGCGATCAGGCCGGTGAGCGCGACGATGCCGAGAATCACCACGCCCGAGTCGCCGTAGATCGCGCGGAAGCCGTCAAGCAGCGGCTCGAGCGATGTCGACAGCTTGAACGTTCCGACGTTCGCGACGGACGGGTTCAGCAGCACGATCATGAAGGCCGACACGATCAACGTGAACATGCCGAGGATGATGCCCTTCGGCATGTCGCGCTTCGGATCGATCGACTCTTCCGCCGCGAGCGGAAGCTGTTCGATGGCGAGGAACAGCCAGACCGCGAAGGGAAGCGTCGCGAGCACGCCCGCGAAACCGAAGGGGAACCACGGGCCGCCGCCTTCCGGCAGTTCGACCGGAGCGCCGTCGGGGCCGACGCCGATGTTCAGCGCCCAGCGCGAGAAGTCCATGTTCGGAAAGGCGCTCACCCAGAAGAACACGAGCACCGCGAGGGAGATCAGCGTGACGACCATGGTCACCTTGAACGACAGCTCGAGGCCGAAGACGTTCAGTGCGACGAAGACCACGAAGAACCCGATCCAGAGCAGCGGCGAATAGGCCGCGTCCAATCCGAAGATCGAGACCACATAAGCGGTGATGAAGGTCACGATGACCGCCGGCGTGATGACGTATTCGACGTTCTCGCAAAGGCCGGTCAGGAAGCCGCCCCAAGGGCCCATCGCGGTGCGGGCGAAGGAGTAGGCGGCGCCGGTGTGGGGCAGGGCGGCCGACATCTCGGCGATCGAGAAGGTCAGGCCGAGATACATGATCGCGATGATGATCCCCGCGGCGAGCATGCCGCCCCAGCCGCCGGTGGCGAAGCCGAGGTTCCAGCCCGAGAAGTGGCCGGAGATGACCGCGCCGACGCCGAGCGCCCACAGGCTCGCGACGCCCGCATATTTGTTCAGCCCGCGTTTCGTGAAGTAGTCGGCGTCGACCGTCTGGTAGGCCACGCCCTTCTGCCCGTCCTGCGCCATTTCTGGAACCCCCTGTGGTCGTCGCAGCCCGGCGGCGGAGTCCTGGGGTCCGCGCCAGCCTACGCATGCACGCTGGACGGGTCCGAACGTCGGATATCCGTCGTGTGGAACGATCGTTCCAGAGTGGCCGGCTTTCTGTCAATATGCGGAACGAAATCAACGTATGATGTTCCCGAGGGCGGCATGGCTATGAAAGAGGCGCAAGCAGGCCGGACGACCGTGGCGCAGGAACTCGCCACGATCACCGAGCAGCTGACGCCGCAGGAGCTCAAGGCGGCCGAGCATCTTTCGGCGCACTACCCGGTGGCCGGGCTCGCGCCGATGGCGCGTTTCGCCAAGAGCGCCGGCGCGAGCTCGCAGACCGTGCTGCGCCTGCTCGCCAAGCTCGACATGCCGAGCTGGCGCGCGCTGCAGGATCGCCTTCGGGCCGAGCTCGCCGAAGAGCGCGGATCGCCGCTCGGCCGCTGGACCGCCCATCGCGCCGCCCGGGAGGGCGAGGGCGACCGGCTGACGGCCTTCGGCGCCCAGGTCGCGGCCAATGTCGCGCAGGCCTTCCAGGGGCTGGACCGCGCCCAGTTCGAGGCGACCGCCCGCCGGCTCGCCGATCCGCGCCGGCAGATCCTCGTGGTCGGCGGCCGGTTCAGCCAGTCGCTTGCGCTCCTGATGGTGCGCCATCTCGAGATCGTTCGCGCCGGCGTCGAGGAGATCGGATCTCCCTCCTCGACCTGGCCGGACCGGCTGATCGACGTCGGCCGTCGCAGCGTCGTCGTCGCCTTCGACGTGCGCCGCTACGCGCCGGACGTGGTGCGCCTCTGCGCGATCGCCGCGGAACGCGGCGCGGCGGTCGTTCTTCTGACGGATTCGCCACGCGCGCCCGCCGCCGCGCATGCGACCGCGACGCTTGTCGCGCCCACCGGCAGCGTCGGCGCGTGGGACTCATTCGCGGCGCTGACGGCGCTGACCGAGGCGCTCGTCGCGCGGGTCACGGAGCTCACCGGCCAGGAGGCGACGGAGCGGCTCGCCAAGGTCGAGCAGATCCGGGCGAAGCTCTGGGACGACGACTGACGGTTCAGCCGGGCGGCGCCTGCAGGAGCATGTAGTAGATCAGCGCTCCGACGACGACGACGATCGCCGCGACCAGCATGATCCGCGTGGTGACGCTGGAGCCGGTCGCCTGCCCCTCCACGACGTCGGCCGCGGCGATCGCGGCGGGGTCCGGAACGGCGGGCGTCGCGGTCGGGGCGATGGGCGTTTCGGGCGCGGGCGGCGGAACGCCAGGCGACAGCGGGGGCGCATCGAGCACGGGCGTCGAGGGCTCCGCTGGCTCTTCATGGACGAGAGGAGGCGCCTCAGGAAGCGGAGGCGAGGTCTCCGGGGCGAGCCCGGGCTCTGCGGCAAAACCTGCGCCGGCGAGCCGGGCGGAGAGATTTTCCGCAAAGGTTTCGATCGTTTTGCGGAACACGCCGGAGAGCAGCCGCTGCCCGAGCTGGGACAGCTTGCCGTGCGCTTCGACGCGGCCGCTGTAGTCGAGGACGGTGGCGTCGCCGTTCTCCTCCAATGTCACCTCGCCGGACCCTTCGCCGCCGCCGGCCGCCGCATCCTCGCCTCGCGCCGACACCACAAAGCGCGACGGCGCGTCGATCGCGGAGATCTCAGCAGTTCCGGAGATTCGGGTGCGGATCGGCCCGACCTTGACCGCGATGATCCCGGCGAAGGCTCCGTCGTCGGTCCGCTCCAGCCGTTCGCAATCCGGCAGGCACGCCCTCAGCGTCTCGGGATCCCTGAGCGCCGCCCAGACGGCGGCGCGCGCGGCGGGAATGCGATGCGAGCCGGAAATGTCCATGGGGCGTCCGTGACGGCGGCTGAGGAGCGGGGGTTTTAGGGCGCTTCCGCGGCGAAGGCCAAGTGCGGCTTTAGATGGCGCGGCTTTCGGCCCGCCCCTTGCGCGCGCTCTTCGCATCGGCTTCTGCTCGCGCCGACCTCGGTTCTGGAGCATGCCCATGTCCGACTTCGTCTTCGCGCCGCCCCCGCAGCCCGCCGTCTCGGTCCGGGGAACGTCCGCCCTGTTTCCTGCCCGGCGCGTCTACTGCGTCGGCCGGAACTATGCGGCGCATGCGGTCGAGATGGGCCACGATCCGAACCGAGAGCCGCCGTTCTTCTTCATGAAGACGCCGGACGCGCTGCTCCCGGACGGCGGCGTGTTTCCCTATCCGCCCGAAACCTCCGACGTGCACCACGAGATCGAGATGGTGGTGGCGCTTTCGGGCGGCGGCCGGGACGTGCCCGAGGAAGACGCCCTGTCGCTCGTCTTCGGCTACGCCGTCGGGATCGATTTCACGCGCCGCGACCTGCAGGCCGAGGCGAAGAAGCTCCAGCGGCCCTGGGAGGTGGGCAAGGCCTTCGACCATGCGGCGCCCTGCGGGCCGATCGCCCGCGCCTCGGAGATCGGGCACCCCGTCAAAGGAGCGGTGACGCTCGACGTGAACGGCGCGCGCCGTCAGGCGGGGAACCTCGACCAGCTGATCTGGACCGTGCCTGAGATGATCTCGATCCTGTCCCGCCTGTTCGAGCTGCAGCCGGGCGACCTGATCTTCTCCGGCACGCCGGCGGGCGTCGGCCCGGTCGTTCGCGGCGACCGGCTGGAGGGGCAGGTGGAAGGCGTCGGGAGTCTGTCTATCACGGTCGAGTGAGTAATGTTTGATTAACGTTCACGTAGCCGTCATCGCCCGCGACTAGCGTCCCGCTCGAGCGAACCAAGGACGGCGCGAGACCGTGCGCCGACGGTTCCGCTCGTCCAGGGGCGTTTCACATGTCGAACACAGCCGTTCATCCGGCGCTCGCGGATTCCGGTCCGCGCGGCGGCGCGAATCTCGTCGCCGCCGGCGCTTTCCTCGCCATCCTGCTGATCGGCTTCGTCTATGTCGGCGTCAGCCTGATCCGCGATCTGGAGGTCGCGCCGCCCTCCGGCTGGCTGCCCTACGCGCTGCTCGGCCTCGCGCTGCTGATCGCGCTCGGCTTCGAATTCGTGAACGGCTTCCACGACACCGCGAACGCCGTCGCGACGGTGATCTACACCCACTCGCTGAAGCCCAATCAGGCGGTGGTGTGGTCCGGCGCCTGGAACTTCCTCGGCGTGCTGTTCTCCACCGGCGCCGTCGCCTTCGGGATCGTCTCGCTGTTGCCAGTGGAGCTCATCCTGAAGGTCGGCTCGGACGCCGGCTTCGCCATGGTGTTCGCGCTGCTCATCGCCGCGATCATCTGGAATCTCGGCACCTGGTGGTTCGGCCTGCCGTCCTCCTCGTCGCACACGCTGATCGGCTCGATCATCGGCGTCGGCCTGATGAACCAGCTGATGGCGTCCAGCACGAGCGGCACGTCGGGCGTGGACTGGAGCCAGGCGCTGGGCATCGGCAAGTCGCTGCTGTTTTCGCCGATCATCGGCTTCGTCGCCGCCGCGCTGCTGTTCCTCGCTATGAAGGTTCTGATCAAGCGCCCCGAGCTCTATCGCGAGCCGCACGGCCAGACCCCGCCGCCGCTCTGGATCCGCGCGCTGCTGATCCTGACCTGCACGGGCGTGTCCTTCGCGCATGGCTCGAACGACGGCCAGAAGGGCATGGGCCTGATCATGCTGATCCTGATCGGCACCGTGCCGACGGCCTATGCGCTGAACCGCGCGGTCGAGCCGTCGCAGATGCAGGCCTACGCCACCAACGCTCAAGGCGCGATCGGCGCGCTCGATGCCCACAAGAACGGCGCCCCGGCCTTTACCGGCGATCCGCGCGCCGCGGTGACGGCCTTCGTCGGCAGCCGTACGCTGCAGCCCGACACCGTGCCGGCGCTGCAGAACCTCATCGGCCTCACCGCCAAGGACGTCGCGTCCTACGGAAAGCTGGCCCACGTCCCGCCGGCGCAGGTCGGCAACGTGCGCAACGACATGTATCTCGCCTCCGAAGCGATCCGCCTTATCCAGAAGTTGGGCCAGCCGGCGCTGTCGGCCGACGAGACGAAGTCGCTGACGGCCTTCAAGGGCTCGCTCGACAACGCCACCAAGTTCATCCCGACCTGGGTGAAGGTGGCGGTCGCGATCGCGCTCGGCCTCGGCACGATGGTGGGCTGGAAGCGCATCGTCGTGACCGTCGGCGAGAAGATCGGCAAGACGCACCTCACCTATGCGCAGGGCGCCTCCGCCGAACTCGTCGCGATGACGACGATCGGCGCGGCCGACATGTTCGGCTTGCCGGTCTCGACGACCCATGTGCTCTCGTCCGGCGTCGCGGGAACGATGGCGGCCAACCAGTCCGGTCTGCAACTCTCGACGGTCCGGAACCTCGCCATGGCGTGGATCCTGACCCTGCCGGCGTCGATCGCGCTCGCCGGCGCGTTGTTCTGGCTGCTCAGGCATATATTCTGAGGTCGATGGATGTCTTCGGCGATCCGCGACTGATCTGCGGTTTCAGCGCCTCGCCTTCGGGCGAGACGCGTCGCCTCGACTGGGAAGAGCTCGACCGGGCGATGGCCTCGGTCGACGGCTACTGCTGGATCCACCTCGACGCGGCGGACGTGCGGGTCCAGAGCTGGGTTCAGCATCAGCCGACGCTGCCGGCGCAGGCGAAGAAGACGCTGCTCGGCGAGGACAAGCTGGTCCGCTTCAAGGAAGCGGGCGAGCACGGCCTCGCGGGCGTCCTCAGCGACCTCCACCACGACTTCGACGACGATCCCTCCGCCGTTGGCGAGCTGCGGGTTTATTTCGACGAGCGCCGGGTGGTGACGGCCCGCCGCCACCCGCTGCAAGCCGTCGACCGGCTGCGCCGCGCGATGGAGCGGGGCAGGAGCGACATCCGCCCCCTGAGCGTCGTCGCGCAGCTTCTGCTGCACCTCTCCGACGCCTTCGTGGAGCTGGTGCAGGACGCGACCGAGGATCTCGACGCCGTCGAGGCCGCCATTCTGGACGACGCGGCCGAGGGCGCCGCCGATCTCGGCCGGGTGCGGCGGCTGCTCGCGCGACTGCGCCGTCACCTCGGTCCTCAGCGCCTCGCGCTTGGCCGGCTGGCCGCGCGCCCGCCGCTCTGGGCGAGCGACGAGGACGCCAATGCGCTGAGGGATGCCGTCGCCCGGCTCGACGCAGTCGGCCACGACCTCGATCTCTCCCAGGAGCGCGCCCGCCAGCTGCAGGACGAGCGCGCCGCCACGCTCGCCGAGATCACCAACCGGAACCTCTACGTGCTTTCGATCGTCACCGCCGTCTTCCTGCCGATGACGCTGGTGACGGGCGTGTTCGGCATGAATGTCGGCGGACTGCCCGGCGTGGAGAGCGCGCACGGGTTTTTCTGGACCATGGTCCTGATGGGCGCGACGGGCCTCGCCACCTGGGCCTTCCTGAAGATCGCGCGGATCGTGTGACGCGATTGCCCGCCGCCGGTTAAGGGTCTATGGCGACGGCCCTCCAGGAACGCCGCGAAAGAGGCCCTTGTGCCGACCGACGACACCGCAGCCAATGGCAACTCGCCCGCCCGCGTCCTGTTCGCGAGCCTGATCGGCACCACGATCGAGTTCTTCGACTTCTACATCTACGCCACCGCCGCGGTGCTGGTGTTCCCGAAGCTGTTCTTCCCCGGCGCGGATCCCGCGACGGCGACGCTATCGTCCTTCGCGACTTTCGCCATCGCCTTCTTCGCGCGGCCGGTGGGCGCGGCGCTGTTCGGACATTTCGGCGATCGCGTCGGCCGCAAGGCGACGCTGGTCGCGGCGCTGATGACGATGGGGCTCTCCACCGTCGCGATCGGCCTGCTGCCGACCTACGGGACGCTCGGCGCGCTTGGATCCTATGGCGACGTCGGGTTGCTCGCGCCGCTGCTGCTCTGCCTGTTCCGTAT
>JADBEO010000073.1 GCA_031316315.1 Chelatococcus sambhunathii
GGGTGGGGTGCGTCTCAGGACTGCGCTCGACGCTCCAAGTCCCCTCCCGACCCTTCGCTTCGCTCAGGGCCACCCTCCCCGCTGCCGCGGGGCAGGGATCGAGGGCGCGCCGTATGGATCTCGCATGACCGCCCGCATCGACGCCCGCTTCAAGCTCGCGGCTTCCGAGAACCGCGCGGCGCTGGTGACCTTCGTCACGGCGGGCGATCCGGATCATGCGACCTCGCTCGAGATCGTGCGCGCGCTGCCGGGGGCCGGGGCGGACGTCATCGAGCTCGGCATGCCCTTCACCGACCCGATGGCCGACGGTCCCGCGATCCAGGCCGCGGGCCTGCGCGCGCTGAAGGGCGGGGAGACGCTGCACAGGACGCTCGATCTGGTGCGTGCCTTCCGTGAAGGGGACGACGCCACGCCGATCGTCCTGATGGGCTACTACAATCCGATCTACGTTTACGGCGTCGACGCCTTTCTCGCTGACGCGAAGGCGGCCGGCGCCGACGGGCTGATCGTCGTCGACCTGCCGCCGGAGGAGGACGAGGAGCTCTGCATCCCGGCGCTTGCGGCCGGGCTCGCCTTCATCCGTCTCGCGACGCCCACCACCGACGACGCGCGTCTGCCGGCGGTGCTGAAGAACACCGCGGGCTTCGTCTATTACGTCTCGATCGCGGGCGTCACGGGCGCCGCGACACCGGACTTCAACGTCGTCTCCTCGGCCGTCGCGCGCCTGAAGAAGCACACGAGCCTCCCGGTCGCGGTCGGCTTCGGCGTCAAGACGCCTGAACACGCGGCCGCGATCGCGGCCGGCGCGGACGGCGTCGTCGTCGGCTCCGCGCTGGTCGACGCCGTCCGGAGCTCGCTCGACGGCGAGGGCCGCGCCACGGCGAAGACCGTGTCGGCCGTCACCGATCTCGTGTCCGCGCTCGCCGCGGGCGTGCGCCGCGGCCGCGCGGCGGCTTGACGGCCGCGCATTCGGGAGCCAAGGCTCACCCCCATGAACTGGCTCGTCAACGTCGTCCGCCCGAAGATCAACAGCCTCTGGCAGCGCAGGGAGACTCCCGCGGCCGAGAACCTCTGGATCAAGTGTCCGGAGACCGGCCAGCTCGTCTTCCACAAGGACGTCGAGGCCAACGGCTGGGTGATTCCCGGCTCCGGCTATCACCTGCGGATGGGCGCGAACCAGCGCCTCGCTGCAACGCTCGACCCCGGCTATCAGGAGCTCGCGCTTCCCGAGGTCGCGCAGGACCCGCTCAAGTTCCGCGACGAGAAGAAATACGCCGACCGCCTCAAGGACGCCCGCGGAAAGACCTCGATGCAGGACGCGGTCAAGGTCGCGACCGGGACGATCGAAGGCGTTCCGGTCACGGTCGTGGTGCAGGACTTCGAGTTCATGGGCGGCTCGCTCGGCATGGCGGCGGGCGAAGCCATCGTGAAGGGCCTGGAAACCGCGGCCGAGCGCGGCACGCCGCTCATTCTGTTCGCGGCCTCCGGCGGAGCGCGCATGCAGGAGGGCATCCTCTCGCTCATGCAGATGCCGCGCACGACGGTCGCGGTGCAGATGCTGCGCGAGGCGAAGAAGCCTTACATCGTCGTGCTGACCAACCCGACGACCGGCGGCGTCACCGCCTCCTACGCCATGCTCGGCGACATCCACATCGCCGAACCGGGGGCGCTGATCGGCTTCGCCGGCCCGCGCGTCATCGAGCAGACGATCCGAGAGAAGCTCCCGGCGGGCTTCCAGCGGTCCGAGTATCTGAAGGACCACGGCATGGTCGACATGGTCGTGCACCGCAAGGACCTGCGCGCCACCCTCGGCCGGATCTGCCGCCTGCTCACGTCGAAGCCGCGCCCTGCGCGCCTGCCGTCGCCGGAACCCGCCTCGAGCGAGGCGGAGGCCGCGCTCGCCCACGCGTGAGCGCGCTTCCCGAGCGGACCCCAGACATGCGCCAGAGCGACGCCTATCTGGAGCGCTTCCTCGCGCTCCATCCGAAGGAGATCGACCTCTCGCTCGGCCGCATCGAGCGGCTGCTCGGCGAGCTCGGCGGCCCGCACCGGGCGATGCCGGCCTGCGTCCAGATCGCCGGCACCAACGGCAAGGGGTCGACCACGGCCTTTCTGCGCGCGATGCTGGAGGCCTCGGGCAAGCGCGTCCATGTCTACACCTCGCCGCATCTGGTGCGCTTCCACGAACGCATCCGGCTCGCCGGAAAGTTCGTCGACGAGGAGCGGCTGGCGGCGACTTTCGAAGAGGTTGAGCGCGTTAATGACGGTCGCGCCATCACCCTGTTCGAGATCACCACGGCCGCCGCCATGCTGCTGTTCGCGCGCGAGCCGGCGGACGTGCTGCTGCTCGAGGTCGGACTTGGCGGCCGGTACGACGCGACCAATGTGGTCGAAAAGCCCATCGCAAGCGTCATCACCCCGGTCAGCCTCGACCACCAGAAGTTCCTCGGCGACGACATTTCCGCCATCGCCCATGAGAAGGCCGGCATCCTGAAGGCGCTGACGCCGGCGGTGATCTCCCGGCAGGATCCGGCGGCGCTGTCGGCGATCGAGCGCGAGGCCGCGAAGGTCGGCGCGCCGCTGATCGTCTCCGGTCAGGATTGGCAGGCGCGCGAGGAGCGCGGCCGTCTCGTCTTCGAGGATGGCGACGGCCTGCTCGACCTGCCGCTTCCCCGGCTGGTGGGCCGCCACCAGATCGAGAACGCCGGCGCCGCCGTCGCGGCGCTGCGCGCGGCGCCCGCCCTTGCGACGCCGGTCGGCGCCATCGAGAAGGGCCTCGGGCTGGTCGACTGGCCGGCGCGCATGCAGCGCCTCGCCTCGGGCCGCCTGCCGGAGCTGCTGCCGGCCGGGTCGGAGCTCTGGCTCGACGGCGGCCACAACCCGGACGGCGGCCGCGCCGTCGCCTCGACGCTCGCCGAACTCGACGAGCGGTCGTCGAAGCCGATCGTGCTGGTCGTCGGCATGCTGAACACCAAGGACTCCGATGGCTTCCTCGAAGCCTTCGCCGGTCTCGCCGGCCGCGTCTACGGCGTTCCGATCGGCTCGTCCGGCGCGGCGCGGACGCCGGACGAGGTGGTCTCCGCCGCCGAGCGCGCGGGGCTCGCGGCCGAGAAATGCGGTTCGATCGAGGAGGCGCTCGCCCGGATTTCGCGCGCCGCCGGGCCGACGCCGCCCCGCGTGCTGATCACCGGCTCGCTCTACCTCGCCGGCGAGGCGCTCGCCGCGAACGGCACGCCGCCGGGCTGAGCCTCACTCGGCCGAGAGCTTCGCCTGCGCGATCAGCTTGCCCCACTTCTCCGTCTCGCTCGCCTGCAGCGCCTTCGCCTCCTCGATCGAGGAACCGACCGGCGTGAAGCCGAGCTCGGCGAGCCGACCCGAGATCGCGGGCGACTTCACTCCCGCCGCCACCACGCCGTTGAGCTTGGCGACGACATCGTCCGGCGTCTTCGACGGCGCGAGCAGCGGATACCAGCCGTCGAGCTCGTAGCCCGGCACGCCGTCTTCGGCGACGGTCGGCAGGCTCTCCCAGCCCCTGGCGCGGGCCTTCCCGGTGGTCGCCAGCGCGACGACGCGGCCGTCGTCCACGAGCTTGCGGGCGACGAGGGGGCTGATGAAGCTCATGTCGATCCGGCCGGCGACCAGGTCGACGACCACCTCGCTCGTGCCCTTGTAGGGGATGTGAGCGATGTCGGCGCCGGCCATGCTCTTGAACAGCTCGCCGCCGAGATGGAGCGTGGTGCCGACCCCGGACGAGCCGTAGGTCAGCGCCCCGGGCTTCGATTTCGCGAGCGCCACGAGGTCCTTGACGGACTTCGCCTCGAAATCCTTGCGGACCGCGAGGATCGAGGGGCCTCCGGTCACGTTCGTGACCGGCCGCAGATCCTCGACGCGGTAGGGCGATTGCTTCTGGAGCAGCGGCTGGGTGACGAAGCCGACGCCGGACGGCAGCACAAGCGTGTAACCGTCGGCCTCGGCCCGCGCCGCGGCGCTCACCCCGAGCGCGCCGCCGGCGCCGCGACGGTTCTCGACGATCGCCTGCGCGCCGAAGGCCTCGCTGAGGATCTGGCCGACGAGCCGTCCGATGATGTCGTTCGGCCCGCCGGGCGGAAACGGCACGACGACGGTGACGTTTCGCTCGGGATAGGCGGCGAGGACCGGCCGGACCGAGGCCGCGAGGGCGCCGCCTGCGGCGACCGCCAGAACCTCCCGTCGCGAAAAACCACGCAGATGGGTCACGCCGGCCTCCTGGGATGTCAGATCGAGCTATCCCAAAGTCTAGTGCGCCGGACCATGAAGGCGAAAGGCGGACGAATGGTCACGGCAGCCGCGCCGCGACGAGGTTCCGCAACCGCCGGCCCGCCATGACCGCTTGCAGGCCGCCGTTCATGACGGCGAGGCGCACGCCCGTCCGTCCCATGCTCCGCGACGCCCGCCCGACCAGTCTGGCGACTTCGGGCACGCGCATGAGCGCGTCAGCCTCGTAATAGTCCCAGGTCTCTGGGTCTGAGGGGAACAACCGCTCGCCCTCCGGCCGCGGACGAAGATGCGGCCCGACCAGCTCGAGAAGCTCCGCCTGCAGCTTCGCGTAGTGAGCGGTGTGGCGCGAGACCGCGACTCTGCGCCGAGCGCCCGCGCCGCGCTCGCGGATGGTCGCGACGATCTCCTCGCGCTCCTCGGGCGAAAACAGCAGGCGCACCGCGTCGCCGACGTCGAGGCGTCCGGGTCTGCTGACGTAGCCGCCGACCGTCGACAGCAGGCGGAGGAACTCCGTCGCCTCCAGCGGCTGCCGGGCGTTGGCCGAGGCCGCGGTCGGCGCGATGTCGTTGAGCTCCAGCGCCTCGCTGGCGAAGGCCGAATAGAGATCGAGCCCTCGGCCGACGATTTCGTCATAGAGCAGGATCGTGAAATCGGCCACGTCCCGCCGCAGATGCGGTTTCAGATCCCTGAGCGGATTGAGCAGTCGCGAGCGGGCCGGATCGCGCACGTGCCGCGCGAGGAACCGGGGCAGCGGGTCGGTCCCGCCGAGCTTGACGGATTGCGCCCACATCGAGCGGACGACCGCTATCGGATCGCGCAGCACATAGACGATGCGAAGCTGCCGCTCTCCGAACATCCGGGCCAGCGCCTCGATCTTTCGCGGACGCCAGCGCCGGAACCCCTCCGCCGACAGCAGGACGTTGAGCTGCTTGGCGCGCGCCTCGCGCGCGACCGCGGCGACGTCGTCAAATACGCGCCCGGAGCCGGACACGATCTGGTCGGCATGCTCGACGATCTCATGATGGGCGAGCCCGGTGCGCACGCCGAGCGCGGGATAAAGCCAGCCGCGTTTCAGCAGATCGGAGCGCTGCTGCTTGAAATTGGCCTGGAGGTAGGTCGTGCCGGTCTTGTGCGGCCCGACATGGAGAACGAGCATTCCGGCCAAGATCTCGATAGACGCGCCGGTCGCCGTCTTAACACCTGCGCGCCGGCGCCTCAAAGCACGCTCGCCGGCCGCTATCGGGATGCGAAACAAAAGAGCCTCCGACCTGCGCCGGAGGCTCGTCGCATTCACACGCCGTCGCCGGCCACGCCGGCCGACGGTTCGCTTCAGACCGAGGTCTCGATCCAGCTGACGAGTTTCGACTTCGGGGCGGCGCCGCGCTGGGTCGCGACGTGCTCGCCGCCCTTGAACATCATCAGCATCGGGATCGCGGAGATGCCGAACTTGGTCGCGGTCTCGGGGTTCTCGTCGACGTTGAGCTTCACGATCTTGACCTTGCCGGCCATCTCCTCGGAGATCTCCTCGAGCGCCGGACCGATCGCGCGGCAGGGGCCGCACCATTCGGCCCAGAAGTCGACGACGACGGGTTCGGCCGAGTTCAGAACCTCGGACTGGAAGGTGGCGTCTGAAACCTTGGCGGTCGCCATGGATATTGCCTTTCTCGAGCGGGCGGCGCGCGGGTGTCGTGGCCGCTCCTGACGTTGGCCGAAACGTATGGACGCCCCTCAGCACCGTCAAGCAATGGCGGGCGCGCCGAGGGCGACCTCATCGATCCGGGGAGCCGCGGTCCACAGGATCGCGGCCCGCACCGGCCGGTCGGGCCAGATTTCCGCGATCAGCTCCGCATAGGCCGCGAGCTGCGCCCGGTAGGCCGGGGGGACGGGCGCGCCCGGCGCGGGCGGAAAGCGGTCGGTCTTGTGGTCGACGACAAGCACGGACTCCTTCGTGACGGCGAGGCGGTCGATCCGGCCGGACACCGGCGTCCCGTCCCGCAAGCGCCCGACGACGGGAACCTCGCCGCGGCTGTCGGGACCGAATACCGCCGCGAAGGCTGGTTCCTCGACGATCGCCAGCGCCGACTTCGCGAGCATCAGCGCCGCGTCGGTCCCCAGAGCCTCCGCCCCGCTTGCGGCGATGTGGGCGGCGGCCTCCGTTCGGCGCTCGGGCGCGACGTCGGGCAGCGCCTTCAGCAGGCGATGCAGCAGCACCCCGCGCAGCCGCGCCATGTCGGCGCCGGGGCCCGATAGGAAGGACTGCGTCTGCCCGTCCTCGGCCAGGATCGCGGAGGGCGACAGCGGCCGGCCCGGCGCGGCCTCGTGGGGCGCCGGCGCGAACAGCCAATCGGGCTCGGGCGGAACGGACGGGCGGTCGGCGCGCGCTTCGGCGGGGGCGACGATTGACCCCGAGGCGAGCCGCAGGATCTGGCCGCCGTCGGTCCGCTCGATCGCCTCGACGTTGGGCGCGCCCGCCATCGCCTCGGCCACGAGGTCGTACCAGGCCCCCTCCGGGCGGGACTTGCGGATGTCGTGGCCGCAGACGACCAGCCGGTCCTTCGCCCGCGTCATCGCCACGTAGAGCAGCCGGCGGTGCTCGCCTTGCGCCTTGGCGATCAGGTCCGCACGGGCCGCGGCGAGCGCCGACGGATCGTCGTCCTTGCGGCCGGCCCAGACCGGAATCGGCGCGGCGCCGTGGCCGGCGTGCGGGCGCGGCAGCATGATGAGCGTCGGCGCCCGCCCTGTGGCCGCGCCGCAGGTATCCGCCAGCACCACCATGCCGGCCTCGAGCCCCTTGGCGCCATGGACGGTCATCACCCGCACCTCGCCCGACGAGACGTCGAGGTCGCGCTTGATCTCGGCCGGCGCCGCCCGCATCCAATGCAGGAAGGCCGGCAGGCTCGGCGGATGCGTCCGTGAAAAATCCTGCGCGAGGTCGAGGAAGGCGTCGAGCGGATCGTCGACCTCGTGGCCGAGCCGCGCCCGGAAGGCGCGCCTGCCGCCGGTCGCAAGCGCATGGGCGTAGAAGTCGAACGGCGAGCGCCGGGCGGCCTCTTTCGCGTATCCCCGGAATTTCTCGGCCGCCGCCGCCGCGCGCGGGGGGCCCTCGGCGAGCGCGTCGATCAGCCGGCCCTCGCGGCGAGGCGCGACCGCCAACAGATCCTCGTCAGTGAGCCCGAAGAGCGGCCCCTTCAGCGCACAGGCGAGGGCGAGGTCGTCGTCGGGCGTGACGATCGCGTCGCCAAGCGCGACGAGGTCCATGACGGCGATGTGCTCGCCGACGACCAGACGGTCGGCGCCGGCGACCGGGATCTGGCGGCGCTTCAGCGCGCGAAGGATCGCCTCGAACAGCGCCTTGCGCTGCCGAACGAGGATCAGGATCTCGCCGGGCGGATGACGGCCGGCGGCGATCGTCGCCTGAACGTCCTCGGCGATCGCCTCGGCGAGCCGCACCACGGCGCTCGCCGGGTTCGCGCGGTCGAACGGCGCGTCCCACGCCTCCGCGGCATAGGCCGCCTCCTCGGCGGTTGCGATCGGCCACAGTTCTACCGAGCCGGCCTCGCCGAGGCGCGTGGTCGTGTGCGTCGTGCCGAGGTCGTCGAAGGTCAGGCCGCGTCTCGCGGCTTCGCGCCCGAAGACCATGTCGACGCCATCGAGCACCGCCTGCGCCGAGCGGAAGCTCTCGTTCAGCGGGACGACTCGGAAATCGAGCTCGACGGCGTGATGGCTCGTCTCGAAGTGGCGGCGGCTTTCACCGAACGCGGCGGGCTCGGCACCCTGGAAGGAGAAGATCGACTGCTTCTCGTCGCCGACCGCGAAGATCGTGCGATTGACGCCCGCCCGCGCCCCCGCGCCGGCGAGGAAATCCTCGGTGAGACGCTTGACGATGTCCCACTGCTCCGGCGCGGTGTCTTGCGCCTCGTCGACCAGCACGTGGTCGAGCCCGCCGTCGAGCTTGAACAGCACCCAGGCGGCGTCGGCGCGCGACAGCAGGGCGCGGGCGCGGCTGATGAGGTCGTCATAATCGAGCAGGCCGCGCGCCGACTTCGCTTCGGCGTAGGCCTGGATCGCGGCGTCGGCGAGCGTCAGCAGGGCATGGCTGCGCTCGACAATCGCAAGCGCGCGCAGTCTGGCGGTAAGATCGCCGAGGCGCGCCAGCTCCGCGTCGAGTCTTTCGGCGAGAAGCGGAGCGCGCTTGCGGGTCGCGGCCGTGACGATCGAGGCGCGCGGTTTGCCGGCGCTGGTGAGGAAGGCGGACAGATAGCAGGCCCGTCGCTGTGCCTCGCTCGTCGACGATCCGGCGCGCGCGAAACAGCCGCCGATCTTGGCGTCGTTGGTCGAGCCGAGCGCAAGCTCCGCGGCGATCGCCGGCCATTCGCTCTCCGTGATCCCCTCGCCGAGAATCGCGGCCTCAAGCGCGGCGACGCTGTCGGACGCATCGAGTTCGAACAGCGCGCGCAGTTCGCGCGCCGCGCCATCCGGACCGTCGATCCCATCGCTCGTCAGGAGCCGGCGGATGGCGTCGCGCTCGGCGACCGCCTCGGCGAGCGCGCCGTCGATGGTCATCTCGGCGGTCCGCGCCGCGAGGCCCGCAAGCGCACGGCCGACCGCGCTGCCGGGCGCGCGGGCGGCCTTCGCCAGCACCTCGGCCCGAGCCTGCGCCATCAGCTCCGCCTGGTCGCGCTCGTCGAGCTCGGAGAAGCCTGCGGCGACGTTCGCCTCGAAGGGAAACTGGTGCAGCAGGCGGCCGCAGAAGGCGTGGATCGTATAGATCTTGAGGCCGCCCGGCGTCTCGAGCGCACGCGCGAACAGCTTTCGGGCGTTCGCCAGCCGGGTGGCGTCCGGCCGCGCGCCGTCGAGATCGGCCAGTTCGTCGGCGAGGCGCTCGTCGGAGGTCGTCGCCCAGCGGCGCAGCCGCTCGACGACCTTGTTCTGCATGTTGACGGCGGCCGCCTTGGTGAAGGTGAGGGACAGGATCCGGGACGGATCGGCCCCAGCCAGCAGCAGCCGCACGACGCGCTGGACCAGCACATAGGTCTTGCCCGAGCCGGCGTTGGCCGACACCCAGGCAGAGCGCGACGGGTCCGAGGCCAGCGCCTGCCGCTCGCGGGTGAGGGCGGATGGGCCGGTCATGAGTTTTTCCCCTCCCCCTTGCGGGGAGGGGTTAGGGGTGGGG
>JADBEO010000074.1 GCA_031316315.1 Chelatococcus sambhunathii
TGTCGGAGGAGGAGCGGCCGTCGGAGCCGCCCCAGGAGCCGGAAGCTCCTCCCCCGCCCGAGGATCCGCCGCCGCCGTCCGGTCCGTCAGGCCCGCCGCCCGACGGCGACCCGTGGGGCGACCCGCCGCCGGATCCAGGCCAGCCCATTGAGCTGTCAGAGGAATCGCTCGTTGAACGTCGCCGCGCCCGGCGTCGTCGGTTGCGGTCTCGGATCGCAATGACGAGCGCGATCGCAAAAAGCAGCAGGCCGGCGATCCAGATCGCAACGATCAGCGCGAAGACCCAGTCCGCGCCGTTCACCTCAGGCGCCGATGGCCCTGGAGACGATCGCCTTGGCTTCCTCCTGGATGCGCTTCAGGTGATCCTCGCCGAGGAAGCTTTCGGCATAGATCTTGTAGACGTTCTCGGTGCCGGAGGGGCGCGCGGCGAACCAGCCGTTCTCGGTCGTGACCTTCACGCCGCCGAACTCCTCGCCGTTGCCCGGCGCCTTCGTCAGGCGGTCCCGGATCGGCTCGCCCGCGAGCGTGTCGCCGGGCACGTTTTCCGGCGAGAGCTTCTTCAGCTTGGCCTTCTCCTCCGGCGTCGCCGGCGCGTCGATGCGGGCGTAGACCGGCGCGCCGAGCTTTTCCGTGAGGCCGGCGTAGATCTCGCCGGGATCCTTGCCGGTCACCGCTGTCATCTCCGCCGCGAGCAGGCCGAGGATCAGCCCGTCCTTGTCGGTGGTCCAGACCGACCCGTCTCTCCTCAGGAACGAGGCGCCGGCGCTCTCCTCGCCGCCGAAGAACAGAGAGCCGCCGACCAGCCCGTCGACGAACCATTTGAAGCCGACCGGGACCTCGACGAGCTTGCGGCCGAGCGACGCTGCGAGCCGGTCGATCACGGCGGAGGAGACCAGCGTCTTGCCGATGGCGCCCTGCCAGCCGGGCCGGTGCTCCGCCAGATAGGAGATCGCCGCCGCGAGATAGTGGTTCGGGTTCAGCAGCCCGACGGATGGGGCGACCACGCCGTGGCGGTCGGCGTCGGGATCGTTGGCGAAGGCGACGTCGAACCGGTCCTTCAATTCGATCAGCTTCGCCATGGCGTATGGAGACGAGCAGTCCATGCGGATCTTGCCGTCCCAGTCCGCCGTCATGAAGCGGAAGGTCGGATCGACGGCGCGGTTGGTGACGGTGAGATCGAGGCCGTAGCGCTCGGCGATCGGATCCCAGTATTCGAGGCCCGAGCCGCCGAGCGGGTCGACGCCGATCCGGACCTTCGCCGAGGCGATCGCCGCCATGTCGACGACGTTCTCGAGGTCAGCGACGTAGGCCGCGCGGAAGTCGTGCGGCCTGACGTTCTCGGCCTTAAGCGCCCGCGCGAGCGGCATACGCTTCACGTCCTTCAGGCCGCCCTCGATTAGGGCGTTCGCGGTCTTCTCGATCCAGCCGGTCGCCTCGCCGCCGGCCGGTCCGCCGTTCGGCGGATTGTACTTGAAGCCGCCGTCCTCGGGCGGATTGTGGGAGGGCGTGATGACCAGCCCGTCAGCGAGCCCGCTCGTGCGGTCGCGATTGTGGGTCAGGATCGCGTGGCTCACTGCGGGCGTCGGCGTGAAGCGGGCGCCGCCGGCGATCCGCACCTCGACGCCGTTCGCCGCAAGCACCTCGAGCGCGGTCGCATGGGCGGCCTCCGACAGGGCGTGCGTGTCCATGCCGAGAAAGATCGGCCCGTCGATCCCCGCCTTCGATCGGTACAGACAGACGGCCTGCGCGATGGCCGCGATGTGGACGTCGGTGAAGCCCGTGTCGAGCGATGTGCCGCGATGGCCGGAAGTGCCGAAGGCGACGCGCTGCGCGGCGATCGAAACATCCGGCCGCCCTGTAAAGTATGCGGTGATCAGGCGCGGAACGTCGACGAGCCGTTCCGGCTCGATGGGCTTTCCGGCGAGCGGGCTGACGTCTGCCGACACTTCTGAACCTCCAATGCGGCGCGCCCGCCGGCGAGGCGGGCCGCAGCAAACTCGGCCGGAGGCGTTTGGATTTCAAGCGATGGAAGGCGCTTGCCTCAGCGCTCCATCACCATGCGGTCGCGGCTGGTCTCGAGCTTGCGCAGGCGGCCCAGAAAACTCATGCCGAGCAGCGCGCCGTCCATGGCGCCCGGCGCCAGCACGACAGCCGCGACGTCGGTGACGCGGACCGATCCGATCGTCACGTCGCGCAGCACCACCCGCTTCGCGCCGACGGAGCCGTTCGCGGTCGTCACGCGGGCGTCGAAGCGGTCGGAGGCGGAGATCACGCCGAGGCGCTGGCCGTTCTCGTAGGATAAGGCGACGACGGTGGCGCCGGTGTCGACCAGCATCGGCACCCTGCGCGATCCGACAGAGGCGTCGACGCGGAAGTGGCCGTCGGGATCGGCGCGAAGCGACACGTTGCCGGGCCGGGTCTCCTCCGGCTCGGCGCGGGCGGCGACGTGGGCCGGCGCTGCGCCGCCGGGCGTCAGCCCCGCGCGCAACGCGTCGCCGGCCATGTAGGCCGCGCCCAGCATGACGCCGGACGCCAAGATCACGGTCTTCAGCACCCCAGGATCCCCGCCCGAACAAGCGACTGCGGGTCGAGGATGGCGATTCGGTCTGTCGCCGCCGTTAACGAACGCTCCGCGGCCGCCGGATTGGTGAACGCCGCGTCACTCGGCGTCCAAAATCCCGCGCTCGATCAGCAGGGCGATGACGCGGTCCGCAAGCGCCTCTGCGGTGTCCTCCTCAGTCGGCAGGGTCAGCTCGGCGTTCTCCGGGCGCTCGTAGGGCGAGGAGACGCCGGTGAAGTTCGGAATCTCGCCGGCGATGGCGCGCTTGTAGAGGCCCTTCGGGTCGCGCTCGATGCAGAGCTCGACCGGCGTGTCGACGAACACCTCGATGAACTCCCCGTCCTCGACGAGGCCGCGCACGAGGCTGCGCTCCGCCTCGAAGGGCGAGATGAAGCAGCAGATGACCAGCGTGCCGGCCTCGACGAACAGCTTCGCCACCTCGCCGACGCGGCGGATGTTCTCGACCCGGTCGGCGTCGGTGAAGCCAAGGTCCTTCGAGAGGCCGTGCCGGATGTTGTCGCCGTCGAGCAGCATGGTGTGCTGGCCGCGGACCGAGAGCTTCTTCTCGACGATGTCGGCGATGGTCGACTTGCCGGAGCCGGACAGGCCCGTGAACCAGAGCACCGCCGGCTTCTGGCGCTTGAGGCGGGCGCGCGCCTCCTTGTCGACGCTGAGATGGTGGCGGTGGATGTTCGTCGCGCGGCGTAGGCCGTGCATGATCATCCCGGCGCCTGCGGTTGCGTTGGTCTCGCGGTCGATCAGGATGAATGCGCCGGTGTCGCGGTTCTCCGAATAGGGATCGAAGGCGATCGCGGTCCCGGTCTCGATGTTGACCTCGGCGATCTCGTTGAGGCCGAGCGTCTTTGCCGCGAGCTCGTCGAGCGTGTTGACGTCGATCTTGTGCTTGAGCGCCGTGACGGTCGCCGGGACCGTGCGCGTCGCCAGCTTCAGCAGATAGGAGCGGCCGGGGAACAGGCGCTCCTCCTCCATCCAGATCAGCTTGGCGGAGAACTGATTGGCGACCTCGGGCCGGTCGGCGACCGGCGCGAGCACGTCGCCGCGCGAGATGTCGACCTCGTCGGCGAGCGTGATCGTGACGCTGTCGCCGGCCTCAGCGACCGGAAGGTCGCCGTCATAGGTCACGATGCGCGTGACCTTCGAGGTCTTGCCGGAGGACGCCACCACGATGTCGTCGCCGGGGCGGACGCGGCCGGAGGCGATGCTGCCGGAAAAGCCGCGGAAGTTGAGGTCCGGCCGGTTGACCCACTGCACCGGGAACCGGAACGGTCCGGCCGTCAGATCGCTGTCGACGTCGACCTCTTCGAGGTGCTCGATCAGCGTCGGCCCGTTGTACCAGGGCATCCGCTCGGACAGCGTCGAGACGTTGTCGCCGTTGAGCGCGGACATCGGGATCGAAGTGATGTGCTCGAAGCCGAGAGGGGCGGCGAACTCGCGATAGGCCTGCTCGATCTCGGCGAAGACGACGTGGCTGTAGTCGACGAGGTCGATCTTGTTGACCGCGACGACGATGTTCTTGATGCCGAGCAGCGAGCAGATGAACGAGTGCCGCTTGGTCTGGGTCAGCACGCCCTTGCGCGCGTCGACCAGCAGGATCGCGAGACCCGCAGTCGAGGCGCCCGTCGCCATGTTGCGGGTGAACTGCTCGTGGCCCGGCGTGTCGGCGACGATGAAAGTGCGCTTCGCCGTCGCGAAGTAGCGGTAGGCGACGTCGATCGTGATGCCCTGCTCGCGCTCGGCCTCGAGGCCGTCGACCAGCAGCGCGAGGTCGATCGCAGGGCCGGTCGTGCCGTACTTCTTCGAATCCTTCTCTAGGGCCGCGAGTTGGTCGTCGAAGATCAGCTTGGTGTCGTAGAGCAGCCGGCCGATCAGGGTCGACTTGCCGTCGTCGACCGAGCCGCAGGTGATGAAGCGCAGCAGCGATTTTTCCGAGGCGGACTCGGCGATCGCGGCGGTGGAGGCGAGCGGAGCGGCCTGGATCATCAGAAGTATCCTTCCCGCTTCTTCTTCTCCATCGAGCCGGCCTCGTCGCTGTCGATCAGGCGGCCCTGCCGCTCGGAGGTGGTCGAGGCGAGCATCTCGGCGATGATGTCGTCGAGGCTGGTCGCGTCGCTCTCGATCGCGCCGGTCAGCGGATAGCAGCCGAGGGTGCGGAAGCGCACCAGCCTCATCTCCGGAGTCTCGCCCGGCAGAAGCGGCAGGCGTTCGTCGTCGCGCATGATGAGCGTGCCGTCGCGCTTCACGACCGGGCGCATCGCCGCGAAATAGAGCGGCACGACCGGAATGTTCTCGGCCTGCACGTACTGCCAGACGTCGAGCTCGGTCCAGTTCGAAATGGGAAACACCCGGATCGATTCGCCCTGCTTCACGCGGGTGTTGTAGAGCCGCCAGAGCTCCGGGCGCTGGTTGCGCGGGTCCCAGGCGTGGTTCGCGGTTCGGAACGAGAACACCCGCTCCTTGGCGCGGCTCTTCTCCTCGTCGCGGCGCGCGCCGCCGAACGCTGCGTCGAAGCCGTATTTGTCGAGCGCCTGGCGCAGCGACTCGGTCTTCATCACCTGCGTGTGGACGTTCGAGCCGGAGGCGATCGGCGAGATGCCGCGCTTCACCCCGTCCTCGTTGATGTGGACGATCAGGTCGATCCCGAGCTGCTTCGCCGTCTCGTCGCGAAACGTGATCATGTCGCGAAACTTCCACGTCGTATCGACATGGAGCAGCGGGAAGGGCGGCTTCGACGGGTAGAACGCCTTCATCGCGAGATGAAGCATCACCGACGAGTCCTTGCCGATCGAATACAGCATCACAGGGTTGCGGAACTCGGCCGCGACCTCCCGGATGATGTGGATGGACTCGGCTTCAAGCCGCTTCAGATGCGTCGACAGACCGGAAGACATTTACTGGCTCAGCACGTTGATTTCGCTAAATAGCAGCGAGAAGATGTAATATGTCGACGAAGACATAAGACGATTTCAAGCAACGAGGCAAGGCGATGCGACGCTCCGCCTCGCCTCGCGCGGTCTTATGCGAGTTCCCGCTTCAGAAATGCAAGCGCGGCGGCGGGATCGACGTCCTTCGCCACGAAGCTGCGCCCGATCCCGCGCGCGAGAATGAAGGTGAGCCGTCCGCGGGAGACTTTCTTGTCCTGCTGCATGTGCCCGAACAGGACGTCCGCTGAGCCGACGCCGCCGGGGATCGCCTTGGGGCTGGTAGGCAGCCCGACCGCCTCGAGGTGACGCTCGACCCTGGCCGCGTCCTCCGGTGGGCAGAGGCCGAGAGAGACCGAGAATCGGAACGCCATGGCCATGCCGATCGCGACGCCTTCGCCGTGGATCAGACGCGCGCCGTCATAGGCGACGTCGGCTTCGAGCGCGTGGCCGAAGGTGTGGCCGAGATTGAGCAGGGCCCGGTCGCCGGTCTCGTGCTCGTCACGTGCGACGACGGCCGCCTTGGCCCGGCAACTCGTCGCGATCGCGCGGATGCGGTCCTGTCCGGGCTCGAACGCCGCTCGCGGCCGCGCCTCAAGCCATGCGAAGAAGGCGGGATCGTCGATCAGCCCGTATTTGACGACCTCGGCGTAGCCCGCCCGCAGTTCGCGCGGGGGAAGGGTGTCGAGCGCGTCGACGTCGGCGAGCACGAGGCTCGGCTGGTGGAAGGCGCCGATCAGGTTCTTTCCGCGGACTGAGTTGATCCCGGTCTTGCCGCCGACGGAGCTGTCGACCTGCGCCAGCAGCGAGGTCGGCGCCTGCACGCAGCGCACGCCGCGTCTGAGGATCGCCGCGGCGAAGCCGGCGAGGTCGCCCACCACGCCGCCGCCGAGCGCGAGCACGACGTCGCCGCGCTCGATCCTTGCGGCGAGCAGCCCGTCGACGACCTCGGAGAGGCGGCCGAACGACTTCGACGGTTCGCCCGCCGGAACCGTCACCGTGCTGAAGCCGAGCCCGGCGGCGGCGAGAGAGCGTTCGACCGTGGCGAGATGAAGCCGCGCCACGTTCTCGTCCGTGACCACGCCGACCGTGCGGGCGCCGAGCGCCGCGATGCGTTCTCCGGCCGACGCCAGCAGGCCGGGTCCGATCAGGATGTCATAGGCGCGGGCGCCGAGGCCGACCTCGACGCGCTCGGCGACCTGGGGCTCCGCGAAGCTCGCGGCGAGGCTCATGAGGGCTCCTCCGGAGCGCGCGGGCCGAGCGCGCGCAGCGCTTCCAAGATGTCGGCGACGGTCTGCTCGTGCGGCGCGTCGCGGGAATGGATCGTGACGTCGGCGAGGGCGTAGGTCGGGTAGCGCTCGTCGATCAGGCGCCTGAGGGTCGCCTCCGGATCGGCCGAGGCCAGAAGCGGGCGCCCGCCGCGTTTGCGTACCCGGCGCAGCAGTACGTCGTACTCGGCGTGCAGCCAGATCGACACACCTGCTTGCCCGATGCGCTCGCGCGTCTCCGGGTTCATCCAGGCGCCGCCGCCGGTGGCCAGCACCTTCTGCCCGTCGTCGAGCAGGCGCGCGATCACACGCGCCTCGCCGGAGCGGAAGGACGGCTCGCCGTGGCTCGCGAAGATGTCCGGAATCGTCATGCCGGCGGCGGCCTCGATCTCGGCGTCGGCGTCCTTGAAGGGCAGGTCGAGCGCGGCCGCGAGGCGCCTTCCGACCGAGGTCTTGCCCGCGCCCATCATGCCGACCAGCGTCACCGAGCGGCCGAGGAGCGCCGCCCGGGCGCTCTCCGCAAGGCGCGGATCGCGTTCGCGATGCGCGCGCGCTCCGTCCTCGCCAGTCGTTCGCGCGTCGTCGAGTTGTTGCATCGCGGCCATAGCCTGAACCGAAATCGCGCCGGGGGGCGCGGCGCGGCGAAACCTATTCCTAAAGCCTGAACTTATACAATCATGGCGCTTGCCGAACGCACGCGGCCGTGTTGACCTGATCAACGGGGCGCACGGTCGAGCGGCGAAACGGACGGTGCGCAAATGCCAAGCTTGATGCGATTCGTGACCGTCCTGACCGTCCTGGTGGCGCTCGGATTCGCGTCGGTGTTCGCGCTCGCGACCTTCGTGTCGCCCCGCACGCGCGAAATGACCGTCGACATCCCGTCCCAGCGGCTCAAGGCCCAGCCCGTCGCCGCCGCGGCGCAGCCGCCAGCCAAGACCGCCGGCGCCGAAGCCGGGGCGGGCGGCGCCTCGACCACGCGGTGAGCGCGCGCGGCCGCCGCCATGTCGAGGCCTTTCTCGAAATGGCGAGCGCCGAACGCGGCGCCGCCAAAAACACGCTCGCGGCCTACGAACGCGATCTCGACGACTACGTCTCCTTTCTCGCGGGCCGCGGCGTCGAGCCCTTGACGGCGAGCGTCGACGACGTCCGCGCGCATCTCGCAGCGCTGGCCGCGGAGGGCTTCGCAGCGTCCTCCGCCGCGCGCAAGCTTTCGGCGATCCGCCAGCTGCACAAATTCCTCTATGCCGACGCGATCCGGAAGGACGACCCGACCTCCGCGCTCGACGGCCCGCGCCGCGGCCGTCCGCTGCCGAAGACGATGTCGGTCGAGGAGCTCGAACGGCTGATCGCCGCCGCCGCCGATCCGGGCCCGGAGCCGACGCCGCGCGCGAAACTCGCCGCCGCCCGCATGGTCTGCCTGCTGGAGCTCGCCTACGGCGCCGGCCTGCGCGTCTCCGAACTCGTCGCGCTGCCGCGATCCGCCGCCCGGTCTGACGCCGCCGTCGTCGCGATCAAGGGCAAGGGCGGACGCGAACGGCTGGTCCCGCTGACCCCGGTCGCGAAGCAAGCCATGTCCGCCTATCTCGCGGCGCTCAAGGAGATGGGGCGCGCGGCGGACGGACCGTGGCTGTTCCCGGCCGGCGGCGAATCCGGCCATCTGACCCGTCAGGTCTTCGCGCGCGAGCTGAAGGCGGCAGCCGCGCGCGCCGGACTGTCGCCGGACAAGGTGAGTCCGCACGTGCTGCGGCACGCCTTCGCCAGCCACCTGGTCCAGAACGGCGCGGATCTGCGCGCGGTCCAGCAGATGCTCGGCCACGCCGACATCGCGACCACCCAGATCTACACGCACGTCCTCGACGAGCGCGCGCGAGCGATGGTGCGCGACCTCCACCCGCTAGGGGACGCCGCGCCGCGCTGATTGACGGCGCTCGCGAAGCGCGCGACGAGGGCCTCCGACGCCCGCCGCCGCGGCGGGCCAGCAGAGGCCTCGCAAATGTCCCGCCGCCTGATCTCCACCGGATCCCCCTTCGAGAAGGTCGCGGGCTACAGCCGCGCGGTCGTCGAGGGCGGCTTCGTCTTCGTCTCGGGCACGACGGGATACGACTACGCCTCGATGTCGATGCCCGGGGACGCCGAGACTCAGGCGCGGAACGCCTTCGCGACCATCGAGAAGGCGCTCGCGGAAGCCGGCGCGTCCTTCGAGGACGTGGTGCAGACGCGCTACTACCTCGTCGACCCCGCGGATGCGGAGGCGCTGTTCCGCGTCACCGGCGCGATCTTCGGCGAGATTCGCCCCGCCAACACGCTGATCGTCTGCGGCCTGCTGAAGCCGGAGATGAAGCTCGAGGTCGAGGTGCTGGCGAAGCTGCCGGGCTGACCAAGGCGGGGTTTCGCTGAGCGTCCGAGCGCCGAAGCCTCAGAATCCCTCCCCTCGCTGAGGGGAGGGTAGGGTGGGGAGCGCTTGGCGTAGAGCTCCATGCCGGAAGTTCTCGCTCGATCTTGAACGATCCCCACCCTGCCC
>JADBEO010000075.1 GCA_031316315.1 Chelatococcus sambhunathii
CCCACCCTGCCCTCCCCTTTGCAAGGGGAGGGATTGCGCTCGGCGCCGAGAGCGAGCGGCTTCCATCAGCACCACAAATGCCCGGCGATGAACCATCGTCGTTTTACATTCCGGGCCGAGGCGCGAGACTCCCCGGATGCTCACGCTCGACCGCAGCTTCTCCTTCGAGGGCCAAAGAATCGCCTGGGGCGCGATCGGGGACGGGGCGCCGCTGGTGGCCATCCACGGCACGCCGTTCTCCTCGCAGGTCTGGCGGCGGATCGCGCCGCATCTCGCCTCCCGCCGGCGCGTCTACGTCTTCGACCTGCTGGGTTACGGCCAGTCCGAGATGCGGGAAGGGCAGGACGTCTCGCTCGGCGTGCAGAACCGGCTGCTCGCCGCGCTGTTCTCCGAATGGGGCCTCGAACGGCCGGACGTGCTGGCGCACGACTTCGGCGGCGCGACGGCGCTGCGAGGATATTTCCTGAACGGTCTTCGCTTCGCCTCGCTCACCATCTTCGACGCTGTCGCTCTGGCGCCCTGGGGCTCGCCCTTCGTGCGCCATGTGAAGGCGCACGAGGCGGCGTTTTCCGGGCTGCCGGCTTACGCCCACGAGGCGCTGCTCGGCGCCTACCTCAAGGGCGCGGCGCACAAGGCTCTGACGGACGAGGCGATCGAGATTTACGCCGCGCCTTGGCGGGGCGAGGTCGGGCAGGCGGCGTTCTACCGGCAAATCGCGCAGATGGATCAGCGCTTCACCGACGAACTCGAGCAGCTTTTTCAGCCGCTCGACTGCCCCGTCACGGTTCTATGGGGCGAACAGGACGCCTGGATCCCGATCGCGACCGGGGAGCGCCTCGCGGGACTGATCTCGGAGCGGCCGCTGATCCGGATTCCCGGCGCGGGGCATCTCGTGCAGGAGGACGCGCCGGAGGCGATCGTCGCCGCCGCGCTCTCGGCGCTCGCGTGAGGCGAAGCTGATCGCCCGCCGCGGGCGAGCGCCGTCGGCGGCCCTGGCTGAAGCCGAAGGCGCCTAAGGGGGCTTCGCGGGCCGACCGCGGAAGATCGCCGGGTCGAGCCCGGCGATTTCGGCTATGCGCTAGTTGATCAGGAACTGCGCCCTCACCGGCCGGAAGTCCGCCGGCCCGATCAGCGCCCTGTGGCCGACGCGGACCGAGTGCAGCACGCCCTCGATCTCCTTGCGCCACCAGTCGAGGAAGCCGCGCAGCACCGGATATTCGGGGCAGCGGTCGTAGTCCTGCCAGAGGTAGGATTGCAGCAGGCCGGGATGGTCCGGCATCCGGTAGAGGATCTCGGCCGTCGTCAGGCCGTAGCCGGAGATCTGCCGCTCGAACTCGCCTCTCGGGGCGCCAGCCCCCGCATCATCGTCAGTCTCGCATCCGCTCATGTGGTCGAACTCCATCGCCGTCACGGCGCGGGTCGCCAGCGCGCCGCTTAGTGAATTTTGAGACGCATGTCCGTTCGATGACAAGCCTCGAAAGTTAATAAAGTCTGAGTTTTCAGATAGTTAGCAGCCTTCGCGCGGGAGTGCTGCCAACGCGCGATCAAGCTTCGCGTTGAACCTGCGGCTGGTTTGCTGCGTAGCGGCCCTAGAATCCGTCGAGACGCGGCTGTTCGGCAGGCGGAAACGGGAGGCTCCATGCGCTGGTTTCTCGCCTTGATGTTCGCCTTCGGCGCGGCCCAAACCGCCGAGGCGACCTGCTTCCGCGATTGCCTCGGCGCCCGCATCCAGAGTTCGTCGGACGACGATGAGATCCGCAAGGAGGCGAAGGAGTGCCACGCCAGCTGCGAGGCCAAGGTCCGCGAGGCGATGCAGCGCGACGGCACGCTGGTCTCCCTCGCCGGCTGCAAGGCGGAGCCGCTATCCAGGGACGATCTGAAAAAGCTCCGCGCCGAGACGCCGAGCTATTACGTTCAGTCCAACACCTTCATCTGGGACTTCAAGAACCCCTTTCCGGACAAGGCGTTGACCAAGATCGAGGTGACGGCGCAGAACATGGACCTCAACCAGATCGGTTTTACGGGCGCGGGGCTCGTGCCGCCGGCGGGCGAAGGCGTGTTCGTCATTCCCGCCTTCTTCGACGGCTATCCGGCCGTGCGCTTCGCCGCGAAGGTGGAGAAGGTCTGGGCCTGCCCGATCAGCAAGTGAACGACATGAACAGCCTCTTCACCATCGGATATGAGGGCGCGACGCCGGCGGCGCTCGCGGACGCGCTCGACACGGCGGGGGTCGAGGTGCTGGTCGACGTCCGCGCGGTGGCGAACTCGCGCCGGCCGGGCTTTTCCAAGCGCGCGCTGGCCGCCGGCGTCGACGAGCGCGGCATCGCCTATCTGCATCTGCGTGCGCTCGGCACCCCGGCGGACGGCCGCGCGGCCGCCCGCGCCGGCCGCCATGACGAGATGCGGCGGATCTTCTCAAAGCAGCTCGAGACGGAGGCCGCGCAGGAGGACGTCGCGGCGCTGGTCCAGATGCTGAAGCAGGGCCGCAAGATGTGCCTGCTCTGCTTCGAGCGCGAGCCGGAGCACTGCCACCGCCTGATGATCGCCGAACGCGTCGAGGCCGAGGCCGGCGGCGCCAAGATCGAGCACCTGCACGCTTTGCCGGCGAGTTTTGCGCGGCCGTGAAACGTAAGCGTCATCCCGGCCGAAGCGGAGCGAAGAGCCGGGATCGTTCTCAGGTTCAGCGCTTCTTCGGAAGTCGATCCCGGCTCTGCGCGGCTTCGCCACTTGGCCGGGATGACGCCGAATTCAACCCTCATAGGTCGCCGGAAGGCTTTCGAGGAAGCGCCCGGCGTCGCTGCGGATCTCCATGATCCGCTCCGGCGTCATCCTCTCCAGCGTCCGGTAGGGCATGGCGAGGCGCTGGTTTCCAACGAGCTTCTTCTCGTTGCGGGCGAGAAAATCCCAGTAGAGGTAGTTGAACGGACAGGCCTTGGCGCCGGTCTTCTGTTTCACGTCGTAGGCGCAGCCGCCGCAATAGTCCGACATCCGGTCGATATAGGCGCCTGACGCGGCATAGGGCTTCGAACCCAGAAGCCCGCCGTCGGCGAACAGGACCATACCGCTGACGTTCGGAAGCTCCACCCACTCATAGGCGTCGGCGTAAACCAGCAGGTACCAGTCCTGCACCTGGCGCGGCGCGATCCCGGCGAGCAGCGCGAAGTTGCCTAGAACCATCAGGCGCTGGATGTGGTGGGCGTAGGCGCGGTCGCGGGTGTCGGCGACGCAGTTCGCGAGGCAGTTCATCTCCGTTTCGGCCGTCCAGTAGAGGTCCGGCAGCTTCCGGGTCGCCTCGAGGAAGTTGGCCTCGCGATATTCCGGCATTTTCAGCCAGTAGACGCCCCGGACATATTCGCGCCAGCCGATGATCTGTCGGATGAAGCCCTCAACGGCGTTGAGCGGCGCCTCGCCCTTCTCATAGGCCGTCACGGCGGCCTCGCAGACTTCCATCGGCGTCAGCAGGCCGGCGTTGACGTAGGGCGAGACCAGTCCGTGGAAGAGGAACGGCCCGCCCGACTTCATGGCGTCCTGGTAGTCGCCGAAGTCCTTGAGCGCGACGCGGATGAACTCCGACAGCGCCAGCTTCGCGTCGCTGCGCGTCACGGCCCAGCCGAAGCCGTCGAGCGTCCCGAAATTGTCCGGGAAGCGCTTCTCGACCATCGCCATGACGCGCATCGTCCCGGCGTCGGGGGGAAAGCGCAGGCGGTCGGGTAGGGCGAGATCCTTCGGCAGCTTCTTGCGGTTCTCGACGTCGAAATTCCAGCGGCCGCCTTCCGGCCCGTCGCCGTCCATCAACAGGCCGGTCTTCTTCCGCATCTCTCGGTAGAAGAACTCCATGCGCAGTCCCTTGCGGCCATGCGCCCAGGCCTCGAACTCAGCTCGCGAGCAGACGAAACGGTCGTCCTTGCGGACGACGACGTCGCAGTCGAGTTCCTCGCGCCAGTCGAGGAACATCTCCGCCACGCGCCATTCGCCGGGCTCGGTCAGGACGACGCGCTGCGGCTTCCATCGGGCGACCGCCCGCTTCAGCTCGCCGCCGAGCGATCCGGAATTCCGCTCGTCGTCGAGCTCGACGTAATCGACGTCGATCCCTTCCTCGCGGAGCGCCGCCGCGAAGTTCCGCATCGCGGAGAACAGGAAGACGAGCTTCTGCTTGTGATGGCGGACATAGGTCGCCTCCTCCATCACCTCTGCCATCAGCACGACGTCGCGCGCCGGATCGAGATCCTTGAGCGAGGCGACGCCGCGCGTGAGCTGGTCGCCGAGGATCAGGCGCAGCGCTCGGCCGGAAAGATCTCTGGTCGGCATGTCCCGCTTACGCGCCGGCGCGCTGCGTGGTTTCGGGCGTTAAGCCAGGCTCTTCAGCGCCGCGAGCATCTCGGGCGTGTCGACGTCGATCATCGGGCCGTCGTCCTCGGCCTCGACTTCCGCGACGAGATCGGCGTGCTGGCCGAGCAGATGCCGGCCGCCGACGTCGCCGTCGACGCCGGCGAGCTCGGCGAACAGGCGCCGGCCCCACAGCACCGGATTGCCGCGCCGGCCGTTGCGCGTCGGCGCGACGATGTGGACGCCGGCGCCGGGCGCATAGGCCGACGCGATCCGCCTCACGAGCGGGGCCGTGACGCCCGGCATGTCGCCGAGCATGACGACGACCGCGTCGACGTCGGAGGCGAGCGCGGCCAGTCCGGCGCGCAGCGAGGTCGAAAGCCCGTCGGCGTAGTCCGGATTGTGGGCGAAGCGGATTGCTGAGCCCTCCAGCGCCCGCTCCACCGCCCCGGCCTGATGCCCGGTCACGACGACGACCTCCGCGAGGCCGGCGCCGGCCGCCGCCTCGACCGCGTGCCGGACCAGCGGCTTGCCGAGCAGCGGTTCGAGCAGCTTGTTCGGACCGCCCATGCGCGTCGACCGCCCGGCGGCGAGCACCAGCGCGGCGATTTTCGCGGCTTTGGGCCCCTCGCGCTTGCCCTCGCGCGGCTGCGGCCGGGACACCGTCTCCATGAGGAGCCCTCCGACGCCCATCTTCGCGATCTCGCGCGCGCCGACCGGTGCGCGGGCGAGCAGCCGGTTCAGCACCCAGTCGAAGCCGTTCTCCTTCGGGCTCCGCGCGCAGCCCGGCGCGCCGAGCACCGGCTTGCCGTCGAGCGCGCCGAGCAGCAGCAGATTGCCTGGATCGACCGGCATGCCGAGCCGGTCGACCACGCCGCCGGCCGCCTCGATCGCGGCCGGAATGACGTCGCGCCGGTCGGTCACGGCGGAGGCGCCGAAGATGATGATGAGCTCGGCGCCCGAGGACCTGAGCTCGCGCAACGCCCTGGTGAGGCTCGGCTCGTCATGCGCCACGCGCCGCTCCGCGACGAGCTTCGCCGAGGCCGGCGCGAGGCGCCGCTCCAGCGTCGAGATCGTCTTGTCGACCACCTTCAGGTCGAGCCCCGGCAGCAGCGTCGAGACAGCCGCAATCTTTTTGAGTTCGAAGGGCGCGACGGAGACCAGGGGCCCGAGCTCGCGCGCGAGCCGCTCGGCGCGCGCGACCAACGCTTCCGGCATGGCGAAGGGGATGATCTTCACCGTCGCCGCCATCGCGCCCTCCGCGACCACGGCGTGCTCGTCGAGCGTCGCGAAGGTGATCGCCTCGTCGAGAGCGTTGAGGGCGTCCACGCCGTCGCGCTCGACCATCACCACGCCGGCTTTCTCGGCGAAGAGGTTTGAGCGGCCGGTGAAGGGCGCGTCGCAGCGCAGATGCGCGCCGGCGAGAGCAAGCGCGATGCGATGCGCCGCCTTGTCCTCGGGAACGTCGTCCGGGCCGAGCTCGGCCGCGACGATCTCCACGACTCCGCGCCGCGAGAGCGCGGCGACGTCGGCTCCGGTGACACGGGCGCCCTTCTTCAGGACGTAGCCGTCGACCTTGATCGCATGGGCCGAGATCGCGCCGACGGCGTCGGAGAGGGCGAGCGGCCCGAACCTCACGCCGCCACCGGGCGGCGAAGCTCCGCCGTGATCTCGGCCATGATCGATATGGCGATCTCGGCCGGCGAGGCCGCGCCGATCGCAAGGCCGATCGGCGCCTTGATGCGGTCGATCTCGGCCTCGGCGAGGCCTGCCGCCAGGAGCCGCTCGCGCCGCGCCGCGTGGGTCTTCCGGGATCCGAGCGCTCCGACATAGAAGCAGCCCGCGCGCAGGGCCTCGATCAGGCCGGGATCGTCGATCTTGGGATCATGCGTCAGCGCGGCGAAGGCGGTGTAGCGGTCGAGCCTCATCTCGGGCAGGGCGCGGTCCGGCCAGTCGGCGACGAGCGACACGCCAGAGAAGCGCTCGGCCGTCGCGAACGCCGTGCGGGGGTCGACGACGGTGACGTCGTAATCGAGCGCGGCGGCGATGGGCGCGAGCGTCTGCCCGACATGCACGGCGCCCAGGATCACGAGCCGCGTCGCAGGCAGATGGACGTTGATGAACGCGCTCCGTTCGCCGGCGTCGATCATGCAACTGCGGCCGGAGGCGAAGGCCTTGGCGAGCGGACCGGCGAGCGGATCGCCCGCGGCTTCCGTGACCACGCGCTGCGCGCCGCCCGGCATTTCGGTGACGACGGCCGCCGCCCGGCGCTCGGCGCGCGCCGCGTTCAGGGCCGCGAGCAGATCGAGCCTCATCCGACCTGCTCGACGAACACCCGGATGCGCCCGCCGCAGGACAGTCCGACCTCCCAGGCGGTCTCATCCGCGACGCCAAATTCGAGCATGCGGGGCCGGCCGGTCTCGATCACCTCGGCGGCCTCGCTCACCACGGCTCCCTCGACGCAGCCGCCGGACACCGAGCCCTCGAAGGCGCCGTCGCGATCGATCACGAGATGGCTGCCGACCGGACGCGGCGCCGAGCCCCAGGTCTCGACGACCGTCGCGAGCGCCACCCCCCTGCCCTCTCGGGCCCAGGCTTCGGCGATGGCGAGTGGGTCAGGGCTGGCGGTCATTTCGGTCCGGGCGGAGGAGCTTGGCTCCTTGAGATAGAACCCCGTCCCGGCCCTCGCAACGTTACTCGGCGGGCGCCAACGCAAGCTCGGCCAGCAATTTGCGCGTGCGGGCCAGCAGATCTTCCGGCTTTTGGTCTGCCCCGTGCGCAGCGGTCGCGAAAATCACGCTGCTGCGCTGCGGCCGGTCGACCCAGCCGACGACCCAGCCTGTCGAGTCGCAGACGCCGGTTTTCCAGGCGACGCTCGCCTCGCCGCTCTTCGCGACGGGCATGATCTCGACGGTGCGCGCCTGCGATTCGGACGACGTTGGCAGTTCGCCGCGCTTCAGCCGGGCGAGGAACTCGACCTGCTCGGGGGCGCTCAGCGTTAGCCCATTCGAGCGATCGCCCGTGCCGATCCGCTCCACAGGGCCGCCGACCTCGGCGTTGCCATACCGCATCCCGGCCAGCGCCTTGTCGAAGGCCGCCGATCCGATGCGGCGGGCGACCTCCTCGTACACCCAGGGAATCGGCCGCTGGAACGCCTCGCGCAGCGACACCCCCCCGGACGGGTCGTCCTGCAGCGGCAGATTGCGCTTCACCGGGGCGCTGGCGTCAGGCACGACGCCGCGGTCGATCGCGATGACGGTGGCCGGCAGTTCGAAGGTCCCGCAGGGCGGCAGACGCCGGCCGCAGATGGCCTCGTCGGAGACCGCGCTGCCCGCGCCCGGCGCGACGTCGCGGATCGCGACGCAAGCGTCCACGCCATCGAAAGCCCGGCGGAACGCCGACGGGAGGTCGACCGGCCCGTCAGCCCGCGACTCGCCCGACAGCGCCAGCGCGACGCCGACCGCCGCAAGCCGGACAAACCTCGCTCCGACGACAGTTCCCCCCTCGCTCCGCAGCATGGGCCCCGGCGGCTCTCCGTGACAGGCGCAAGCGCCGAACATCGCTCGGCGATATACGAATTTCAGGTCCCGCCCCCGCGGATCAAGTCCGGGTGATAACGAAATGTCCCGTCAGCCTCAACAATTCGGCCGCCGCCATCAGCGCGCGGCGGATCGTCCACCTGTTCCGGCAATGCCCACATTGTGGCGCGCAAATCGCCTTGCTAAGACTTTGCGCAGGAGACGCGCCCGCCTTTGAACGAGGCGGTGACCGCAGCAACTGCCGCTCCGGCGGCGAGAGGGAGCCAAGCGCCGCGCGTGGAATATTTCGCACAGCAGCTCGTCTACGGTCTCACCCTCGGCTCGGTCTACGGGCTCATCGCCATCGGCTACACGATGGTCTACGGCATCATCGGCATGATCAACTTCGCCCATGGCGACGTGTTCATGGTCGGGGCCTTCCTCGCGCTGATCGTCTATCTCGTGCTGGTCGCGATCGGCGTCACCTTCGTGCCGATCGCCCTGCTGCTCGTGCTGGTCGTCGCGATGATGCTGACGGCGCTTTACGGCTGGACCGTGGAGCGGATCGCATACCGGCCGCTCCGCGGCTCGTTCCGGCTCGCGCCGCTGATCTCCGCCATCGGCATGTCGATCTTCCTGCAGAACTACGTGCAGGTCGCGCAGGGCCCCTACCTCAAGCCGCTGCCGCCCGTCGTCACCGGCGGCTTCAAGTTCGGCGCGGCGGAGGGCTTCACCGTCAACGTCTCGAACGTCCAGCTCATCATCGTGCTGACGACGATCGCGCTGATGACGGTGTTCTCGCTGATCGTCGGCAAGACCAATTTCGGCCGCGCCCAGCGCGCCTGCGAGCAGGACCGCAAGATGGCGGCGCTGCTCGGGGTCGACGTCGACCGCACGATCTCGCTGACCTTCGTGCTCGGCGCCGCGCTCGCCTCGGTCGCGGGCCTGATGTACCTGCTCTATTACGGCGTGGTCGACTTCTACATCGGCTTCGTCGCCGGCGTTAAGGCGTTCACGGCGGCGGTGCTCGGCGGCATCGGCTCGCTCCCCGGCGCCATGCTGGGCGGGCTGCTGATCGGCCTGATCGAGATCTTCTGGGGCGCCTATGTCTCCGGCGCCTGGAAAGACGTCGCGGCCTTCTCGATCCTGATCATCGTGCTGATCTTCATGCCGAACGGCCTGCTCGGTCGCCCCGAGGTCGAGAAGGTCTGATGGCGCAGGCGCAGGTCCTTCTTGATCCCTGCCCCGCGCACGCAAGTCGGGTGTTCCCGACTTGCGCACTCATGACTGGCCAACTTCGCAACAGCGAAGTTGGCTTGGGGAGGGTGGCCCGAAGCGAAGCGGAGGGTCGGGAGG
>JADBEO010000076.1 GCA_031316315.1 Chelatococcus sambhunathii
CCACCCAACCCTCCCCTCTGAGAGGGGAGGGATCCGGAGAAGCCGAGCGTGAATTTTCCCCGACCGCGGACCTCCCGTGGCCGAACTGACAAGCGGTGGACGACACATGAAGACGATGCGTTTCGCGGCGGTCGCGATGTTCGCGGCGTTGCTTACAATTCCGGCGGCGGCCAAGAGCCTCAAGATCGGTGTGACGCCCGGCGCCTACGCGGACTCGATTCAGGCCGCGGCCGAAGAGGCCAAGGCCAAGGGCCTCGACGTCGAGGTCGTCGAGTTCAGCGACTGGACGACGCCGAACGTCGCGCTCGCCGCCGGCGACATCGACGTCAACTACTTCCAGCATCGCCCCTTTCTCGACAACGCCATCAAGGACCGCGGCTACGACTTCACCGACGTCGGCGTCGGCGCGCTCGCCAACATCGGGCTCTATTCGCTGAAGCATAAAAGCTTCGCGGAGGTGCCGGAGGGCGGCAAGGTGGCGATCGCCAACGATCCGGTGAACCAGGGTCGCGGCTTGCTGCTGCTCGAGAAGGCCGGGCTCATCAAGCTGAAGGAGGGAGTCGGCTTCCACGGCACGCTCGACGACATCGTCGAGAACCCGAAGAAGCTGAGCTTCACCGAGAGATCGCCGCGACCGGGGTCGACGGCTTCAACCTCGCCTACGCCATCGCGCCGGAGAGCTTCGAGGACGTCGCCGAGTTCGTCGTCCCCGAACTTCAGCGGCGCGGCCGATTCAAGCGCGCCTACGCGCCGGGGACGCTGCGAGAAAAACTGTCCGGCTCGGGGCCGAAGCTTCCGAGCCGGCATCCGGCCGCCGCATTCCGCCACAACGCGGAGGCGGCGGTAGCCGCCGAATGACGGACCTCGCCCCGATCCTTTCCGAGGAGACGACCATGAACGCCGTGACCCAGAGCCTGCGCGCCGCCGCGCCCCGCCTGCCGACGCCGGGATCGCCCGAACTGGAGGAACTGCTCGCGGCGCTCAGCGAAGGCGCCTCCGAACGCGACGCCAGTCGCACGCTGCCGTTCGAACAGGTGGCGCTCGTGCGGAAGTCCCGACTCGGCGCGCTCAGGCTCAGGAAAGAAGAGGGCGGCGGCGGGCTCTCGCTGCGAGAGCTGCTGTCCGTCGTCATCCGGCTCGGCGAGGCCGATCCGAACGTGGCGCACATCCTCCGCAATCATTTCGGCTTCGTGGAGCGCTTCACCCAGCCGTCGGTCGGCGACCGGCACCTGCGCTGGGCGCGGCTCGTCGCGGGCGGCGACATCGTCGGCCTCGCCATGACCGAAATGAACGCGAAGAACGTCGGGGGCGTCGAGTTCGAGACGCGGCTGACCCGCGACGGCGACGACTACGTCCTGAATGGTACGAAATACTTCAGCACCGGCAGCATCTTCTCCGACTACGTGCTCGTGCGCGCGCAGGACGAGGGCGGCCGCTATGTCAGCGCGGTGATCCCTTCGGTGCGGGATGGCATGACGCTCGAGGACGACTGGGACGGCATGGGCCAGCGACTGACCGGAACCGGCACGACCAGGCTCGCCAATGTCCGCGTGGCGCCGGAGGAGCTGATCTTCGACGACGAGAGCGACGGCGTCGGCTTCGGGCGGCCCTATCACGGCTCCTATTCCCAGCTGTTCCTGACCGCGATCGTCGCCGGCATCGTGCGCGCCGCGGCGGCCGAGGCGGCCGCGCTGGTGAAGAAGCGCGCCCGCACCTTCTCCTTCGCGCCGACCGAACGGCCGGTCGACGACCCGATCCTTCAGCAGACCGTCGGCGAGATCTCGGCGGCCGCCTTCGCGGCGGAGGCCGCGGTGCTGGCCGCCGCTGACGCGCTCGACCGCGCGGTCGCCTCCCGCGTCGAGGGCCGGCCGGCGCTCGACGCCGCCCATGACGGCGCGCTCGCGGCGGCCAAGGCCAAGATCATCGTGGACGAACTCGCGATCCGCTCGGGCGCGGCCGTGTTCGACGCCGGGGGCGCCTCAGCCACGAAGAAGAGCCACAACCTCGATCGACATTGGCGGAACGCCCGAACGCTCGCCTCGCACAATCCCGCAGCCTACAAGGCGCGCAGCGTCGGGCAGCATCTCATCACGGGAGATCCGCTTCCGTTGACCGGGTTCTTCTGAACGTCTGCGCGAACAGCCGTCAGGCGGCGCCGGCGCCGGCGCCGCGATCGCGGCGGCTGGTGGCGTCGTGCAGGATGCGGGAAAGCTGCTCGACCGAATAGGGCTTGTGCAGCAGCTCGAAACCGTGCCGCCCGCGCTCGGCGAGCACGTCGCTGTAGCCCGATGTCAGCACGACCGGCAGGCCCGGATAGCGGCGCCTGATCTCCTGGCCGAGTTCGACGCCGTTCATTCCCGGCATCATCACGTCGGAGAACACCGCGTCGAAGTCGGCGGCGTCGCGCTCCAGGACCGAGAGCGCCTCGCGCGCGTTCGCCGCCCATGTCGTCACGTAGCCGAGGTCGCGCAGCGTCTGGTTCGCGAAGCCGCCGACGTCGACGTTGTCCTCGACGAGAAGGATGCGCTTTCCCGAACCCGATGGCGGCGCGCCGATCGACATGCCTCGCTCGCCCGCTTCGATCGCCGCGCCCGCCGGTCCGACCTGGGGCAGGTAGACGGTGAAGGTCGTGCCGGCCCCGACCACGCTCTGCACGTCGACTTCCCCGCCCGACTGCTTGGCGAAGCCGAACAGCTGCGAGAGGCCGAGACCGGTGCCCTTGCCGACCCCCTTGGTGGTGAAGAACGGCTCGAAGATGCGCCCGAGGAACTCTTTCGGAATGCCGACGCCCGTATCCGTCAGCGACACGACGACATAGCGTTTCCCGGAGCCCGCCTCCGAGGCGTGCGGCGGGCCGGGCTGGTCGACCGAGAGCCGGATCGTCAGGCGGCCCTCGCCGTCCATGGCGTCGCGCGCGTTCACCGCCATGTTCACGAGCGCCGTCTCGAACTGGCTGACGTCCGCGCGTGCGTAGCAGGGCTCCTCCGGCGCCTCGATATCGAGCGCGATGCGGCTGCCGATCAGCGTCCCCAGCATGTCGCCGACGGCCCTGAGACGCGCGCCGACCTCGAACACCTCCGGCTTGAGAGCCTGGCGGCGCGCGAAGGCGAGCAACTGGCCGGTCAGCTTGGCGGCGCGATCGGCCGTTTCCGCCACGGCGTCGACGTAGCGACGACGACGCTCCTCGGGAAGGTCGGGCCGCCGCAAAAAGTCGATCGAGGAGCGGATGATCGTGAGCAGGTTGTTGAAGTCGTGCGCGACGCCGCCGGTCAGCTGGCCGATCGCCTCGAGCTTCTGCGCCTGCCTCAGGGCTTCCTCGGCTTTGAGGCGCGCCGTGGTCTCGACCGCCTCGGGCACGATGCCGGTGATGGCGCCCGACTCGCTCCGCACCGGCCGCAGCGTGAAGTCGAAGGATCGAAGCCCGGCGGGCAGGTTGAGGGCGATCGAAAGGCTTTCGGCGGAGCCCTGGGCGGCGCGCTGAACCGCGGCGCGGATCGTCTCCGGCATGCCCGGCGTCCCCGTGAACCACGGCGTCTCCCAATAGAGCCTACCCTGAACGTCGCGGAGCTCGGCGTCGATCGCCGCAAGCGAGGTCGCATTGGCGAAAACCATCACGCCGTCGAGCGACAGCAGGCCCTGATAGAGATGCGAGGTCTGGAAGATGGTGCGGATGCTGGCTTCGCTGCGCTGGAGAGCCGCGGTGCGCTCCGCGACCTGCGCCTCCAGCGCCCCGCGAAAGCGCGCCTCCGCGGCGCGAACTTCCAACTGCGAGCGGACCCGCTCGATATGCGCCCATGAGCGCTCGGTGACTTCGGTCAGCAATGCGAGTTCGCTGTCTGACCAGCGGCGAGGATCCTTGTCGTGGATCGCCATCAGCGCCGTCAGCCGGCCGTTCTTCACGAGCGGCATGCAGATCGTCGCGCCGATGCCGATGGACTGGAACGTCGCGGCTTCGTCAGGCGCAAGCTCGGCGCGGTTGTCGTGGACGATCAGAGGCAGGCCCGCATGGAGGCGCTCGACCGCGAGTCGGCCGAACGCCTTGAGGTTGTAGCGGCCGACGATGCTGGGGGAGCCGGTCGAGCTCCAGTCGCCGCGGATCGTGAAGCCGTCCTCGTCCTCGTCCATGTCGGCATAGGCGCAGATCGACACCCCGAGGTGCTCTCCCAGCATCCGCGTGGTCGTCGCCATGACCTCGTCGGCGTCGAAGCTCGGGGCTGTCGCCTTGCCGAGCGCGTCGAGGAAACGAAGCCGCGCCTCGCTGTCCTGCACGCGCCGCTCGGCCAGGATCCTGTCCGTGACTTCCACCACGATCGCGATGACGCCGGCGGGGCGGCCGCTTTCGTCGCGCACCGGCGAATAATCGAGGTTCATCCAGGCGCGTTCCGGCTTGCCGCGCCGGGCGAGAACGAGCTCCTGGTCGCGATAGGAGAGGGTGCCGCCGGCGAGGCCGACCCGCATCACGTTGTCGTTGAAATCCGCGACCTCGGCCCAGCCCTCCCGAACTTCTGAGCCCAGCAGCTGGGGATGCCGCTCCCCTGCGAAGACCGAATAGGCGTCGTTGTAGATCATGACGCCCTTCTCGCCCCAGAGCAGGACGATCGGCACAGGAGAGGGCAGAAGCAGGCTGACGGCGGTCTTGAGGCTCTGCGGCCAGCCCGCGATCGGGCCGAGCGGCGTCACGCTCCAGTCGTGCGACCGGATCAGTTCGCCGAGCTCCCCGCCGCCGAGCAGGAAGGAATGCGCCGCTTCGCCGTCGGCGGGATCGCGCATCAACTCGGAGACCAACCCGCAATCCTCGACTCGACGCCGCGCGCCTGAACGCCGCGTCATCTAGGCCGCGGGCCCGACCGAGCAACTGGCCTTCGTCTTTCGGCCAAACAAGATTATAAGATTGAAACCTAATAGATAGGCTACTATCTATATGCTCATGAAAGCGTCAGGCGCCTTTGACCCGGCCGCAGAGTTCGGCTTTCAGCTCGCCGTCGCCGGGCGGCGTTGGCGCAAGACGCTCGACGACGCGCTTTCCGGCTTCGGCCTGACCGACGCCAGCTGGAGGCCGCTGATCCATCTCGGCAGGCTCGGCGACGGCGCGCGGCAGAACGATCTCGCCCGATCGCTCGGCATCGAAGGGCCGTCGCTGGTCCGCCTCGTCGACCGCCTCGAGGCCGCCGGGCTTCTCAAGCGACGGGAGGACCCGTCGGACCGGCGCGCGAAGACGCTGCATCTTACGGCGGATGGCTCGCGGCTCGTCCGCCGCCTCCAGAGCGTCGTCGCCGACGCCTGCGCCGCGATGGTCGAGGGTGTGCCGGACGAGGATCTTGAGACCTGCGCGCGTGTGTTTGCACGGGTGCTCGAGCGCGCCGAGGCGATGGAGCAGGCATGAGCCCGACGCTCCACCAGAACGTCGTGTTCGCGCTGCGCACGACGCTCGCCGCGCTGCTCGCGGCCTTCGTCGCCTTCACCGCCAACCTCCCGCAGGCCTCGACCTCGATGATGACGGTGTTCATCGTCTCCCAGCCGCTCGCGGGCATGGTGCTGTCGAAGTCGCTGTTCCGTGTGGTCGGGACGGCGACGGGCGCTGCGGTCGCGGTGGCGCTGACGGCGGCGTTCTCGCAAGAGCCGGAGCTCTTCTCGCTCGCGATGTCACTCTGGATCGGGCTTTGCGTCGCGGTCTCGGTCTTCATGCGCGACGCGCCGGCGGCCTATGGGGCGCTGCTATCTGGGTACACCGCAGCGATCGTCGCTTTTCCGGCCGTCGGCGCGCCCGACACGGTGTTCCAGGCGGCGATGGACCGCGGCGCCGAGATTCTCGTCGGCATCGTCGCCGCGACGACGCTGAGCCAGGCGTTCTTCCCGCAGAGCGCGGCGGGCGCGCTGAGGCGAGCGACGGAGGCGGCGGTGGCCTCGGCCTCATCCTGGGCCGCCTCGACACTGCGGGGCCGGCCGGACGCGGACCAGGTCGCGCGCGATCGAAGAAAACTCGTCGCCGACGTCTCGCGGCTGGAGAACCTGCGCATCCACGCCGCCTTCGACACGGCGGAGGTGCGTCTGTCGACGCGCCGCGTGCGGCTGCTGCACGGACGCCTCGTCAGCCTGCTCGCGCTGCTCGTCTCCGTCCACGACCGCATGGAGACGCTGCGCTCCGAGCGTCCCGGCCGCGCCGCCGCGCTTCAGCCGCTTCTCGAGCGGGCGGCGGCGGCGATGTCCCCCGACGCCTCGGACGAGGAGCGCGCCGAGGCCCGGGCCGCGCTCGCCTCGGCCGCTCCGGATCTCGGCGCGATGCGTGCGGATCGGAGCCGCGTGTTCGAGCGCACGATCCTGCTGCGCGTCGCCGACCTCATCGACATGCGCGGCGACATCGCGGGCCTCTCCGCGCCCGACGCGCCGGGCCGGCGCGACGGCGCGGCGGAAGATTCGGATCTTTCGCGCTACCGCGACGTCCCCCTCGCGCTCGTGTCCGGCGCGACCGCGGCGCTGTCCATGCTCGCGATCTGCGCCTTCTGGATCGCCTCCGGCTGGACGGCGGGCGCCGGCGCCGCGGTGATGGTCGCGGTGATGACCAGCCTCTTCGCCCAGCAGGACGACCCGTCCCGGCCGGCCGGCGTCTTTCTCGTCATGACAGTCGTCGGCTCGCTCGCCGCCGCCGTCTATGTTTTCGGCGTGCTGCCGGGCCTGGAGGGCTTCGAGACGCTGGCGCTGGCGCTGTCGCCGCTGCTGTTCGTCGCCGCCTGGGCGATGACGCGCCCGGCGCTCGCGCTCCCGGCCCTCGCCGGCGCGATCGGCGCGATCAACCTGATCGGGCTGACCAACGTCATGACGCCGGATTTTCCGGCCTTCGCGAATGCGGCGCTGGCGCAGATCGCCGGCATCGCGCTCGCCGCGACGCTGCTCAGAATCCTGCGGCCGATCGGGGCGGCATGGCCGGTGGCTCGGTTGACGCGGGGCCTGATGACCGACGTCGCGGAAGTCGCCGCCGGCCGCCTGGCGGGCCGCGTCGCCTTCGAAAGCCGGATGTTCGACCGGATCGACGGGCTCATGTCGCGGCTTGATCTCGCCGACGCCGACAACGTCGCGGTCGAACAGGCCTCGCTCGCGGCCCTCAGGATCGGCCTCAACGCGCTGGCGCTGAGGCGCGTCGTTCGCGATCTGCCCGAAGAACTCGCGGCGCTGGTCGCCGGCGCGCTCGCCGAGCTCGCGCGGCACTGCCGCCGGCTCGCGCGGGGCGAGGCCTCCGCGCCGCCGCTCGAGCGCTTCGCGGCGGCGGAGGCCGCGGCGCTCGAAGCCGATCCGCGAGGACGCGAAGACGCGGCCGACTTTTCGGCCGACTTGCCGGTCTGGCTCTCCGCGATCCGGACCAGCCTCGCGCAGCATCCGCGGCTGTTCGGCGCCGCCGCCGAGCCCCTCGACGAGCTCGAACCGACGAGGCGGGCGGCATGATCAAGGAAGTCGATCTGCTCGGCGTCTTCGTGCCGCCGCTTCTGCTCTACGTCGCGCTGGCGGGGCTGATCTGGCTGCCGCTGCGCGTCGCGCTGGAGCGCGCCGGCTTCTACCGGCTGGTCTGGCATCCCGCTTTGTTCAATCTCGCGGCCTATGCGATCGCGCTCGCAGGCGTGGTCGCGGTCCTGAAATGAGGAGCGATCCGATATGAGCGCCTGGCTGAAGCGGGGTCTCCGCGTCGCGCTGACGCTGGCCGTCGTCGCGGGCGGAGTCGTCGCGGGCGTCTATGTCTGGCGCTCCTATGTCGACGACCCGTGGACGCGGGACGGGCGCGTGCGCGCCGACATCGTGCGGCTCGGGCCGGACGTCTCGGGACCGGTGACGGAGGTCCGCGTCATCGACAACCAGATCGTCAAGAAAGGCGACGTGCTGTTTGTCGTCGACCAGGAACGCTTCCGCCTCGCGCTGGAGCTCGCCCGGGCGACGGAGGAGGGGCGCACGAGCGATCTCGACCAGAAGCGCCGGGAGGCCGCGCGCCGCGAAAAACTGTCGACGGCCGCCGTGTCGGAAGAGGTCCGCGAACAGGCCCGCGCCGCCGTCGAGACGGCCGAAGCCGCGCTCGCCCAGGCCGTCGCCAACCGCAAGACCGCCGAGCTCAACCTCGCCCGGACGGAGGTGCGCGCCCCGGTCAACGGCCACGTGACGAATCTCCTGCTGCGCCCCGGCGACTACGTCTCGCCGGGAAACGCCGTGGTCGCGATCGTCGACAGCGACAGCTTTTACGTCTCGGGCTATTTCGAGGAGACCAAGCTCCGGTCGATCCGGCCGGGCGACCGCGCGATCGTGAGGCTGATGGGATATTCGCAGGATCTGACCGGCCATGTTCAGAGCGTCGCGCGCGCCATCGTGGACCGCGACAACCAGTCGGGCGACGCGCTGATCGCGAACGTCAATCCGAGCTTCTCCTGGGTGCGCCTCGCCCAGCGCGTGCCGGTGCGGATCAGGCTCGACCAGCCGCCGGAGGAGGCGATGACGGCGGGGCTGACCGCGACCGTCGTGATCGAGCCGAACACGCGCGCCGAGGGGAGGGCGGGACGATGAGCGGCGACAGCGACCGGATCGCGGCGCTCGAAACCCGCATCGCCTATCAGGACGAGACCATCGAGGCGCTCAACCAGACCGTGACCGCGCAATGGTCCGAGATCGAGCGCCTCAAGCGCGCCGTCGCGCAGCTCGAGGAGCGGCTGGAGGACGCGGTCAGCGGCCCCGGCCCGGTCGACCGCCCCCCGCCGCATTACTGAGGCGCGCTGCTCCGTCTCCTCTTCCATCCTCGGCCTCCCTCATGCTGAGGAGCCGGCCGCAGGCCGGCGTCTCGAAGCACGCAGTTCGCTTCCGCCGTCCCCGACCTGCACAGGCCGACCGCGTCCTTCGAGACGCCTCGGGCTGGGCGCCCGAGGCTCCTCAGGATGAGGAGCGGGGCGGGCGGCAGGGCGGCGTGGCGAAGTTGGACGCCGCCGCCTGCCGCCTCCCTCCCCCTTGCGGGGAGGGTAAGGG
>JADBEO010000077.1 GCA_031316315.1 Chelatococcus sambhunathii
TCCCGACCTCGCCTTCGGTTCCGCCACCCTCCCCCAACCAACTCCGCTGTTGCGGAGTTGGTCTTCAAGAGTGGACCAAGTCGGAAACATCCGATCTGGACGCGCGGGGCAGGGATCAGAAGGGCGCCAGCCCGTTGCAAAGCGCCAGATCCCCTCGTATAAGCGCCGCCTCGCGCGCGCCCGGCCGTATGGGCTGCCGTGGCGCGCCAAGATCGCTCGAGGATTTCGCTCGGCTCATCTCCGTCCGGTTCGCCGGGCGGACGGGTCGGTTCGCGAAGGCCTCCAACATACCGGAGAGCAAAATGCCCAAGCTCAAGTCCAAGTCGGCGGCGAAGAAGCGCTTCCGCTTCACCGCGACCGGCAAGGTCATCTCCGCCCAGGCGGGCAAGCGCCACGGGATGATCAAGCGCACCAACAAGCAGATCCGCAACCAGCGCGGCACCACGATCCTGACGCCGGCGGACACCCGCATCGTCAAGACGTTCCTGCCCTACGGCTGACGGCGCTTTTCGCGCTTTCCCTCATTCCAGACGTTTGAAGAGATAGACCCATGGCTCGCGTAAAACGGGGCGTTACGTCCCACGCCAAGCACAAGAAGACCCTCGACGCGGCGAAAGGCTTCTACGGCCGCCGCAAGAACACGATCCGCGCGGCGAAGGCCGCCGTCGATCGTTCGATGCAGTACGCCTACCGGGACCGCAAGAACAAGAAGCGGACCTTCCGGGCGCTCTGGATCCAGCGCATCAACGCCGCTGTGCGCGAGCACGGCCTGACCTATTCGCGCTTCATCGACGGCCTCGCCAAGGCGGGGATCGAGGTCGACCGCAAGACGCTGTCCGAGCTCGCCATCGCCGAGCCGACCGCCTTCGGCGCGCTCGCCGAGAAGGCGAAGGCCGCGCTCCCCGCGTGAGCCTCTGGGGCGTCGCCTGACGCCCTCACAGAATGAAGCTCGTCATCCTCCGGCTCGTCCGGAGGATCCATCTTCGGCGTAGAGCTCCAGGCCCGACATGGGTCCTCCGGTCAAGCCGGAGGACGACGCCGCGGGTGGGGCAGGCGAATCTTCCGCCCGCCATGCGGAAGCGGCGTCGCCGATGACCGATCTCTCCTCCCTTCAGTCGCTCGAACTGGAAGTGCTCGCCGCCGTCGCGGGCGCGGCCGACGAGCCTTCGCTCGAAGCCGTGCGCGTCGCCGCGCTCGGCAAGAAGGGTTCCGTCTCCGAGAAGATGAAGACGCTCGGGACCATGGATCCCGAGCAGCGCAAGACCTTCGGCCCCGCGCTCAACGCGCTGCGCGACCGGGTCGCCTCGGCGCTCGCCGATCGCAAGGCCGCGCTCGCAGACGCGGCGCTCGAGGCCAGGCTCGCCTCCGAAAAACTCGACGTCTCGCTTCCCGTGCGCGAGAGCGGGCTCGAGACCGGCCGCATCCACCCTGTCAGCCAGGTCACGGAAGAGCTGGTCGCGATCTTTTCGGCGATGGGCTTTTCGGTCGCCGAAGGCCCGGACATCGAGACCGACGAGCTCAACTTCACCAAGCTGAACTTCCCCGTCGGCCATCCGGCGCGCGAGATGCACGACACCTTCTTCCTGCCGCAGAAGGAGGACGGCTCGCGCCTGCTGCTCAGGACCCACACGAGCCCGGTGCAGATCCGCGCCATGGAGGCGGGCAAGCCGCCGATCCGCGTCATCGCGCCGGGCCGGACCTACCGCTTCGACATGGACCAGACGCACACGCCGATGTTCCACCAGCTCGAGGGGCTGGTGATCGACCGGCAGGCCAACATGAGCCATCTGAAGTGGGTGCTGGAGGAGTTCCTCAAGACCTTCTTCGAGGTGCCCTCGGTCGAGCTGCGTTTCCGCCCGTCCTTCTTCCCCTTCACCGAGCCGTCGATGGAGGTCGACGTCCGCTGCCGGAAGCTCCCGAACGAGATCCGCATCGGCGAGGGCGACGACTGGCTGGAGATCCTCGGCTGCGGGATGGTGCATCCGAACGTGCTCAGGAACGTCGGGCTCGACCCGGACGAGTGGCAGGGTTTCGCCTGGGGCGTCGGCATCGACCGCGTCGCCATGCTGAAATACGGCATGCCGGACCTGCGCGACCTGTTCGGCGCCGACGCGCGCTGGCTCGCCCATTACGGTTTCAGGCCGCTCGACTTCCCGACGCTGGCCGGAGGGCTGTCGTCGTGAAGTTCTCCCTCTCCTGGCTCAAAGAGCACCTTGCAGGCGACGCCGACCTGACACTCGTCGCCGACACGCTCACGCGCGTCGGGCTCGAGGTCGAGCACATCGAGGACAAGGCGGGCGATCTCTCGCAGTTCGTCGTCGGCCACATCCTCGAGGCGAACCGTCATGCCAACGCCGACAAGCTGCAGGTCTGCCGCGTCGACGTCGGCCATTCCGAACCGCTGCAGGTCGTCTGCGGCGCGCCGAACGCCCGGGCGGGACTGAAGGTGGTGTTCGCCGCGCCGGGGACCGTGATCCCCTCCTCCGGCGTCAAGCTCGGCGCTTCGGAGATCCGCGGCGTGCCCTCCGCCGGCATGCTGTGCTCGGGCCGCGAGCTCGGCCTGTCCGAAGAGAGCGACGGGATTATGGAGCTGCCTGCCGACGCGCCGGTCGGAAAACCCTTCGCGCCCGTCATCGGCCTCGACGACCCGGTCATCGAGATCGCGGTCACCCCGAACCGCTCGGACTGCCTTGGCGTCCACGGCGTCGCGCGCGACCTCGCCGCCGCCGAGATTGGCGAGCTGAAGGATCCGGCGATCAAGGCCGTGCCGGGCGCCTATCCCTGCCCGGTGAAGGTCAGCTTCGACTTCGGCGACACGCAGCCGCTGTCCTCCTTCTTCGGGCTGCGCATGGTGCGGGGCGTGAAGAACGGCCCCTCGCCCGACTGGCTGCAGAGGAAGCTCAAGGCGATCGGCCAGAAGCCGATCAACGCGCTGGTCGACGTCACCAACTACCTGACCTACGACCGCGGCCGTCCGCTGCACGTCTTCGACGCGGCCAAGGTCAAGGGCGACCTTGTCGTCCGCCGCGGCCGCGCCGGCGAGAGCCTCACTGCGCTCGACGGCAAGACCTATGCGCTCGACGAGACCATGTGCGTCATCGCCGACGACAACGGCGTCGAGTCGCTCGCCGGCATCATGGGCGGGGCCTCGACCGGTTGCGACGCGGGCACGACCGACGTGCTGATCGAGAGCGCGCTGTGGGACGAGCTCGCGATCGCCCGGACGGGCCGCGCGCTCAACATCCACTCCGACGCCCGCCACCGCTTCGAGCGCGGCGTCGATCCGGCCTTCACGCTGCCGGGCCTCGAACTCGCGACGCGGCTCATCCTCGACATCTGCGGCGGCGAAGCCTCCGAGATCACGAGCGCGGGCGAGGTTCCGGACCGCGACCTGATCATCGACTTCCCCGTCTCCGAGGTGAAGCGGCTGACCGGGCTCGCCGTGACCCCGGCCGAGGTCAAGGCGCCGCTGAGCCTGCTCGGTTTCTGGGTCTCCGGCTCCGGCGAGACGCTCAAGGTCGCCGTGCCGAGCTGGCGCCCCGACGTGTCGCTCAAGGCCGACCTCGTCGAGGAGGTCGTGCGCATCATCGGGCTCGATCGCCTGCAGGCGACGCCGCTGCCGGCCGCCGAGACGGTTGGCGGAGAGAAGCTGAGCCCCGTCCAGCGCCGCGCCCGCATCGCCCGCCGCACCCTCGCGGCGCGCGGCATGGTGGAGGCGGTGACCTGGTCCTTCGTCAGCCACGCCTCGGCCGAGGCCTTCGGCGGCGGCGCGGCCGAGCTCCAGCTCGCCAATCCGATCGCGGCGGACCTTTCCGATATGCGTCCGAGTCTGCTGCCGGGGCTGCTGGCGGCGATCCAGCGCAACGCCGACCGCGGATCGGCCGACGTCGCGATGTTCGAGGTCGGACAGACCTTTCTCGGCGATCGTCCGCAGGACCAGCGTATGTCGGCCGCAGGGCTGCGGCGCGGAACCGCCAAGGCGCGCGGCGCGGGACGCCATTGGGGCGAGCAGACGCTTCCCGTCGACGCGTTCGACGCCAAGGGGGACGCGATGGCCGCGCTCGCCGCGCTCGGCCTGTCGCCGTCCTCGGTGCAGATCGCGCAAGGCGCCGCGCCGGCCTGGTTTCATCCCGGCCGCTCGGCCGCGCTGCAGCTCGGCCCCAAGGTCATCCTCGGCGCTTTCGGCGAACTGCACCCCCGCACCCTGAAGGCGCTGGGCGTGGACGGGCCGGTGGTCGGCTTCGAGCTGACGCTCGACGCGCTGCCGGCGCCGAAGTCGAAGGGCACGAAGGCGAGGCCCCCCTTCGAGGGCTCCGCCCTGCAGCCGCTGTCGCGCGACTTCGCCTTCCTGGCCGATCTCGCGACGCCGGCCGCCGAGCTGATCCGCGCGGCGCAAGGAGCCGACCGGAAGCTCGTGACGCGGGTCGACCTGTTCGACCGCTACGAGGGGCCGGGCGTGCCGGAGGGCAAGGTGTCGCTCGCCCTCGCCGTCACGCTGCAGCCGCGCGAGAAGACGCTGACCGACGTCGAGATCGAGGAGCTGTCCTCACGCATCGTCGCGAACGTCGAGAAGGCGACCGGCGCGACGCTGCGGGGCTGACGCGACCGCCTCTCGTCGATCCATCCGAAACGCCGCCGTCGTCCCGGACTTGTTCCGGGACCCATTTCCGCTGACGGATCGAAACTTTGCGATCGCGGCGTGAATGGACCCCGGCACTTCGGCCGGGGCGACGGCGCTGGCGTTCGATCACGCGGCCGCCCGGTCGCCCTTCTTCTCGATCAGCACCGCTTCGAAACCTTCGAACTGCGGGTGGCCCTGGAACAGCGGCTTCGTGCCGCCGGCCCCGCCATGCGCCTTGCGAAAAGCCTCCGACTTCGTCCAGTTCTCGAAGTCGCCGCGCGAGCGCCAGATGGTGTGCGAGGCATAGAGCACGACATCGCCTTCGGCGGGTCCCTTCAGAAGGTGGAACTCGACGAAGCCGGGGACCTCGTCGAGGTGCCGGTCCCGCTCGCGCCAGACGGTCTCGAACGCGTCGGCCTCAGCGGCGAAGACCTTGAAGCGGTTCATGGCGACGAACATGCGGATTTTCTCCTTGTGGCTTGAAGTCTAACGGCCCGCCGGCGCCGGGACGGCGGCCGGCGCGGGCCGAAGGGTGGGGGAGGGCGCGACGCGGCGCCGCGGCTTTGCGGGAATGGCCCGCATCGCCTGCTTCGAGGCCTCGACGATGTGCACGCCGGCGAACGGGCTCCAGAGTTTTGCGCCCATGCGCTCGAAGGCGAAGGCGGAGCGCAGCATGAGCATCCGCTCGACAGGCGGCATGAACAGCGCGTCGTCCCAGCCTTCGGCCGCGAACAGCGCCTCGCGCAGAAGGTCGGTCAGCTGGCTGCGGCTGTAGGGCCGCCCATGGCCGAAGGGGGTCGTGTCCATCTGCGCCCAGGGACCGCGGCGGTTCGGCACGATGGCGATCAGCCGGCCGCCCGGCGCGAGGCACCGCCAGGCTTCCCGCAGCAGCTCGACGGCGTTGGTCGAGGTCTCGAGCGCGTGCGCCGCGACGATGCGGTCGACGGCAGCGTCGGGCAGCGGCCACATGCCGTCGTCGACGAGGGCCGACGCGTTCGGCCGGTCGAACGGCCAGGACGACACCCCCATCTGCGAGGGCGAGAAGGCGAGCAGCCGCTCGGCGTCATCGCGGAACACGCCGAGATAGGGCGTGGCGTAGCCGACGCCGGCGACGCGCATCCCCTTCAGGTCCGGCCAACGGGCGCGCAGCTTCGCCCTCAGAATGCGCCGCGCCAGCTCGCCGAGCGGGCGGGCGTAGAACTCGCGCAGATCGACGACGTCGAGGGCCATGGCCGACATGTAGCCGGAACAGGCCGCGCTTGCGAGATCAAGTGGTTGCGAGCGCGTGCGCTATCGCTTCGGCCATTCCCACTTCGGCGGATCGTCGTCGCCGGCCGTGGTTTCGCCGAACGACTTTTCGAGCCCGATGCGGCGCGCGCCAGCGTCTTCGAGAGCCGAGACGAGCGCTGCGGCGTGAGACACCACGACGACCTGAGACCGTTCCGCGGCCAGGGCGATCAGCCGCGCGAGCGGGCCGAGCAGGTCCGGATGCAGGCTGGTCTCCGGCTCGTTCAGCACCATCAGTTCAGGCGGCCGCGGCGACATCAGCGCCGCGACGAGCAGCAGGTAGCGCAGCGTCCCGTCAGACAGCTCCGCCGTACGCAGAGGGCGCAATAGGCCGTGCTGACGCATCTCCAGCTCGAACCAGCCGTCGCGGGAGTCGATGTCGACGGTCGCGCCGGGGAAGGCGTCGTCGATCGCGGCGGCGAGACCTTCTCGGTCGCCAGTCTGCCTGACAGTGATGATCGCCGACGCGAGATCCGCCCCGTCGCTGGCGAGCACCGGCGTGTAGGTGCCAACCTGCTGCCGGCGCGCCGGCGCGTCGCGGTCGGTACGCAGATGATCGTAGAACCGCCAGTTCCGCATGCGGTCGCGCATGAGAAGCAGGTCGAGGCCATCTCTCGGATCGGCGCAATGCGTCATCATGCTGTCGAACCAGGCGAGCGTGGTCGAGGCCTGCCGCCAAGCGCCGTCGCCGTCGCGGATGCGCACGCCGGGGCCCCGGCGCTCCGCGAAGACATTGGAACGGCCGAGCCACTCGCCTGTCCACATGGCTTCGGCCTTGATGTCGGGGTCGAGTGCGAACAGCGACGCGGACGGGCCGAGCCCGAGATCGATGGCGTAACCGTAATCGTCGCCCGCAAAGCCGAGCTTCAAGGCGACTGGGTTGCGGCGCACGGTTCCCTGAACCGGAACTTCGCCGCTCTTCATTCCGCGTGAAAAGCTCTCCGGCCCCGCCCACAGCGTCGACTGGATGCCGCCCTCCTCGGCCAGCGACTGCACCACGCGCCCCTGCGCGACGTCGGCGAGCAAACGCAGCGCGCGGTAGAGGCTCGACTTGCCAGAACCGTTCGCGCCGGTGACGACGTTGAGCCTGCCCAGCGAAAGGCGCAGGTCGCGGAGCGAACGATAGCCGGAAACGGCGAGGCGGGTGATCACGCCCAGATCATAGCCGGCGGGGCCGGAACTTCGCCAGGGCCGACGCCCTTTCGCCCTTGCCGATCCCGTCCGCGCCGCTAGCCTCTGGCATGCCGAAACCGGAGCCTGCCGCATGCCCGCCGACATCGTCCTCGTCCCGTGTCTGTCCGACAACTACGCCGTGCTGCTGCATGACGCCGGGTCGGGGACGACCGCGCTGATCGACGCGCCGGAGGCGCCGCCGGTCCGCGCCGCGCTGGACGAAAAGGGCTGGAAGCTCACCGACATCCTGATCACCCACAAGCATCCTGACCACATCGGCGGGCTGACCGAGCTCAAGGGCGAGTACGGCGCGAAGGTCTTCGGGCCGAGGGGCGAAGCGTCGTCGATCCCAGGCCTCGACCACCCGCTCGCCGAAGGCGACGTCGCCGAGGTCGGGCCGTGGCGCTTCGAGACGATCGAGACGCCGGGCCACACCAAGGGGCATGTCGTGTTCTTCGAGCCCAGCGAGAAATGGCTGTTCTCGGGCGATACGCTGTTCGTGATGGGGTGCGGGCGCCTGTTCGAGGACACCCATGCCGCCATGTGGAGCTCGCTTTCGAAGCTCGCGCGGCTGCCCAACGAGACGACGGTCTGGTGCGGCCATGAATACACCGCCTCGAACGCCAAGTTCTGCGCCTCGATCCTCCCGGACGACCCGGCGATCTCGGAGCGGCTGAAAAAAGTTGAGGCGGCGCGCGCCGCCGGCAGGCCGACCGTGCCGAGCACCATCGGCGCGGAGAAGGCGACCAACGTCTTCCTGCGCGCGGGCGAGGACAAGGTGGCGGCGGCGGTCGGGCTCGGCTCGGGCGATGCGGCAGCCGTCTTCGCGGAGCTCCGCGAGCGGAAGAACCGCGGGTGAGCGCGCTCGACGGACTGACCGCCGAGGAGGTGATCCGCCTGCTCGACCTCGCCCCGCACCCGGAGGGCGGTCATTTCCGCGAGACGTTCCGGGACCCCGCGACCGACGCTGCGGGCCGCGCCCGCTCGACCGCGATCTTCTTCCTGCTCGCGGCCGGCGAGACCTCGGCCTGGCACCGCGTCGACGCAGTCGAGATATGGCACTTCTATGCCGGCGCGCCGCTTGCGCTGAGCCTGTCTCCCAATGGCCACGACGTCGAGGCGCACCGGCTCGGGCTCGAGTTCAGGACGGGCCAGACGCCGCAGGTCATCGTGCCGACCAACTGGTGGCAGGCGGCGGAATCGCTCGGCGCCTGGACGCTGGTCGGCTGCACGGTCGCGCCCGGCTTCGACTTCAAGGGCTTCGAGATGGCGCCGCCCGACTGGCGCCCGACGCCGCGCTGACCGAACAGGTCGACGCCGATAAAGGCGCGATCCCTCCCCTTGCAAAGGGGAGGGCAGGGTGGGGATCGAGCGGGAACCTGCGGCGTAGAGCTCCACGCCCAGCGC
>JADBEO010000078.1 GCA_031316315.1 Chelatococcus sambhunathii
GGTGGGTATCGTCCAGGATAGAGCTCGATCCTGACCGATCCCCACCCTGCCCTCCCCTTTGCAAGGGGAGGGACCGCGCCAGAGGTTCGATCGGCTGCGCCAGCCCACCGATAACTAGATCGCCGATCACCAGGTCTCCGACCTTCAGCATCGGATCGAGCGCGCCGCAGAGGCCGCTTGACAGGATCAGGCGCGCCGCGCCCGCGCGGCGCTCGAGCTCCGCTTCCAGTGGTTCCGCATCGCCGCCGCCCGCGACCGCGATCACGCCCGCCCCCGATAAAATCCGGGCCTCGCGCTTGAGGCCGCAGGCGATCAGGACGCTCGCATGCCCCGCAGTCTTCACATGCCCCGCGGTCTTCACATGCCCCACGCGACGCGGCGGGCGTTCGAACGCTTCAGGTTGCGGAAGCGCGCAAGCGCCCAGAGGCTGAAGTACTTCGGATAGCCGTGGTAGTTCAGGTAGAACACGCGGGGAAACCCGCCGCCGGTGTAGTGCGCCTCGCTCCACAGCCCGTCCGGCGACTGGCGGTCCAGGAGCCAGGCCACGCCGCGCTCGACCGCGGGCGCGTCGACCTCGCCGGCGGCCATCAGCCCCAGCAGCGCCCAGGCGGTCTGAGAGGCGGTCGAGGGCGCGGGACGGTAGCCGGCGTAATCGAGCGCGTAGCTCTCGCAGTCCTCCCCCCAGCCGCCGTCGGGATTCTGGATCGCGGTTAGCCAGGCGACCGCCTTGGCGACCGTCGGCGCCGAAGGCTCGACGCCGGCCGCGTTCAGCGCGCAGAGCGCGGACCATGTGCCATAGATGTAGTTCACGCCCCAGCGGCCGAACCAGCTGCCGTCCGCCATCTGCTCCCGTTCCAGATAGCCAAGCGCGGCGCGCATCCTCGCGCTGTCGGCCGGCTCGCCGCGCTGGGCGAGCATGGAGACGCAGCGCGCCGACACGTCCGCCGTCGGCGGGTCGAGCAGGGCGCCGTGGTCGGCGAAGGGGATGTTGTTCAGGTAGTGGTGGGTGTTGTCAGCGTCGAAGGCACCCCAGCCGCCGTTGCGACTCTGGAGCCCCGCCGTCCATTCCTCGCCGCGCGCGATCGCCGCGTCGTATCCGCCGCGCCGCGCCGCACGGTCCATCGCCATCACGACCACGGCGGTGTCGTCGAGGTCAGGATAATGCGGATTGGCGTATTGGAACGCCCAGCCGCCCGGGCGAACCTCGGGCCGTTGATCCGCCCAGTCGCCCTTGAGATCGAGCACCTGGAGCGGCTTCAGCCAGTCGAGCGCGGCGCCGGCGCGGGCCTCCGCCTCGTCGCCGCCCGCCTCCAGCATGGCGTGGGCGGCGAGCGCGGTGTCCCAGACGGGCGAGACGCAGGGCTGGCAGTAGGCCTCGCCATCGTCGCGCAGCACCAGCAACTTTTCCACCGACCGGCGGGCGGCGGCTCGCGCGGGATGATCTTCCGAATAGCCCAGCGCGTCGAACATCATCACGCTGTTCGCCATCGCAGGATAGATCGCGCCGAGACCGTCCTCGCCGTTCAGCCGCTCGGTCACGAAGGCGACGCAAGCCTCGATCGCGCGCTGTCGCTGTTTCTTCGGCCAGAGCCCGTCGGCGGCCTTCAGCACGCGGTCGAGCGCGCCAAAACCCTTCGACCAGATCCATTTGACGTCCGCCGCCTTGCTCTTCGGCGCCTGCGGGCGGCCGGTGAAGAGCTCGTCCACCCGCACGCCGCGCGGATTTCTCGCGACGGGCTTGAGCGCGGCGAGCACCAGCAGCGGGACGATCACGGTGCGCGCCCAGTATGACATGCGCGACAGGTGCACCGGAAACCAGCGCGGCAGCAGGATGATCTCGACCGGCATCGTCGGCACGGCGCCCCAAGGTCCCGCATCGTAGAGCGCGAGCTGGATGCGAGTGAAGACGTTGACCGCCTCGGCCCCGCCCGCCGCCAGCACGGCCTCGCGGGCGCGCGCCATGTGCGGCGCGGCCGGATCGTCGCCGATCATCTTCAGCGCGAAATAGGCCTTCACCGTCGCGCTGACGTCCATCGCGCCGTCGTGGAACAGCGGCCAGCCGCCATGCGCGCCCTGGATTCGGCGCAGGTAGCGCCCGATGCGGGCTTCGAGATCAGCGTCGACGGGTTCGCCGAGGTGGTGCCGCAGCAGAACGTATTCGGCCGGGATCGTGGCGTCGGCCTCGAGCTCGAACACCCAATGGCCGTCGGGTTTCTGCGCCCGCCCGAGCGCGGCCGCCGCCCGGACCACGCCCAGGTCCGCGCGGTCGACGAGATCGATCGCGGAGTGGGCTGCGCTGATGTCCGGAATCGCGTCCATGGACCGTCTTTACGCGCCGGCCGCGGCCTTCGCCAAGCGGGCGGCGGCGACCCCGGAGCGGATCGCGCCCTCGATGGTGGCGGGAAGGCCGGTCTGCGTCCAGTCGCCGGCGAGCGCGAGGTTTTTCCATTGCGTCCGGGCGGGCGGGCGGCGCGCGTCCTGCTCAGGCGTCGCCGCGAATGTGGCGCGCTTCTCCTTGACGATCTGCCAGCGGGGAAGCGCGTCCGGCGGCAGGTCGAGCGTCGCGGCGACGTCCGCCCAGATCCGTCGCGCGAGGACCTCCCTGTCCTCCTCGACCAGCCGGTCGGCGGCGCTGATCGTCACCGAGAGCCTGTCGTCGAAGGCGAAGACCCATTCGGCCAGTCCGCCGAGCAGGCCCGTCATCCGCCGCGCGGCCTTCGGCGCCGCGCAGGCGTAATGCGCGTTGACGATCGCGCTGTGGCGGTCGGGCGCAATGAGGCCGGGGACGAGCTCGACGGCCGTCCAGGGTGGAACCGCGAGGACGACGGTAGCGTCCCCGACCGGCTCCTCGCCGGCGCCGAAATCGAGCGCGGCGACGCGGTCGCCCGCAAAGCCGATCCGGCGCAGCCTTCGGCCGAAGCGAAGCGCAGCGCGGCGTCCGGACAGGAATCTGAGCGCCGGGGCGACGAAGGCGGCGTCGAGCGTCGGGTCCGCGATCAGCGGCCGGCTGGCGCGCCCGCCGCGCGCGAGCGATTGCGTGAGCACCGCGCCGGCGAGCCGCGCCGAACCATCCTTCGCGGGCACGTTGAGGGCCGCGACCATGATCGGCTCGATCAGCCGCTCCCAGAAAGGTCCATCGGACCGCACGACGTCGCCGACCCGCGCTCCGGTTCCGGCGAGCATCAGTCGGGCGAGCGCCAGATGGTCGCGCAGGCGCGCACCAGGCGTCCGGCGGCCGGGGCTCAGGAGCCACCACGGGATCGGCCCGTCATTTGCGGCGATCCGCCAGCGCATGCCCGATCGCAGGTCATGAAAGTCGAACTCGGCATGATCCGGGCCCGTCAGCCGACCGCCGGCGCCGATACGGTCGAGATAGGCCATCGCCGCGCTGTTGCCGGAGAGCACGAGATGATTGCCGTTGTCGATGACGCGGCCGAGTTGCGGGTCGTGATAGGAGCGGCAGCGGCCGCCCGCGCCGGCGGCCGCCTCGTCGATCTCGACGCGATAGCCCGCCGCGGCGAGCTCGACCGCGGCCGACAGGCCGGCGAGGCCGGCGCCGACGATCCGGACGGCTTTCGTCACGAGGTCAGCCGCAGTTTCATGAACGTCCAGACCAGCGCGGCCTTGTTCACCCTGACGCGCGTCCGCGGAGGCCGCCAGCCGGTCGCCTCCAGCCGCTCGAGGATCCGGCCATAGACGGCGGCCATCATGCGCGGCGCGATCAGCAGGCCGCGCGGGCGCGCCGCGAGGATCGCCTCGGCCGCGCGGTAGTGCGCATGCGCCTCTTTCGCCAGGGCGCGCGCCGCCGCGTCGACGCGCGGGTCGGCCGCGACCTCGGCGGGCGAAATCAAAGCGACGCCCGCGCCGACGAGATGTTCTTCCGGCAGGTAGACGCGGCCGATCGCGGCGTCCTCGTCGATGTCGCGAAGGATGTTGGTCAGCTGCAGCGCGCGGCCGAGGTGGCGGGAGAGCGCGATCCCGGTCTCCTCTTCCATCCCGAACACCCGCACGGACAGCCGCCCGACCGCCGAGGCGACGCGGTCGCAATAGAGGTCGAGGGTGGCGGCGTCCGGCCAGCGCATGTCGCGCTCGACGTCCATCGCCATGCCGTCGATCACGGCGTGGAAGTCCTCGCGGACGAGGCCGAACCGGGCAACCGGGTCCGCCAGAAAGGCCGCCTGGCCTGGATCGCCGCCGGCGTAGAGCGCGTCGATGTCTTCGCGCCAGCTTGCGAGCGCCGCCGCCCGCTCCGGCCGCGCGCCCTGCTGGTCGTCGGCGATGTCGTCGACCGCCCGGCAGAAGGCGTAGACCGCGAACATCGCCTCACGTTCCTGCGGCGGAAGCGCGCGCAAGGCGACGTAAAAGCTGCTGCCGGCGACCTTCGCCTTCAGCTCTTCCAGCGACGGCGCCCCGCTCATCCGCGACGCGCGAGCGTGTGCCGCGCCGCCGCCGCCGCCGCGAGGAGAAGCGCCTGAAGCTTGCCGTGATGCACCCGCTCGCTCAGCGGATCGCGCGCGAGCAGGCGTTTTGTAAGGTCCTTCGCAAGACCATGAATGACGGCGACCTCGGTCGCGAGCCGCCGGTCGCGGATCGTCTTCGCGAAACCCGAAGACTGGTCGAGCAGGGCGAGGCTGCGCTCCGCCATCTCGACGATCGCTGCGCGCAACGCCGGGAGCGCCGCCGGCCCGCCAAGATCCTCGATCCGCGCGCCATGGGCCGCGAGGATGTCGAGCGGCAGATAGACCCGGTCGAGCGCCCGAAAGTCCTTCGCGCAGTCCTGGGTGTGGTTGATCACCTGAAGCGCCGCGCAGAGCGCGTCCGATGCGGCCCAAGTTTCCCGCGACTCGCCATGCACGTCGAGGACGAAGCGCCCGACGGGCATGGCGGAGAACCGGCAGTAGTCGATCAGATCTTCCCACGTATCGTAGCGCTTGACCGTGCAGTCACGCTCGAAGGCGGTCAGCAGGTCGAGCCCGTGCGCGACGGAGAGCCCGCGCTCGGCGCAGGCCGCGCGCAAGGCCACGGCCTCGGGGTTCGTCTCGGCTTGGCCGGTCAGCGTCGTCCGCATGGCCGCGAGCAGCGCGAGCTTGGCCTCGGGCGCCGCGTGCGGATGATCCGCGACGTCGTCGGCCGCCCGCGCGAAGCGGTAGAACGCCATGATTGGGGCGCGATGGCGGGCCGAGACCAGCCGGCTCGCGACGGGAAAATTCTCGTCGTGATGGCCCTTGCCGGACGCGAAGTCGTGGACGGAAGCGACGCTCATCGGCCGAGCGCCGCCTGCGCGCGACCTTTCCACATGCCGCCCCGGCCGCGCATGTGCTGCCACGCCGACAGAACGGTGCAGCCGGCGTAGAAGGCGGCGATCGCCGGAAGCATCAGACCCCAGAGCGGCGAGCGGCGGTAGAACCGCAGGATCGGCTGGAACGCGACCGCCATGATCGCCCAGGCCGCGACGCCGAGCCACCGGGCGGCCCCGTCCGCAAAGAGCGCGAGCGCCGGCGGCGCGGCGTAGACCAGCGCCAGACCGCCGAGCGCGGCCGCAAGCCGCCACGGCTGATAGCGGAGTTCGGCATAGGCCGAGCGTGAGATCATGGCCGCAATGTCCGCGAAACGCGGATACTGCCGGATGCTGACCGCGCGGTCCGTCAGGCCGAGCCAGACAGGCCCCTGCCGCTTCAGCGCCGCGCCAAGCGCGCAGTCGTCGATCAGCGCTCCGCGGACCGAAGCGACCCCGCCCGCAGCGGCCAAGGCCTCGCGATTCACCAGCATGCACCCGCCCGCTGCCGCGCCGACGCCCGCCGGCCGGTTCACCCAGGCGAAGGGATAGAGCATCTGGAAGAAGAACACGAAGGCGGGAATGGTCGCCCGCTCCGCGAAGCTTTCGCAGCGCAGCCGCGCCATCAGGGAGACGAGGGCGAGGCCGCGGCTTTCCGCGCGCGCCGCGAGGCGGCTGACGCTGTCTGGGGCGTGCACGATGTCGGCGTCCGTCAGCAGCAGATACTTCGGCCGTCCCATCCCGGCCGCGCGTTCGACGCCCTGCGAGACCGCCCAAAGCTTGCCTGTCCATCCGGCCGGCGGCGGCGCGCCGGAGAGGATCGTCAGGCGGTTCTCGGCGGCGAGCGCCTTGGCGGTCGCCCGCGCCAGGGCCGCCGTGCCGTCGGCGCTGCCGTCGTCCACGAGCACCACATGAAAATCGCCGCGATAGTCCTGGGTCAGGAGGCTCTTGAGCGTATGCGCGATGACGCCTGCCTCGTCGCGGGCGGGCACGACGCAGACGACCGCCGGCCAGACGTCGGGCGCGGTCGCGTCGCTCGCGCTGTCGATCTCGCGCATCCGCCAGAAGCCGCCGCGCAGCGTCACGATTGAGATCCAGGCGGCGAGGCTTGCGCCGGCGAAGCCGAGTAGGATCAAGGGGTCACACGGGGCTGGCGGACTGTTGCGATCGCATCCCCGATCCCTTCCTCACGAAGGCGACCGCCGAATGACGACCTGAGCCGCGACGAACAGGGGAAATTCCCGCCGTCGCTCTATCTTCAGGCCGCCGATGTTAGGAAGGGGGGCGACGCCGGTCAATCTTCGGACGCCTCCCGCGGAACGTGCGTCAGACGCCCGAAACCGCTGTCCCGCATCGGCGGCGAGGCTGATAGAGTCCCGCCGGAGAGTCCCCCCAACCGCCTCGCGCCCTCTCCGTGCGCCGGGCATCGATCGCTGGATGCGCCGTCCGCAATGCAGGAAGCCGCCGTTCTGAAGACCTCGTCCGCCGACGAAGACCGCCCATTCGACGTCGCCGCGCTTATCGCCGAGCGCGAGCCGGAGCGCTACGCGCTGCACACGCAGCACCTCAACGAAATGATGGTCAAGGTGTTGCAGACCATCGGCTACGACGTCGGCTTCAGGCGCGGCCACGGCCAGTATCTCTACGACCGCCAGGACGTCCGCTATCTTGACCTGCTCAGCGGCTGGGGCGTTTTCGGCGTCGGCCGCAATCATCCGACCGTGCGCGACGCGCTGCAGAGCGTGCTCGCGAGCGATCTGCCCAACCTCGTGCAGATGGACGTGCCGGTGCTGGCGGCGCTGCTCGCCGAAAAACTGCTTCAGCACACGCCCTTCCTCGACAAGGCGTTCTTCTGCAACTCCGGCGCGGAGGCGGTCGAGGCGGCGATCAAGTTCGCCCGGCGCACGACCAATCGCCCCGGCGTCGTCTATTGCGACCACGCCTTCCACGGACTGACCTACGGCGCGCTGTCGCTGAACGGCGACGCGATCTTCCGCGACGGTTTCGGCGAGACCCTGCCGGGCTGCGTCCGCGTCCCGTTCAACGACCTCGCCGCGCTCGAACGGGCGCTTTCGACCCGCGAGATCGCGGCCTTCATCGTCGAGCCGATCCAGGGCAAGGGCGTCAACCTGCCCGACGACGGCTACCTCGCCGGCGCCCAGGCGCTCTGCCGGAAATACGGGACGCTGTTCGTCGCCGACGAAATCCAGACCGGCCTCGGCCGCACCGGAAAATTCCTCGCGATCGAGCATTGGGGCGTCGAGCCGGACATGGTGCTGATCGCCAAGGCGCTGTCGGGCGGCCACGTGCCGGTCGGCGTGGTGCTGGCGAAGAAGCCGATCTTCGACAAGGTGTTCTCGCGCATGGACAAGGCCGTCGTGCACGGCTCGACCTTCGCCAAGAACGACCTTGCGATGGCGGCCGGTCTCGCCACGCTCGAGGTCATCGGCTCCGAGCGCCTGATCGAGAAGGCGGCGGCGACCGGCGCGCGGCTGATCTCGTTCTTCGAGGGGCTGACCCGGCGCTACGAGATGGTGCGCGAGGTCCGCGGCAAGGGCCTGATGATCGGCGTCGAGTTCGGCGCGCCGCAGTCACTAAAGCTGCGCGCCGCGTGGAGCCTGCTCGAGACGGTCAACACCGGCCTGTTCTGCCAGCTGATCACGATCCCACTCTTCAAGGAGCACAAGATCCTCGCGCAGGTGGCGGGCCATGCGAGCCACACGATCAAGCTGCTGCCGACGATGGTGATGACCGACGCCGACTGCGACTGGATCGAACGCGGCTTCGAGGCGACGGTCGCCGAGAGCCACAAGGTCCCCGGCGCCGTCTGGTCGCTCGGCAAGACGCTCGCCGACCACGCCCTCAAGGCGCGCGCGGCCCGGTGATCGCCAGGCCGCGAGGGCGCCCGAAACGTCGCCACGGCGATGACCTTGAACGCCGCGGGCGATCGAGGACCGTCTAAAGCTGTCCCCGGAGCGCCGCTCGCGTTTTCTTGCCCAGCGCGCCGAGCGCGTGGATCGCGGCCGCGGCGATGGATGCGGCGTCGAGGCCGGCTTCGGCGATCTGCTTTTCGGGCTTGTCGTGGTCGATGTAGCGGTCGGGCAGGACGAGCGTGCGGATCTTGAGGCCGCGGTCGAGCGCGCCCTCGCCGG
>JADBEO010000079.1 GCA_031316315.1 Chelatococcus sambhunathii
CCCCAAGTCCCCACCCGACCTCGCTCGGCCACCCTCCCCGCTGCCGCGGGGCAGGGACGAGCTGCGATCAGGTGTTCATCGAGTCGAAGAAGTCCGCGTTGGTCTTGGTCGAGCGGAGCTTGTCCAGCAGGAACTCCATGGCGTCGACCGTGCCCATCGGATTGAGGATGCGGCGCAGCACATACATCTTCTTGAGCACGTCCGGCGGCACGATGAGCTCTTCCTTGCGCGTGCCCGAGCGGGTGATGTCCATCGCCGGGAAGGTGCGCTTGTCGGAGACCTTGCGGTCCAGGATGATCTCGGAGTTGCCGGTGCCCTTGAACTCTTCGAAGATCACCTCGTCCATGCGGCTGCCGGTGTCGATCAGCGCCGAGGCGATGATGGTCAGCGAGCCGCCTTCCTCGATGTTGCGCGCCGCGCCGAAGAAGCGCTTCGGGCGCTGAAGGGCGTTGGCGTCGACGCCGCCCGTGAGCACCTTGCCGGAGGACGGCACGACCGTGTTGTAGGCGCGGCCGAGGCGCGTGATCGAATCCAGCAGGATGACGACGTCGCGGCCGTGCTCGACGAGGCGCTTGGCCTTCTCGATCACCATCTCGGCGACCTGCACATGGCGCTGGGCCGGCTCGTCGAAGGTCGAGGAGATCACCTCGCCCTTCACCGAGCGCTGCATGTCGGTGACCTCTTCCGGCCGCTCGTCGATCAGCAGCACGATCAGGTAGCATTCGGGGTGGTTGGCGGCGATCGCAGTCGCGATGTTCTGCATCATGACCGTCTTGCCGGTGCGCGGCGGGGCGACGATCAGCGCGCGCTGGCCCTTGCCGAGCGGCGCGACGATGTCGATCACGCGGGTCGACATGTCCTTCTTGGTCGGGTTCTCGATCTCCATACGCAGCCGCTCGTCGGGATAGAGCGGCGTGAGGTTGTCGAAATGGACCTTGTGGCGCGCCTTGTCCGGGTCCTCGAAGTTGATCGTGTTGACCTTGAGAAGGGCGAAGTAGCGCTCGCCGTCCTTCGGGGAGCGGATCTGGCCCTCGACCGTGTCGCCGGTTCGCAGAGAGAAGCGGCGGATCTGGGAGGGCGAGATGTAGATGTCGTCGGGGCCGGGCAGGTAGTTCGCGTCCGGCGAGCGCAGGAAGCCGAAGCCGTCCTGCAGCACCTCCACCACCCCGCCGCCGATGATGTCGACCTCGCGGGCGGCGAGCTGTTTGAGAATTGCGAAAAGGAGCTCCTGCTTGCGGAGCGTGGATGCGTTCTCGACCTCAAGCTCCTCGGCTTGCGCGAGGATTTCGGTCGGCGATTTCGCCTTGAGATCGAAGAGCCTGACTTCGGGCATTTAAGGCCTTTGAGGGATTTGACGCTTCGCGCGTCGGCAGGTGGCGGGGATTGGAGCAGACGGAGGAGAGGTCGCCCGGCGCAGCGCTCGGGGCGCCAGATGCGCCCTTCTTTGCAAGACTGGTCGGGGGACGGACCGCGGGGACCGGCGATCCTGTCGGACCTTCGGCCGGAATAGGGGCGCGGACGTGCCTGTCCGACTCCAATGTCACGTACATATCGGCTGGCGCCTTCGCCCACAAGTGGCGCGAAGCTCGGCTCACGCGGATTTTCGATGCTCAGAACGGCTTTACGATGACGAGCACGACGATCGCGAGCATCAGCAGCGTCGGAACCTCGTTCAGCACGCGGAAGAATTTCTGGCTCTTCGCGTTCCGGTCCTGCGCGAAGGCGCGCACGCAGGAGGCGAGGTAGCCGTGCGCGCCGGAGAGGACGAGGACCAGCGCGAGCTTGGCGTGCAGCCAGCCGGCGGCCATCCAGCCGCCCTTCCAGACCAGGAACAGCCCGGCCGCCCATGCGACGATCATCGCCGGCGTCATGATCGCCTTCAGGAGCCGCCGCTCCATGACCTTGAAGGTCTCTGAGGTCTCGGAGCCCGGCGTCGCCGCGGCGTGGTAGACGAACAGCCGCGGCAGATAGAGCATCGCCGCCATCCATGAGATGACCGCGACGACGTGCAGGGCCTTGATCCAGAGGTAGAGGGTCATCGCAATCCTGCGCCTTGATGCGCGTCATCCCGGCTGAGCGGAGCGAGAGCCGGGATCGCTTTCAGAATGAGCCTGACCTGGACGACGATCCCGGATCGGCCTGCGGCCGTCCGGGATGACGCCTGTCACGCCGCGCGCACCCGCTCCACGAGCCTCGCGACGTGCTCCGGCGGCGTTTCCTGTCTGACCCCGTGTCCGAGGTTCACGATCAGCGGATTTCGCCCCAGCGCCTCCAGAACGTCGTCCACGGCCCTGTCCAGAGCCGCGCCGCCGGCGACCAGCGCGATCGGGTCGACCGCGCCCTGCAGCGCCCGGCACGAATAGACCGCGGAGCGCGCGGCGTGGAGATCCTCGGAGGTCGCGATCCCGAAGCCGTCTGCGGGGACCGCGCCGGCGAAATCCGCGAGCTTGGCGCCCGCCCCGCGCGGAAATGCGATGATCTTGGCGCCCGGGGCTTCGGCGCGGACCTTCTCGCAGAGCTTCGCGATCGGCGCGGTCGACCAGCGCGAGAACTCCCGCGACGGCAGGTCCCCGCTCCAGCTGTCGAAGATCTGGACCGCGTCCGCGCCGGCCTTGAGCTGCGCGACGAGATGCGCCGCGGAGGCCTCGACGAGACGGTCGATCAGATCCGCGAAGGCGTCCGGATCGCGATAGGCCATCAGCCGCGCCGGCGCCTGCTCCTCGCCGCCGCGACCGCCGACCATGTAGGTCGCGACCGTGTAGGGCGCGCCGCAGAAGCCGATCAGCGCCTTCGACCGCGCAAGCTCGGCCCGCGCCCGCCTCACCGTCTCGTAGACGGGCGCCAGCATGTCGAGGTCGATGGCGTCCTTCAGCCGCGAGAAGCTGTCGCGCGTCGAGAGCGGATCGAGCTGCGGTCCCTCGCCCTGCACGAAGCGGACGTCCTGCCCGAGCGCATGCGGCACGACCAGGATGTCGGAGAACAGGATCGCCGCGTCGAGGTCGAAGCGCCTGATCGGCTGCAGCGTCACTTCGGTGGCGAGTTCCGGATTGTAGCAGAGGTCGAGGAAGCCGCCGGCCTGCTCACGCAGCTCGCGATATTCCGGCAGATAGCGGCCCGCCTGCCGCATCAGCCAGACCGGCGGCGGCCAGAGGGCTTCGCCCGACAGGACCCGAACGAGCTTCGGAGCGTCGGCGCTCGCCTTCGACCTCAGGCGTTCGGCCACAGTCTCGGGCACCGCAAGCTCCTTCCAAGAATCTTAGAGAAGACTCTTCTGCTTCTTTTTCTAGGGAGGCGGATTACAGGCGTTCTCGGGCGTCCACAAGACGTCCACAGACGCGCGATCGTTTACCAATCGTTAAGACCTGTGGCTGTCACGGCGTCTTAACGATTCATTCACCATTCCCTCGACTCCGTTCGGGCGCCGATCCCGGACGGCGGCCCTGTTGATGAAAATCCGCCCCTCGGCGAAGGTGCGGGCGGCGGGGTCTCCTCGCGCCGGATTCATCCACAGCCGTCCACCGCGGCGTCGACAGCCTGTCGCGCGTCGATCCCCAACCCGCATCGCCCATGTCCTCTGCGCCGACCTTTCACTTCCACCTCGTCTCGGACGCGACAGGCGAGACGCTGGTCGCCGTCGCCCGCGCTGCGGCCTCGCAGTTCCGGAGCATCTCCAGCGTCGAGCACGTCCACCCGCTGGTGCGGTCCGCGCGCCAGCTCGAGCGCGTGCTTGCGGAGATCGCTTCGGAGCCCGGCATCGTGCTCTATACGCTGGTAGACGAGGGGCTGATCTCGGAACTCGAGCGGCGCTGCTCCGAACTCGGGTGCCCGTGCCTCTCGGTGCTGGCGCCGGTTTTCCAGCTGCTCAGGACCCATCTCGGACTTGAAAGCGCGGCGCAGGCCGGCGCCCAGCACGATCTCAACGAGAACTATTTCCGGCGGATCGACGCGCTGAACTACACCATGGCCCATGACGACGGGCAGGGCGCCGACGACCTCGCGGGGGCCGACGTCGTGCTGCTGGGCGTCAGCCGCACCTCCAAGACGCCGACCTCGATCTACCTCGCCAATCGGGGCGTCAGGGCGGCCAATATCCCGCTCGTGCCGGACATTCCGCTGCCGCCGGGCGTCGAGACGTTGGAGGGCCCGCTCATCGTCGGGCTGATCGCGCAGCCGGACCGGATCGTCGAGATCCGCCACAACCGGCTGCTCGGCCTCGATTCCAATCCGGCCGCGAGCTCGACCGCGAGCTTCCTCACCGACAGCGCCTATATCGACCGCGAGTATGTCGCGGCGGAGATCCGCGCGTCGCGTCGGCTCTGCGCCAAGAACGGCTGGCCGACGATCGACGTGACGCGCCGCTCGATCGAGGAGACGGCGGCGGCCGTCATCGCCATGCTCGGCGAGCACAGGGCCAGGCGCGCGAGCGCCGCCGCCGCGGGCGGCGCGGCGTGAGCGGTCTTTGGCTCGAGCGCGAGCCGCTGATCCTCGCTTCCAAGAGCGCCATCCGGGCGATGATCCTGGAGGACGCCGGCGTGCCGGCGGAAATCCGGCCAGCTGCGATCGACGAACGGGCCGTCGAGGCGAGGCTGGCCTCGTCCAGCCCCGCCGACGTCGCGGCGGGTCTTGCCCGCTCCAAGGCCCTCGACATCTCCGCGCCCGGCCGGCTCGTGCTCGGCTGCGACCAGACGCTGTCGCTCGGGCAGGTTCGCTTCACCAAACCGCGCTCGCGCGAAGACGGCCGGGCGCAGCTCGCGCGGCTTTCGGGAAAAACCCATGTCCTGTCCTCGGGCGCGGCGCTCGCGCGCGACGGAACGATCGTCTGGAGCGCGGCGGCCGAGGCGCGGCTCACGATGCGCGAGCTTTCGGAGCCTTTCGTCGACGCCTATCTCGACGCGGCCGGGGAGGCCGTGCTGACGAGCGTCGGCGGCTACCAGTTCGAGGGCGTCGGGGCGCAGCTCTTCGCCGAAGTCGAGGGCGACTTCTTCACCATCCTCGGCCTGCCGCTCCTCCCGCTGCTCGAGACCTTGCGCGACCTCGGGGCGCTCGCCCGATGACCGCCCCGCGCGCCGTCGTGCTCGGCTGGCCGGTGCGCCATTCGCGCTCGCCGATGATCCACGGCCACTGGCTGAAAACTTATGGGATCGCGGGATCCTACGAGCACGCCGAGGTTCCGCCCGAAGCCTTCCCGGATTTCGTGCGCCGGTTCGAGGCTGAGGGGATCGTCGGCGGCAACGTGACCATCCCGCACAAGGAAGCGGCCTTCGCGCTGGTCGACGAGGCGGACCCGGAAGCGGCCGCGCTCGGCGCCGTCAACACGCTCTGGCGGCAGGGCGGCAAGCTTTACGGCGCGAACACCGATGGGCTGGGCTTGCTCGCCAATCTCGACGCCGGCGCGCCGGGCTGGGAGGGCGACCGCAGCGTCGCCGTCGTGCTGGGCGCGGGCGGCGCCGGGCGTTCGGTCGTCCGCGCGCTCGCCGGTCGCGGCTTCGATAGGATCGTGGTGGCGAACCGCACGGCTCTGCGGGCAGAGGCGGTGGCCGCGCTCGCAGGAAGCGCGGGTCTCGCGATCGGCTATGACGAGCTCTGGCGCTGGCTTCCCGAGGCGAAGCTTCTCGTCAATTCGACCTCGCTTGGCATGACGGGCAAGGATCCGCTCGACGTTCACATCGGCGAGCTCCCCGAGGACGCGGTGGTCAACGACCTCGTCTACGTTCCGCTCGAAACCGGCCTTCTGGCCGCCGCCCGCGCCAACGGGAACCGGACGGTCGACGGCCTCGGCATGCTGCTGCACCAGGCGGTCCCGGGCTTCGAGCGCTGGTTCGGCGTCCGGCCCGAGGTGACGCAGGAACTGAGGGCTCTGGTCGTCAGGGACATCGAGGGGCGATGACGCGCGCGGCGGGAAGCACGCGGGCCGCTTGTTCCGCGGCTGCGCCATGATCGTCATCGGCCTCACCGGCTCGATCGGCATGGGGAAGTCGACGACAGCCAAGCTCTTCGCCGAGGAGGGCGTTCCGGTCCACGACGCCGACGCGGCGGTGCATCGGCTCTATGCGGGCGAGGCCGCGCCGCTGATCGAGGCGGCGTTTCCGGGAACGACGGCCGAGGGCGTCGTCGACCGCAAGGCGCTCGGCCAGCGCGTGCTGGGCGACCCGGCCGCGCTGAAGCGGCTGGAGGCCATCGTCCATCCGCTGGTGCGCAAGTCCGAAGCGGCGTTTCTCGGCGAGGCGCGGCGGGCTGATGCTCCGGTCGTCGTGCTCGACATCCCGCTGCTGTTCGAGACCGGCCGCGAGGCCCAGGTCGACAAGGTGGTGGTCGTCTCGGCCGGCGAGGCCGAGCAGCGGCGGCGCGTCATGGAGCGGCCGGGCATGACCGAGCAGGCCTTCGCCGCCATCCTCGCGCGCCAAACGCCCGACGCGGAAAAGCGCGCGCGGGCCGACCTGGTCATCGACACGTCCAAGGGGATCGAGGCCGCGCGTGAGCAGGTGCGGGACGTGCTGCGGGCGTTAGAGCGACACTGATCGCTCCGTCATGCCCGGACTTGATCCGGGCATCCATCGCAGGGAACTCGTAGGTTTCCGAGCTCCTCATCAAGATGGCGGAGTCGGACATCCGACATCGCTGGCGCGTCAGCGCCGATGGATCCTCGGGTCAAGCCCGAGGATGACGGTCGAGGCAAGGACATCGGGTCGTGGGAAACTCCCCCGCGACGCGCGCGTCCAGGCCTGCGACGCGCTAGAGTGCCGCCATGCGCGAAATCGTCCTCGACACCGAAACCACCGGCCTCGACCCGACGACCGGAGACCGGATCGTCGAGATCGGTTGCGTCGAGCTCCTGAACCGCATCCCGACCGGCGCGAGCTACCACGTCTACATCAACCCCGAGCGCGACATGCCGGACGCCGCCTTCCGCGTCCACGGGCTGTCGTCGGAGTTCCTGGCCGACAAGCCGAAATTCGCCGAGGTCGTGGAGGAATTTCTCGCCTTCATCGGCGACGACGCGCTGGTCATCCACAACGCCGCCTTCGACGTCGGCTTCATCGACCACGAGCTCGGCAGGCTCGGCCATCCGAAGATCAGCCGCGAGCGGGTGGTCGACACGCTGATGCTGGCGCGCCGCAAGAACCCGGGCGGGCAGGCTTCGCTCGACGCGCTCTGCGCGCGCTACGGCATCGACAACTCCAAGCGCACCAAGCATGGCGCGCTGCTCGACAGCGAGATCCTGGCGGAGGTCTATCTCGAGCTGCTCGGCGGCAGGCAGGCGACGCTCGGCCTGTCGCAGATCGACGCCAGCGCCGCGGCGGCCGCCCGCGGGCGCGCAATGGCGCAACGCCCGGTTCCGCTCGCGCCGCGCCTTACGCAACACGAGGTGGCCGCGCATCTCGCCTTCGTCGCGACCCTTGGCGGAACGCCGCTCTGGCGGGAGTATCTCGCCGATCCGGACGCCGTCGCGGCGACGTAGCGCCAGGTCTCAGTATCCCTCCCCTGGGACAGGGGAGGGTAAGGGTGGGGTGGGTCTCAGAAC
>JADBEO010000007.1:0-107500 GCA_031316315.1 Chelatococcus sambhunathii
CCCCTAACCCCTCCCCGCAAGGGGGAGGGGGACTGGAGCGCGCCTCGGTCGTCATCTGGACCACTACGCCCTGGACGCTGCCGGGCAACCGCGCCATCGCCTACTCGCCGAAGATCGCTTACGGCCTCTACGAGGTGACCGAGGCGCCGGACGACAACTGGGCCAAGGTCGGCCAACGCTTCCTGCTCGCCGACGCGCTCGCCGAAACGGTGTTCAAGGCCGCGAAGGTCGCGGGGTTCGAAAAGGTCCGCGCTGTCGCCGCAGACGAACTCGCAACGCTCAGCGCGAACCACCCGATCGCCCATCTCGGCTACGACTTCCGGGTCCCGCTCCTGCCCGGCGACCACGTCACCGACGACGCCGGCACCGGCTTCGTACACACCGCGCCCGGCCACGGACGCGAGGACTTCGAGCTCTGGACGGACTCGAAGGCCGAGCTGATCGCGCGCGGGATCAGCCCGCAGATCCCCTACACGGTCGACGCCGAGGGCTTCCTCACCAAGGACGCGCCGGGCTTCACCGGCCGTTCGGTCATCACCGACAAGGGCGACAAGGGCGACGCCAACGGCGCGGTGATCGAGGCGCTCGTCGAGGTCGGCGCCCTCGTCGCGCGCGGAAAGCTGCGGCACCAGTATCCGCATTCCTGGCGTTCCAAGAAGCCGGTGATCTTCCGCAACACGCCGCAGTGGTTCATCCACATGGACCACGACATCGCGGGCCCTGCGGACACGCTGCGAAGCCGCGCGCTGGCCGCGATCGAGGCGACGAAGTTCTTCCCGCCGCAGGGCAAGAACCGCCTCAAGGGCATGATCGAGAGCCGCCCCGACTGGGTGGTCTCGCGCCAGCGCGCCTGGGGCGTGCCGATCTGCGTCTTCGTGAACAAGCACACCGGCGAGCTGCTCGCCGACGACGCCGTCGACAACCGCATCGCCGACGCCTTCGAGACTGAAGGCGCCGACGCCTGGTTCGCGGATTCCGGCGCGCGTTTCCTCGGAAACGACTACACGCTCGACGACTACGAAAAGGTCGCCGACATCCTCGACGTCTGGTTCGATTCCGGCTCGACCCACGCCTATGTGCTCGACCGCCGGCCGGATCTCGCCCCTAAGCGCGCCGTCGACGGCGGCGAGGACCAAGTGCTCTATCTCGAGGGCTCCGACCAGCACCGCGGCTGGTTCCACTCCTCGCTGCTCGAAAGCTGCGGCACGCGCGGGCGCGCGCCCTACGACGCGCTGCTCACCCACGGCTTCGTGCTCGACGAGCAGGGCCGCAAGATGTCGAAGTCGCTCGGCAACGTCGTCGCGCCGCAGGACGTCATCAAGCAGTCCGGCGCCGACATCCTGCGGCTGTGGGTCGTGATGTCGGACTATGAGGACGACCTCCGGATCGGCCAGGAGATCCTCAAGACGACCACCGACGCCTATCGCAAGCTCCGCAACACGCTGCGCTGGATGCTGGGCGCGCTCGCTCATTTCGACGGCGAGGCGGTGGCGTTCGAGGACATGCCGGAGCTGGAGCGCTACGTGCTGCACCGGCTGACCGAGGTCGACGGCGAGATCGCGCAGGCCTACGAGGCGTTCGACTTCAAGCGGGGCTTCGCCAGCCTGTTCACGTTCCTCACCAACGACCTCTCCGCCTTCTATTTCGACGTCCGCAAGGACGCGCTCTATTGCGATCCGGCGTCCTCGGTGACGCGGCGGGCGTGTCTCACCGTGGTCGACCGACTGTTCCGCGCGCTGGTGACGCGGCTCGCGCCGCTGCTCGCGTTCACGGCGGAGGAAGCGTGGCTGTCGCGGTTCCCGTCCGAGGACGGATCGGTCCATCTGGAGCTGTTCGCCGGCGCCGACCAGGCGTGGCGGGATGAGGCGCTCGCCGCGAAGTGGGAGAAGGTCCGGCGCGTGCGCCGCGTCGTCACCGGCGCGCTCGAGATCGAGCGGGCGCAAAAGCGCATCGGTTCCTCGCTCGAAGCCGCGCCGCTCGTCCATGTCGCCGACGCGGAATTGCGCGCTGCGCTCGACGGCGTGGACCTCGCCGAAGTCGCGATCACCAGCGCGATCTCGGTCGACGCCGACGTCGGTCCGGCGGAAGCGTTCCGGCTGCCGGAGGTTCCGGGCGTCGCTGTCGAGGTCAGGCGCGCGGAAGGCCGCAAGTGCGCCCGCTCGTGGAAGGTGACGCCCGAGGTCGGAGCCGACCCGGAATTCCCAGACATCACCCCGCGCGACGCAGAAGCCATGCGCGAGTGGCTCGCCGCGCGGGAGAAGGCGGCGTGATCCTGTCCTCGTCATCTCGGACGCGCGGAGCGCGATCCGGGATCGTGCGCCGGGATGGCCGCCGCTTCCTGGGTGCGATCCCGGCTCTGCGCGGCTCCGCCGCTCCGGCCGGGATGACGCGGGCGGAGAGCGCTAATTGACCCTCGCGTCGCCCGCCCGCGCCGCCTTCTGGCTCGCCGGCGCGACGCTTGTCGTCGATCAGGCGATCAAGCTCTGGGCGTTGTTCATTTTCGACCTCGCGGCGAAGGGGCGCGTCGCCCTGCTGCCGGTCTTCGATCTCGTCCTGATCTGGAACCGGGGCATCTCCTACGGCCTGCTGCAGCAGGACACGGAGCTTGGACGCTGGATGCTAATCGCGATCCACGTCGTCGCGTCGATCGCGATCGCGTTGTGGATCCGGCGCGAGAACGACGGCGCCTCCTCGCTCGGCCTTGCGCTGATCCTCGGCGGCGCGATCGGCAACGGCATCGACCGCATCCTCTACGGCGCGGTCGTCGACTATGCGCTGCTGCATTGGGGCGAGGTCACCTGGTATGTGTTCAACCTCGCCGACGCCGCCATCGTTGCGGGCGTGGTTCTCCTTCTGTATGGTGCGATCCGCGGCGCGACCGGAGCTAGCGAAGCTAAGCCTTGATGGTCGCCACGCCGCTCTCAGGAGCTGCAACCCCATGCGCCATCTCTCGGCACCCCTTGCGGCCACGGCGATCGCCGTCGCGCTGACCCTTCCGGTCCCGGCCCACGCCCAGGACATGGGCTCCAACCCGATCACGGATTTCTTCGACGGCCTCGGCCTCGGCGCCAAGGAGAAGCCTGACATCGACTATCAGGAGCGCGCGCCGCTCGTGCCTCCGTCGCAGACCGGCTCGCTTCCGGCGCCGCAGGCCAAGTCCGCCGCGCGAGACGGCGTCGCATGGCCGAACGACCCGGACGTGGCCGCCCGCGCCGAACGCAAGGCGCGCAACAACAAGGTCACGACTGAGAGCTACTCCTACCAGATGGATCGCTCGCCGCGCGTCGATCCGGACGAGCTGAGCGCCCGCCGCACCGCCGGCGCCGGCGTGCCGACGACCGCGGCCGACGGCACCCGCGGCGACAATCAGATCACCCGCTCCCAGCGCGGCGAACTCGACGGCAAGATGATCCGCGGCGTCGAGGGAACCGGCTCTCCCCGGCCGCGCCTTACCGATCCGCCCCCCGGCTACACTGTCGGCAATGGCGTGACGGCGCAGATCGAGCCTGAAAAGAAGCCCTGGTACAAGCGGATGTTCGGCCAGAACTGAGCGCAGGGCGGCCGGTCGTCCGTTCGGCGGCCTTTCAAGCTCCTTTGAACGACCATATGTTGAACGCCGCGTCGTGAGGCGCGGCGTCGCCCGATCAGGGCCGCCGCATCCGCGGCGGCCCTCTTTTTTTGACGCATCGATTTTCAGGAGCGACGCGGAGCACATGGGGATCGACACGGCCGCGACTGGCGGCGCCAGCCTGAAGCCGACGGCCGACGAGGGCGCTGCCCGCGCGGCAGGACCCGACGTCTGCGCCTTCACGCTGGAGAACGGGCTCGAGGTGGTGGTCATCCCGGACCGGCGCGTGCCCGTGGTCACGCACATGATCTGGTACAAGGTGGGCTCGGCCGACGAGCAGCGCGGCCAGTCCGGCGTCGCCCACTTTCTCGAACACCTGATGTTCAAGGGCACCGAGAAGAATCCCGACGGGGCGTTCAGCCACGCCGTCGCGGAGCTCGGTGGCCAGGAGAACGCTTTCACCTCCTATGACTACACGTCGTACTTCCAGCGGGTCGCGCGCGAGCATCTGAAAACGGTGATGGCCTTCGAGGCCGACCGCATGACGGGGCTGCGCCTCACCGACGACGTCGTCAATCCGGAGCGCGACGTGATCCTCGAGGAGCGGCGCTCGCGCGTGGACGGCGATCCGAGCGCGCAGCTCGGCGAGGCCCTCGCGGCGACGCTCTACCTCAATCATCCCTACGGCCAGCCGATCATCGGCTGGGAGCACGAGATCGAGGCGCTCGACCGGCACGACGCCATCGCCTTCTACGAGCGGTTCTACACGCCCAACAACGCGATCCTGGTCGTCGCCGGGGACGTGACGCCCGAGGAGGTCCGCGCGGCGGCCGCAGAGACGTACGGCAAGATCGCGCGGCGGGTCGATCCCGGCCCTCGCCGGCGGCCGACCGAGCCGGAGCCGCGCGCGGCGCGCCGGGTCGCGCTCTCCGACCCGCGCGTGACCCAGCCTTCGGTCCAGCGCAGCTACCTCTCGCCGTCTTACGAGACGGCCCAGGGAGACCGCGCCTACGCGCTCGACCTGCTGGCCCAGATCCTCGGCGGCGGCACCACCAGCCGCCTTTACAAGGCGCTCGTGGTTGAGCAGGCGATCGCCGCCACGGCGGGCGCCTGGTATCAGGGCGACGCACTCGATGACGGCCGCTTCGCGGTCTACGCGGTGCCGCGCGGCTCGGCGACGCTCGCCGATCTCGAGAGCGCGATCGACCGGGAGATCGACCGCCTCGCCGCCGACGGCCCGGGCGCCGCCGAGCTCGAGCGCGCCAAGACCCGCCTTGTCGCCGACACGATCTACGCGCAGGACAGCCAGGCGACGCTCGCCCGGATCTACGGCGCGGCTCTCGCCACGGGCGGCACGATCGAGGAGGTGCGCGACTGGCCGGCGCGCATCCGCGCCGTGTCCGCCGAAGCGGTTCGGGACGCCGCGCGCGACGTGCTCGACAGGCGCAGGTCGGTCACCGGCGAACTGCTCTCCGCGCCGGCCGCCGACGCGCCCGCCCTCGCCGCCGCCGAATAATCCGGCGCCTGGCCCCATTCCGCGGGCCGCACGCCGCTGTCCGCGACCGACGCTCAACAGGCGCCCCGTCCGGCGGCCGCCTCGAAGGACCCACCCGTTTCATGACCTCCGCCGCGTCCTCGACCCACACGACCGACATCCAGCGCGTCATCACCCCGGGCGGCGCGGAGGCGTGGCTTGTCGAGGAGCGGACGGTTCCCGTAATCGCCGTCGAGATCGCTTTCCGCGGCGGCGCGGCGCAGGACCCGGAGGACCGGCCGGGCGCGGTCAACCTCATGGCGACGTTGCTCGACGAGGGCGCGGGCGACATGGACGCCGACGCCTTCCAGGAGACTCTCGAGGAGAAGGCGATCGAGCTCACCTTCTCGTCGAACCGCGACAACGTCGCGGCGAGCCTGAGGACGCTGCCCGAAAATCTCGACGAGGCGTTCCGGCTGCTCGGCGCGGCGCTCGGGCGCCCGCGCTTCGACGCCGCGGCCGTCGACCGCATGCGCGGCCAGATTTCGGCGCAGATCCGCCGCAGCGCGCTTGATCCCGACGATCTCGCCGGACGCACTTTCTTCTCCGAAGCCTTTCCCGGCCATCCCTATGGCTGGCCGCCGCGCGGCACGGTCGACAGCCTGGCCACGATCGGCCGCGAGCAGGTCGCGGCGGCGCACCGCCAGATCGTGGCGCGCGACAACGTCGTGATCGGCGCGGTCGGCGCGATCTCGGCGGACAGGCTCGCCTCGCTGGTCGACGGCCTCCTCGCCGGGCTGCCGGAGCGGGCCGGAACGATCGCGGTCCCGACCGTCAGGCCGGCCGGCCAGGGCCGCACGGAGATCGTGACGCTCGACGTGCCGCAGAGCTCGATCATCTTCGGGCGCGCGGGCCCGCTGCGCGACGCGGACGACTTCATCCCGGCCTATGTGGCGAACCACATCCTCGGCGGCGGCTCGTTCTCCTCGCGGCTGTTCACCGAGGTGCGCGAGAAGCGCGGGCTCGCTTACTCCGTCTACAGCTACCTCTCGCCCTACGACCATGCCGGACTTGTTCTCGGAGGCGTCGCGACACGCAACGACCGCGCCGCGCAGTCGATCGACCTGATCCAGTCCGAGATCCGCCGCATGGCCGAGCAGGGGCCGAGCGAGACCGAGCTCGAGAGCGCTAAGAAGTTCCTGATCGGCTCCTATGCGCTGCGCTTCGACACCTCGACGAAGATCGCGAACCAGCTTGTGCAGCTACAGCTCGATCACCTCGGCATCGACTACATCGCGCGACGCAACGCGATGGTGGCGGCGGTGACGCTCGACGACGTCCGGGCCGCCTCCAAGACGCTGTTCGGAGATGGCGAGCTGTTGGTGGTGGCGGTCGGCAAGCCGACGGGCCTTTCCGGCGCGAACGTCCGGCCGGCGCCGGGCTCCGCGGAGATGCACGCCCCCGCGGAAGCCATCGCCGCGGGCTGAGGACCGAGCCGAATTCGCGTCTTCAGACGGCGCCGAAGCACCAGGCCAAAACGCCCTTTTGCGCGTGCAGGCGGTTCTCCGCCTCGTCGAACACGGCCGACTGCGGGCCGTCGATCACCTCGTCGGTGACCTCCTCGCCGCGATGAGCGGGCAGGCAGTGCATGAAGATCGCGTCGGAAGCGGCGCGCTTCATCAACCGCTCGTTCACCTGGAACGGCCGCAGCAGGTTGTGGCGGCGCTCGCCGTCGGCGTCGCCCATCGAGACCCAGCTGTCCGAAATCACGCAGTCGGCGCCCTCGACCGCGGCTTCCGCGACATGGCCGAGGTCGAGCCGCGCGCCCTCGGCCTTCGCCCAGTCGATCAGGTCGGCGCGCGGGGCGAGTTCCTCGGGCGTCGCAATGGCGAGCTCAAAGTCGAACCGCGCCGCCGCGTGGATCCACGAGGCGAGCACGTTGTTGAAGTCGCCGGTCCAGGCGATCCGGCGGCCCTTGATCGGCCCCTTCCGCTCTTCGAACGTCAGCAGGTCCGCCATCACCTGACAGGGATGCGAACGCTTGGTCAGGCCGTTGATCACCGGGACCGTCGCATAGGAGGCGAGCTCCACCAGCTGGTCGTGGTTCAGCATGCGGATCATGATCGCGTCGACGAAGCGCGAGAGCACGCGAGCGGTGTCGCCGATCGCCTCGCGCTCGCCGAGCTCGATCTCCTTGCCGGTGACCATCACGGGCTCGCCGCCGAGCTCGCGGATGCCGACGTCGAACGACATGCGGGTGCGCAGACTCGGCTGCTCGAACACCATGGCGACGACCTTGCCGGCGAGCGGCTTGTCCTCGGCGTCCTGCGCCGTGCGGCGGCGGGCCTTGATGTCGCGGCCGGCGTCGAGCATGGCGCGCAGCGTCGAGGCCGGAAAATCCGACAGGTCGAGGAAGTGGCGGGCGCCGTCGGCGGTCATTCGGCCGCGCTCCTCTTTGCGGCTTCGAGCGACGACAGCCCGCGGTCGAGGCGCGCGACGGCCTCGTCCAGTTCCTCTTCCGAGACGATCAGCGGCGGGATGAGCCGCACGACGTTGTCGCCGGCGGGCACGGTCAGAAGATGCTCGCCGCGCAGCGCGCCGACGACCTCGCCGTTCGGGACCTTGCACCGCAGGCCCGTCAGCAGGCCCTCGCCGCGCACCTCGGCGACGAGCTCCGGATGGGAATCCACCACGGCGGCGAGCTTCTGACGTAGCAGCAGGCCCTTGCGCGCGACGTCCTCGAGGAAGCCCGGCGCAAGCACGACATCGAGCACGGCGTTGCCTGCCGCCATGGCCAGCAGATTGCCGCCGAAGGTCGAGCCGTGGACGCCGGCCGTCATGCCGTCGGCCGCCTCGCGCGTCGCGAGGCAGGCGCCCATCGGAAAGCCGCCGCCGATGCCCTTGGCCACCGCCATGACGTCCGGCGCGACCCCCGACAGCTCATGCGCGAACAGCCTGCCGGTCCGACCGACGCCAGTCTGGACCTCATCCATCACCAGCAGCAGCCCGTGCTCGTCGCAGATCTCCCGGAGGCGACGGAGCGTCGCCGGCGGCACGGCGCGAACGCCGCCCTCGCCCTGCAGAGGTTCGACCAGCACGCCTGCGGTCTCCGGTCCGATGGCCGCCTCGACCGACTTCAGGTCGCCGAACAGGACCTGGTCGAAGCCTTCCACCTTGGGGCCAAAGCCTTCGAGATATTTCTCCTGCCCGCCCGCCGCGATGGTCGCGAGCGTGCGACCGTGGAAGGCGCCCTCGAAGGTGATCAGCCGGTAGCGCTCGGGCTGGCCGTTGGCGTGAAAGTGCTTGCGCGCCGTCTTGATGGCGGCCTCGAGCGCCTCCGCGCCCGAATTGCAGAAGAACACGACGTCCGCGAAGGACGCCTCGCACAGCCGCCGCGCCAGACGCTCTCCCTCAGGAGAGGCGTAGAGGTTGGAGACGTGCCAGAGCTTGTCGGCCTGCGTCTTGAGCGCCTCGACAAGATGCGGATGGGAATGGCCGAGCGAGTTGACGGCGACGCCGGCGGCGAAATCCAGATATCGCTCGCCCTTGTCCGTGATCAGCCAGCAGCCCTCGCCGCGCTCGAAGGAGAGCGGAGCGCGGGAGAAAACGGGCATCAGCGCGGAACTGGCGGTCACCTCGGGATCCTCGGGCCAAAAAAGAAAAGAGCCGCTCAAAGGCGAGCGGCCCAACATGCGCGCGATCATATGAACGCGCGTCCGTCTGTCAATCGCTTCAGCCCTAGAGCCCCGCGGCGCCTCGCCGGACGGGCGGCGTCGACTGAGATGTGGACAAGTCGCACGAATCGGCTGGGGGAAACCGCCACTGTTGCATTCGGGACTCTTTACCGCGAGTCACGGGGTGTCGTACTTTACCTTTCGTTAAGCACGGCTGTTCGTGCAGACGTTCGTTTCCACCCGGAATCACGGCGGCGATGACGCCCGAGCGCCCGGAAGGCGCGCTTTGGCGAGCCCGATCGGATTCCGCGATTTGCGGCCAAAACGTTGGGAGGGACACCGATGGGATGGACCGATGAGCGTATCGAGCTCCTCAAGAAGCGCTGGGCGGAAGGGCTGAGCGCGAGCCAGATCGCCGCCGAGCTCGGCGGCGTCACCCGTAACGCTGTGATCGGCAAGGTCCATCGTCTCGGCCTGTCCGGCCGCGCCAAGACCACGACCTCGACCGCCTCCCGGATGCGGCCGAAGCCCACGAGCCAGCCGCGCCGCACGGCGGTCGCGCCGGCCCACCAGCCGAGCTTCGCCTCGCGCGGCAACCTCGCGCTCGCCGTTGCCCCGCAGGCCCGGCCGACCCCCGCGCCCCGCATCATCCCGATCGAGGTGATCGACACCCAGCCGCTCACCTGCGAGCGCGTGACGATCATGGAGCTGCGCGAGAACATGTGCCGCTGGCCGCTCGGCGATCCGAGCCAGCCGGAGTTCCGCTTCTGCGGCGGGCGGTCGACGCCGGGCGCGGCCTACTGCCCCCATCACGCCCAGATCGCGTATCAGCCGGTCAATGACCGCCGGCGCGACCGGCGCGTCTCCGTGCCGTTCAACTGAGCGGACGGCCCGCGCGCCGGAAGGCGCCCGCCGCGAGCGCCGACCAGTCCTTGTCGGCGTCGCCGGCCGCGATCGCCTCGAGGAAGCCGTCGCGCAGCAACGAGGCGATGGGGAGCGGCGTGTCCTTGCTCTCCCCGGCCGCGAGCGCCAGCCGCACGTCCTTCAGCCCGAGCGGCAGCTTGAAGCCAGCAGGCTCGAACGCCTTCTGGGCGATGATGTCGGCGTAGGTCTGATAGGCGGGCGCCGCGAACAGCGAACCCGTCATCACCTCGTAGAGCGCCGCGCGGCCGACGCCGTGCGCCTCCGCCAGCGCGCCGGCCTCGCCGAGCGTCTCGATCATGCTGGCGAGCGCGAAGTTGCAGGCGATCTTGACCACGCTCGCGCTCGCCGCCTTGTCGCCGAGCGGCCAGACCTTCTTCGCGAAGGTCTCCAGCACCGGCGTGGCCTTGCGGACTGCATCGGGGGCCCCGGACGCGAGCACGTTGAGCTGGCCGGCGGCGGCGACGTTGGGCCGCCCGAGCACGGGCGCGGAGACATAGCCCAGTCCTTTCTCCGTATGGAGCCGCTCCATGCGTTCGGCGAAGGCGACCGAGACCGTCGAAAGGTTCGCGTGGACGAGGCCCGGCCGCGCGCGATTGAGCGCCCCGGAGCCCACCAGCACATCCTCGATCACCTCGTCGCGGCTGAGCATCGAGACCAGGACATCAGCGTCGACCGCATCGCCCGGCGTCGCGACGACCTCGGCGCCTTCGCCCGCCAGCGCGTCGAGCGGCGAGCGCGACCTGTTCCAGGCCTTGAGATGATGGCCTCCCGCCATGATGCGCCGGGCGACGCCCGAGCCCATCCCGCCGACGCCGATAAAACCAACGATCATGGTCCTAATCCCGATCCGGACGCGAGGCGCGGCATCTGGGACTCTTCGCCCGGGCCGGCAAGGCCGCGGGCGCAGGCCGCTATTCGTCGATGACCTTGAGCTTGGCGCCGGCGACGAGCGCCTCGCCCGGCGCGAGACCGTTCAGCACGGCAAAGCGCTCCGCAGCGCGATCGGAGACCGCCATGCGGCCGGCGATCGTCTCCTCGGTGTCGCCGTCCTTGGCGCTGACGACGTCGAGGCGGAGCGGCCGCGCCTGATTGATCTCCTCCTGCGTCAGCCGCTTGAAGCTCGTCAGCGAGGCGCGGAAGCCGTCGTCGATCTCCGGCGTCAGCTCGCGCGCCGCGTAGATGACGCGGTACGCGTCCTGGCCCATCCGCACCACGGCGAAGCGGAACGTCCACTCCCGGCCCTTGGCGAGCAGGGTGACCGCCTCCATGCCGTTGACGTCGAGCTTCTCGATCGGGCCCGGCTCGGTGCCGTCGATCCAGTTCTCGGTGACGTAGTTCTCGAGCGACTGGCCGGCCGAGAGCTTGGCCGCGTCCATGCGAAGCGCGCGCCCGTCCGGCGAAACTCCGAGCAGCGCGTCGGTGCTGTTGTCGAAGGTGAAGCCGTCCGGCGCCATGAAGGCGAAGCCGAGGCGCGGATGCAGGAAGCGCCGCCCGCGCGCGAAGCCCTGGCTCGGATCGTCGCCATAGACCATGCCGTCGATCGCGGCGAGATAGCCGTCGCGGTCGCGCTCTCCGACGCCTGGCGCGCCGATCTGGCGGGCCGCCGCGACGGCGAGCTGCACGCGCTCGGGCGTCGACGGGTGCGTCGAGGTGAAGTCGAGCCCCGGCTGCTGCGGCTTCTGGCCGAGCGAGACCGTCCGCAGATCGGATTGGCGGCCCATCGACATCAGGAAGCGCGACGCGCCGTAAGGGTCGTAGCCGGCGCGCGCGACGTTCTGGACGCCGGTCCGGTCGGCCTCGAGTTCCTGCGCCCGCGAGAAGCTCGCGAGCGACAGCTTGCCCTTGGCGAGCGCCACCTGCCCGGCTTGGCTGTCCTGCAGCACGTCCTGCGCGACCCGGCTGAGCAGCACCGCCTTGCGCTCCTCGTCGGCGCGCTGGATCGCATGGCGCAGGGTGACGTGCGCCATCTCGTGCGCCAGCACCGCCGCGACCTCCGATGAGTCGTTCGCCACGGCGAGCAGGCCGCGCGTGACGTAGAGATTGCCGTTCGGCAGGGCGAAGGCGTTGATCATCGGCGAGTTGAGCAGCGTGACCTTGTAGCGGAGGTCAGGCCGCTCGGACGCCGCGGCCAAGCGGTCCGCGATGACGTTGAGATGCCGCTCGAGCGCCGGCTTGCGGTAGACGCCGCCATAGGCCTCGGCGATGCGCTGCTGTTCGCGGGAGACGGCCGTCTCCGGGGGCGGCGCGACCTTTGGCGCGGCTGCGGGAACCGCCGCCGTCGTCTGCGGCGACGCGACCGGCTTGTTCTGCGCGTTGATGCTGCCGCAGCCGGCGAGCGCCGCCGTCATCGCGACCAGCGCGAGGCGCGACCCACCGAACATCCGGTTCAGCGCCGTCGCCATCATGGACGGCGCCCGTCGAGCGGTTCGATCTGCGCCGCCTCGGTGACGCGGATCGTGGGACCGAGGCGCGCCTCGAGGACGCCCCGGGCACGCAGCCGCGCCCCCACACGAATCCCCAGCGCCCCAAATCCGCCCAGCTTACGCAGCGTCGCCTCCGCGATGACGAGGGAGAGCGCGTCGCGCCACCGTTCGCCGAAATTGACGTAGGCCCGCCCGGCCGACGTCCTGAAGCTCGCGACGCGGCCTTCCGCCACCACGAACTGTCCAGCCGACGCCTTCAAGGCGGCGCCGCCGGACGCCTCCCTGACTGCGTAATACGCCTGCGACCACAATCCAAGGCGCGCGTGGATCGCGCCGGCTTCGGCGGCCGCGAGCGTTGCGTCGCAGTCACGCCCCGACCGGTCGGCGGTCCGCCGGACGAGGCCTTTCGCGAGCAGAGCGGACGCAAGCCCTGCATGATCCTCGCCCTCGATGTCCGACAGATATCCGACGATCCGGCCGTGCCGGTCGGGCGATCCCTCGACCGTCCGCAGCTCCAGCACCTTTCCGGCCGCGAGCGCCGCAAGCGCCGTCCGAGAGGAGGCGTCCGTCGACCACTCCGCGGCGGGAACGCCCAGCGGCGCCTTCGGGGCTGCGACGCCCGCAAGCCGCACGATCCGGCCGTCGTCCAGCGCGAGCGTGTCGCCGTCGAGCGCGCGTTCGACCGCGACCGTCTCCGCTTCGGCGGCCAGCAGGCAGGGCGCCGCGAGAGCCGGAACGGCCGAGGCGGCCAAAGCGAGCGCGGCGGCGCAGGGCTCCAGGGTCATGCGAACGCTTCGCCGCTCCTCGCAACGCCGGACCGCCCACACGCTGGTCCGTCAGACATGCGTGGCGTCAATGTGCGGCATTATGGTGGACGCGTCGTTAAATCCGGATCACAGCACGACGATTCCGGCGTGCTTGGCCTTGTCGTCCGGCTCGACATGGATGGTGACGATCATGTCGCTGTCCTCCCCCTGTAAGGCCTTCTCGATCCTGTCGCAGATGTCGTGGGCGGCGGAGACCCGCATGTCGCCCGACACCACGAGGTGGAAGTCAACGAAGGTGAGGCGCCCGGCGTGCCGCGTGCGCACGTCATGCGCCTCGATCGCGCCGTCGGCGTTCCGCGCGATCGTGCGCTTGATCCGCTCCAGTGTCTCCGCGGGAGCGGCTTCGTCCATCAGCCCGCCCACCGAGGACCGCACCAGCCCCATTCCCGACCACAGGACGTTGAGCGCGACGAGACAGGCTATGGCGGGATCGAGCCATGCGATCCCGGTCGCGGCGACGGCGCCGAGGGCGATAAGCACGCCCGCGGAGGAGACGACGTCGGAAAGAAGATGCCGGCCGTCCGCCACTAGCGCGGGCGAGCGCAACGCCCTGCCCTGCCGAAACAGCAGCCAGCACCACACGCCGTTGATCGCGCTCGCCGCGACATTCGCGCCGACGCCGAGCGGCGTGAGCGAGACCTCGCGCGGGCGGAGGATCGCGCCCCAGGCTTCGTTCAGGATCGCGATCGCCGCGACGATGATCAGCGCGCCTTCGATCACGGCCGAAACATATTCGGCCTTGTGATGGCCGTACGGATGGTTGCGGTCGGGCGGCGTCGAGGCGAGCCGAACGGCGAGGAACGCCGCCACGGCGGCGGCGACGTTGACCACGCTTTCCGCCGCGTCCGAGTACAGGGCGACCGATCCGGTGAGAAGAAAGGCGGCCGTCTTGAGGGCAAGGACGAGCACGCCGACCACGATGCTGCCGAGCGCGATGCGCTGCGCCTGGTCCATGCTCCCCCGCTCCCTCGAGGCTCCCGAAACCGCGCCGTTAACTGGACTTGCGGCTCCCGGCAACCGCAATCTTCGCACCTGCGAGGCGGTTGCAGGGACCACGTTGCAGCCGATCCGGCGGCGCGCCGCCGCCCTCACCGCGTCGGGCCGAAACGCAGGGACGGCCTTGAGCGTTGGCGGCCAAGGATGGGAGGGCTGGAGATGGCACGCCATACTGTCCGCCACGCGGTGGCGGTTGCGCTCGTCATGACTCTCGCCGCAGCTTCGGCTCAGGCCGGACACGCCTTTGCGGCGCCGTTGCGGCTCGCGCAGATGACTGTGCCGCAGGGCGCGCCGCCCTCGGCGCCGGGCGCGCTGGCCGCGCCTCAGGGAGCGCCGCCCGACACGATGAGCGGAGCGCCGCCGGCGCCTCCGACCGCGGAGGCCGCGACGCCGACCATGACGCCCAGATCCCCTTCCGTCACGCCGACGCCGGCGCCCTCCACCCCAAGCGTGACGCCGACGCCGCTGCCGACCGCGCCCGGCGCGCCGCGCTGAGGCGCCGTTCGGAGCGCGCTTTGCCGCCGCGGCGCGAGATGCTACGAACTTTCCGCGCGCGGCGTCCGTCCCGGTAGCTCAGCAGGATAGAGCAACGGTTTCCTAAACCGTAGGTCAGGGGTTCGAATCCCTTCCGGGACGCCAAGATCTTGAACGACTTCGGCTTATTGTTTGGCCCTCAAGAATCGCTGGGGGCACCGTGGGGGCACCGAGCGTCAGATGATCGACCGCCCGACGCGCCGCCAGCTCACCCGCGTCGAGATCGCCAGCCAGGTCGTCGCGAACGCGCGGCTGGCCGGACAGGCCGCGAGCGACCAGACCCGCACTGAGCTCGAGGCCTGGATCCGCGACGGCGGCGAGGAGCCTGAGGGCGAGACCACCGAACCAGGCTACGACGCGGCCGCGATTGAGGTCCTGCGTGGAATGCCGGAAGGTCGGAGACGGCCGCGGTGATCGGCCCGATGGGGGAAATCGTTTCCCCCACGAAAACGAGCCTTCATGAAGGGTCTGAGAGCGACCAAAACGACATCAACCCTTAGATCTTCTAAGGATTCTATTTCCCCCACGATTTTGACGAACTTCCCCATCAATTTCGAGGGTGCTGTGGGGAAATCGGTTTTCCTTTCAGTTCTCAGGGGTTTGAATAATTCCGTGAATAGCGGCCGCCCGGCGCCGGGCGCGAGCCATCGCCTGGGAGACAGCGGCCGGCGAGACGCCATAGGTCGCGGCGATCGCAGCGTTGCGCACGCCGTCAGCTTCGAGCTGCAGCAGAAAGCGCCAATGCGGCAGGCGGCGGCCGGGCATGACGGGCTCGGCCTCAACGGCAGACCGCATCGTCTGAGCCCGAGAGAACGGCACGCCCAGCTCGGCCGCGATTGACGCGGTGGTCGAGCCCTGCAGAGCAAGCTCGCGGGCGCGCTGTTCTAGACTCACTCCTCGACCTCCACGCGCGAGATCTCGTACTCGATGCGGTCCTCGTCCCAGACGCCCGTGTCCGTGGGCTCGCGGTCATCGACGAGGTCTTCGTTGACTTCGAGCCTGTCGAAGCAGCTGGTGACGCTGGCGCGGAGATGGTCAGCGGCGCACGCCGCCTTCGCGAGCTCGCGGTCGCTCAGGGCGCGGTTCTTCGGTCCGACGATCTTGAGAAGGCTGTCGCGCTGCTCGGCCGTCATCTCCACGTTCAGGGTGCCGGCCGCCCAGGCGCGAAGAGCGCGTTCACGGCGGGAACACTGGCAGACCTCGTCAGCCTGCTCGAAGCACAGCGGCGCGGGCCAGCGGATCGGGGTGGTGGTGCTCATGAGCGCTTCTCCTTCTCAGCATTGCTCCAGCTGCCCGCATCGACCTCGTCGCCGAAGGCTGCGATAGCCTTCACGTTGCTGAGATAGTCCGGCGAGTGGGGGCGATAGTTGCGGCCCCGGCCCTCCACCGTCATCTCGACCCGCGGTTCGTCGGTCTCCCCGCGGCCCTGGGCGATGTCGTGGTCGGCGGTGAAGGTGTCGGCCCAGGTCGGGGTGTCGGTGGCGGAGGCCGCGAGGACCTCCGCTCCGTTGGTCTTCAGAGCGCTCATGCCTCGGCTTCCGCCCGAGCATCGTCCGAGAACTGGATGTCGCGACCCGGCGGCACTGCAGGCACAGCGCCGTCGATCGACTTGATTTCGGCTTCGGCCGCGACGATCGCCTCATAGAGGTGCTCCGCCGGATAGAAGCGGTGCTCGTGAATGACGACGAGACGAGGCGTGTTGTCCTTGTCGAAGCCGTAGCCGCCCGCCTTACGACGAACGAGGACGGTACCGGCGTTGGACGCCATGACCTCCATGATCTCGTTGGTGTAGCTGCGGTCCGCGATAGTGAGGCTAGGCCCCATCGTGACCAGTGCGCCGGGGACGAGGTGCTCCGGAGCCATGCCCGCGGCGGCAGTCTTCGCGAGCGCCGTCGAGGCCGCCCGGTTCCGTTCCATATCGTTGAGAAAGTCGAACATAGTCTTCACTCCGGAGACCGCGTCGGCGAGATGGCCCGCTGGGGTCTCCAGCAGCGGGCCGCCGTGGTCCGGCGGTTAGGCCGGAGCCGTGTCTCGATCTCGCTCCGGCTCCGCGATCGCGGAGGTCGGTTGTTCTTCGACCATCTCGTCGACGATGGTCTGCGCGGCCGGGTTGCGCGTGTAAGGCTTGATCTCGCGTAGGACCTCGAAGCGAGCCTGCCGCTCGAGCTGCTTCCGCTGCTGATGGCGGCGATCACGGGCGCGGGTCACGAGCGCCTCCGTGCCGGCGGCCGGCCCTTGGTCATCTCTCGACGCGCACTACGCCGATCGGCGCGCTCGCGGTCACGCCAGAGCTGGGTTGCGGCCGCCCTCGGTCCGAAGAAAAGCTCATGGCCATAGGTCGCGGGGTCGTCGAACGCCTGCTTAAGCCCGCGCCGCATCGCTTCGTGCATCTCGTCGCCCGTCAGCATCGTCAGCTCGCCGCCTTCTTTGAACGGCGAATTTTCGTCGGGGATCAGCGGCATCAGTCCACGCCCTCCGCCGCGAACATCGCTTCCCGCACCCGCTCGTCGATCACCTCCGACAAGCGCTCGGCGGCCGTCGCGACGTCGCCGTCACCAAGCGCGAGGACGAGGTCGATGAGGTTCTGGTGCTCTTCGGGGTTAGAGAGGATGTCGGTGGCCTGAGGGGGCTCCATCGCCTCGATCTCCTCAAGCCGCCTGGAGGTCTCCGCGAGGAGATCCGTAACCTCCTGATGGGTCTCTCCCGGGCGGAGTAGCCGGACGGCGACCGGGATGTCGGTGGAGCCGATGTGAACGACGTTGGTCTCGGGCTTGTCCGATGCCAGCTTGAGAAGTCCGATCGCGATGCGCGCAACCTGGAACGATCCATGTCCGAGTTCTCTCGGCCAAACGCCCCTTGTGTGGATCGCCTGAACAAGCCGGCGGCTCACGCCAGAGGCGCACGCGATCTCCTTGTAGCTGCGACCAGACCGGGCGATCTCGGTTGCCAGATCCGCCGCAACGATGGGCCTAAGATCCACGATGCTCACGCCCGCACTCCCTGAATCTCGAACGCCAGCACGCGCCACGCCGATCGCGCTCGACGATCAGCACCGCGTCCTCGTCCCGGTGGATCGACCGCCAGCGCGCCGCGATCTCGTCGGCGAGCTCCGCGACGGACATCAGCCCGAGCCCGCGGGCGCCGGCGTCAGGCGCGGCGATCTCACGGACGATGCGCGCGGCGGAGAGCGTGCCGAGCCGGCAGCGGCCGAGGAGGCTGGCGACGGGGTGGCGGTGGAGGCGGGTCACGAGTCTGGACTCAACTGTGCGTCGATATCCTCGGTGATCCAAGGAGCGTTGTCCGACCACTGAATCGTATCAACTGACAGATCTATGTGCTCAGCAAACGAATTTATGATGTATTCCAGGGCGTTATCTGACGCCACTTGCTCCGCAATCTCTGCGTATGGTTCGTGGAAAGCTTCGCTGTACCCGGTGAAGGTCATAAGACCTATCGTCACGGAAAGGAATACATCTGCATTCCACTCCCCATCGTCGCTTTCTCGACTGCGAGCCAGATACTCGACATTGCCAGACAGCGAGCGCCCTCCGCGTTCATTGGCGATCTCGGCGACGGTCAACCCGGAATGGAGGCGCGTGATCACCCAGCCTTCGACGGCATCGATCTCCCACTCCGCTTCTGAGAACACATCGTCGTCTTCGGGCGCGTAGGAGCATGTCGCCGGCAGCATGCGCGGGCCGTCAGGGAACATGACCCTGACCTCACTGCGGTCGCCGTTCTGGGGCGCGCGGGCGGAGGTCACTTCGACACCCCGCAGGGCTTCGCGGCGCGCGAACTCGGCCTCGAACTGGCCGGGGCTCCATTCGATGTACCCAGCCCGAAAGGCTGGATCCTCGCGATCGGCAAATGCGAGGATCCCGCGTCGGTGGTCATCCAGGCGGACGCTGACCGGCGTCCATCCGAGCGCGATCGGATCCCAGCGGCGGGCAGTGTCGATCTCGCGATCAACCCAGTAGTCGCCTTGGATGTAGCTCTGGACGATCGTCTGAACGACATAGATCGCCGGGACCAGGCGCGGGCCGTCCCAGAAGTGGACCTCGACCTCGCCGATGTCGCCGGGCTGGGGTGTGCGGGCGGCGGTCACTGGCGCACCCTCCGGGCCAGCACTGCGCTCTCGGCATCTTTGATCACCGCCATCAGGTCGATCAGATCGACGCCGAGAAGACGGGCCTGCTCTTCGAGGAACTCGCGAGACAGGCGGCCGCTCGGATCGATCTGATCGCTCAGCACGAGCAGCGCCCGCATGCCAGCGATCTCGATGACAACCTTCGCTACGACCATCACGAGCAGGGAGAAGCCAAGCAGGCAGATGGCAGCCACATCAACGCTCACGGCCGTTTCTCCTTCTTGATGCGGATGGGCTTAACCTTCTCGGCGCGGCGGTCGTCATCGGTGAGGATGAAGATCAGCGTCAGCAGCGCGATCGCCATGCTGATGACGGAGATCCAGAGGGCCTGCTCGGCGGTCATGCTGCGGCCTGTCTCGGGAGCTTGGGGAAGGCCTCGATCTTCGTGATCTCGGCGATGGCCTCGGGGTCCCAAATGCAGCCGCTGGCGCAGTTCCAGGCCGAGTACCAGAGGCTCGAACCCCATCTGCATTCCCACAGGTGCGGGGTGATCAGGATGCCCTGGAAGCGCTCAGCGACCCGCGCCCAGTCGATCCGATAGCGGAAGCCGTCGAGCGTCCCGAAGTAACGATCGAACTCCTGCTCGAAACGGACCAGCTGAGCCTGATCCTTGATCCAGAGGACGTCGGATCCCGGCTTGATGCGCACGCTGTAGGAGTGCCTCGGACGGCCGTGCCTGCGGTAGAAGCCAACGTCCGCGGTCCAGTGCGACCAGCCGTAGTCGCTCTCGTCCGAGATCCAGAGCCCATTCGGCTTGAAGAAGCGATCGGGCTCTCCCTGCTCGACGAAACGCAAGGTCTCGATCGGCTCGTAGGACATGTGGAAGCAGAGCGGCATGCTCGCCGTGGCGACGCGCGGATCCTCCCAGGCACCGGCGTCCGCGAGGGCGACGATCTCGGCGGTCAAGACTCGACCTCCAGATCGACGACATCGTCTCCTGGGTCATGACGGGAAGCGGTTTCCTCAATCCACCGGACGACGGCATCTGCACCGAGATCCCAGCTTCGGTGCTCGCCCGCCTTATCGATGGCCTGCTCTTTCGTGTAGCAGGTCTCGAGGTAGGACCGGCCGAACGAGGCGAGCCGATGGGCGTGATCCGGATGATCTGCATCGCGGTAGCCGAACGTGCTCTCGAACGCGTCGCAGACGCAACAGGATCCGTACGAGGCGTACGTGAAGTACCGCTCTCCGTTCGGGAACTCGACGTAGAACCACGCGTCGCCCTGGTAGGAGCCGAACGCCTTATTATCGATCACCTTCACGCCGGCCATGTGAATGGCCAGCTCGTAGTCGTGAAGGCCATCCGGGATCGGTCCGACGACGACCCCCTCGAGCAGAGGGGTCTTGTCGTAGCCCATGATCTCGGCGCGAAGCGCTATTGCCTGAGAGCGGGTCATGCCGATTCCTCCGCGTACTGGATCGCGTTGAGCACCGCGTTGAACCAGCTTTGGTAGAGTTCCCGGCTGCGCCGCGAGGCATCCTCGATGCTGCCGACGAGCTCGAAATCGACGTGGTCAGGATCGGTCGGGTGCGCCTGATCGCAGAGGTCTTGACGGGCGCTCTCCCAGGCCGAGGATTCGGCCTCCGCGTCGGTGCTCGCGTCAGCACTGCCCTCAGCCAAGATCTTGCGGCCTGCGATCTCGGTCCGCAGGCAGATGGCGACGAAGACCTGCTCGCCGTCGCCGTCGTCAGCGCAATGAGACTCCATTTTGACGTGCACGAGCGTCTTCATGCTGCGGCCCTCAGATCGCGCTGCGCATTCCACACTGAGTTTTTTGAGCAGCCGAGTTCGGCCGCGATCTCGACGGCGGACTTCCCGGCCGCCTGAAGCCGAGCGACTTCATCGCGATCGACGCGCGTGTAGCGGCGGGCCGCGCCCATGGTGGCGACCGCGGCCGAGATCGTGCCGGCGCTCGCGCCGGTCTCCTCGCGGATCGCCACGTGAGACATCCCGGCGGCCTTCATGGTCGCGATCGCGGAGTAGTCGAAGCGCGGCCCGGAACCGCCGAACACCTTCACGCCGATCGCGGCGGCCGCGGAGAGCAGGTTGCCGACCCTCCGCTTGGAGACGCCAAGCGCCGCCGCGATCTCTTCATAGGAGTGGCCACGGTGGCGAAGCGCCGCGGCCTCGTCAGGCGTGCCTCGGCCGCGAGGACGAATGAGGCCGGCGCCGGCAAGGGCGGTGCCGATCGCGGTCTTGCTGACACCGGTGGCGGAGGTGATCTGCGCGTAGGACGCGCCGAGCAGACGCATGCGGACGATTTCGGCGGCGGAGGCGCTCATAGCCGGCCTCGCCGCATCATCTCGCGGGTCTGCTCCATCGTGACGATCACGCCGCGAGGTTTGGTGAGCGGACGATCCGGCTTTGGGAGGCCAATCCTGAGGGGGTTGCCCCACGGGCAGTCGAGCGGACCGGCTTCAACCCCGAGCAGAACCGCGCCCGGCTCCCCCTCGAGCGTCAGCAGCGGATCAGGCTCGCGATAGCTTGGATCGCGGTAGCTCGGGTCCAGGTCGTCATCGCTGACGTCACCGATCCGTTCAAAGTCCTCTTCCTCATCCGCAAGGCGCGCCTTGTTGTCCTCGAGGAGCTCGAGAAAATCGACCTTGATTGACTGGGAGACCGTCTTGGGAGCCGCAGGCGGAGGCGTCGGCGCCGCCACGACTTCGACGATCTTCGGCTCCGACCACACCATCCTGCGTTCGGCCGGCGGCCGCGGCGGCCGGGCGACCGAGAGGCGCGGCTGTTCGACCGGCCGGGCAGCGGGAGCCGCGGCTTCGGCCTCTTCCTGCTTCGGAGCGGCCGGCGGCCGCGGCGCGGCGACCGGCTTCGGCGCGGACGCCTGCTCGATCTCCTTCCGGACCTCGGCGAAGCGCTCCTCTAAGCCGACCGGCATCTCCAGAGCGGCCAGCGCGTCCGGCGAGGCGACCAAAGCCTTCACGAGGTCATGACCGAATGACCTCCACGAGAAGACCGGTTGCTTCAGCTCGGCCGCCGCTGCAAGAATAGCTGCAGAATTTGGAGATGAGACCGTCGTCGCCGCGATCGCTTCAGCATCGACCGGCCGCTGGGGGGCGGGATGACGGTACGCAGGAGGCCTGACCATTTCGAATCCGAAGTCGTTAAGGCGTTAACGACCTCAAGATGCCAGATGTAGCCGAAACCTCAAAACGGCGTTACACGGCCTGAGCTTTGTAAATCAGACCAATTATTGGATTTATTTGCGATCTGAAGTGCCGATCAGGGCATGCGGTTGCCCCTAGAATTCGCCTGAAGGCTCGCTGAGGGCCATTTGAGGCTTTCTCGCACGTGGATACGTGGGAGAGTTTTGGCCCATGAAATAGCTTCCAGATCGACGTTTTAGGGAGACGACCGCGGGAGGGGATCAGTGCAGGTCGGCCCGCTGGAGCCGGTCTGCGACCTCGAGCAGCACAGCGTCGGCCCTCAAGACCTCTGCAAAGCGCTCGCGAAGTGCGGCTGCATAGCGTTCAGCCGCCTCGCGAGCGGCCTTCTCGGCTGCGGCCTCTGCGAGCAGGCGCCGAACCTCGGCCTGCGCTTCCTCGGCGACCCGGCGGTTCTGCTCGGCGATCGCGAAGTTCCGGTGAGCGATCGAGGCCTGCTGCTCACCGAACTCCTTGTTCTGCAGGGCGACCCGCGCCCAGGCGTCACGATCCGCGACCACCTGATCGACGACCTGCTGAGCAAGCGCACGCTCTTTCCGGACGAGGTCGCCCATGCCCAGGACGTAGCCAGTTTCCTCATATCCCAGCATTTTTGGACCCTCGCTTACCCGCCGGAATCGACTCCGACTCCCCACCCTAGCGCGGCCCACCTTGCGCCCAGGTTCACCGGATCGTTCGAATTTGAGCGATCAGCCGATTTCCTCGTCGTCGGCGACCATCTCAGCGAACGCCGCGGCCTCGCGCTTTTGCCGGCGAACAGACGCGGCGGCCTCCTCGCCGTTCCGCAGCTGATTGAGGTCGGACTGGTCTTTGAAGAGGATCCGCGGCCGAGGACCTGGATGTTCGAGGCGCGACAGCTTGTCCGGAACAACGGCCTCGATCACGAGCTTGGTCGCGTTCCTCGACTTGTCCGCGCGGACAGTCCAGCGAAGCCACTTCTCCTCGACCTCGCGAGCCTTCAGCTGGGCGAGCGACCTCTCGACGAACTGCTTCCTGAAAACCCCGAGCTCCATTCCACCCGCGCCGGGGATGTAGTCCCCGAGCTTGTCCTTCGCGATCGTCCGGACATACCGACGTTTCTCGCCAGTGACATTCGCGGCCGCCCGCACAGCCATCTCGATCGCCATGTAGGAGCTGAGCTCGGCCCATACGCCGGTCGGCACACCGACCTTCGCCTGATTGAAGGTCGCGGCATGCTCAGTGAAGGCGTCGCCCAGGACGATGCCGATGGCGGAGCGGCCGCTAACGTCAGGGACCTGGATGATGTCCGCGAACAAGCGATGGCCGTCGAGCACAGTCCCTGGTGCGCTCATGGTGCTGACAGCGCAGGCCTCCTGCAGGTGCTCGAGGCCGCGCTTCCCCCTCAGCTCCCTGCAGGCGTAGAGCTCCAGTTCCTGCCGTAGGACGACCACCGCAACGCGGCCGGCGATCACCTCCTGGACGCCGTCGGCGGTGGCAGAGAGCATTGACCAGATGAGCCGCGCCTGAGACCCTGTAGCCGACCTGAATGACAGGATGGCCGCCAGACCCTGTGGGAGCCAGACTGCCGTGCGGCTCGCGCCAACGTCCTGCTGAGGAGCCTGCGCCGGGGGCCGGACCCTCCGGATGAATGTGGTGACGGACACGATCTTTCCTAAATGCTGCGATGTGTGATGGCGTCCATTATAGGACTGCCGCCGAATAGCGCAAATGTCCGAGGTTTCGTTGGCCTGGGTCTGCGTTTCTGCCGGCCATACGGCACAAGTCACATGGCCTTTATGTATAGCTGTCTAAAGCGACCTAGTTTACAGCGCTGAGGCTTCGCCTCGCGCGACGCTCGTAAGAGGTTCGCCTGGCCGCCGCTGACGCGGCCTCCAGGCTCCCTGGATACCCGACGGGCGGTTCTTGGGCGGCGAAGTCCGATTTTGTTTAAGACGCGCCGTGCGGCCCTGACGGGCCGGCCACTGAACATCCTGTTTTCCTTTTCGGCCTCCCTGCTGCGCTGACCCAGCGTGCGAAGCACGCCCCTGCCGTGGTCTCAGCGGCCGGATAAGACGGATGAAATCCCGGACGCCATCCGCATTGTTCTATGCCGGAAAGCCTGAGAATCTGCCGGTATGAGCGGAACAGACACGCGCCGGCGTCGCGCAGACCACGCCGACAGATACGCGGCCCATCTCGAGCGTGATCGTGCCCGGTCGGCCGCGACACGAGAGCGGCATCGAGCGGCCGGCGTCCCAAACCCGGCCGCCGTCGATCGCGCCATCAGCGAAGCCTTCCGCGACGTCTGGCGGACGACCATCGCCGCCAACGCCACCGACGACACTCAGGCGGCCAAGCGCGCAGCCTCAGCCAAGCCAATCTCTCCTTGGCGGGTCGTCGATCGCGCTGTCGAGCTCCTCGTGGCCCGCAAAGGCGCAGACCGCGATGCGGCCGCCCGGATGGTGACGGTCCGCCTCGTGCCGACCCGGAAGAACCCTAGCCTCGACCTGGACGCCATCCCGGCGCACATCCTGCGTGGCCATCTGAATGAGTAACGAGGACGCTGGCTGATTGAGGCTGCGGATGCCGGCCCCAATCAGGTCCGCAAATCGGCTCGCCAAGCGGCAATCTCTTGTGGTTCTCGTGCGCGCGCGGTAGATTCTCTTCGCGGCGCTCGATGGCACCCAAACCGGTTTCTGCGACCGGGTCAGGAAACGCAGAACGACCCCCGGGCTGAGCGCTTGACGCCGCCCGGGGTTTCTATTTCCGGCCCGCCACTACCGCCTTGCGAGCATCCGTGTCGCCATCTCTGCATGGCGCGCCCACCCCGCATGACCGTCGGCATCGACCCTTACAAGGTCGGCCGGCTCAAGTCCGACCTCGACAAGTTCGCGGACAAGCGGATCCGTCGCGCGCACGCCTTCGTGCTCAACGGCGCGGCCATGGCGGCCCAGAAGAAAATCCGCAGCGGCCTCGACCGCTCCCTGGACCATCCGACGCCCTTCACCAAGCGCGGCATCATCACCGACAAGGCCGACCTCAACGGCGCCGGACCGGTCGCCACCTAGGCCAGGACCAGCACCCTTTTGAACTCTCGCGGCAGATCGAGCTGGCTACTCGAACATCTGGAGCGAGAGGCTCGCCTCCGACATGCGCCGGTACAAGATCTATTGTCCATAGTGCGCCAAGTGCAGACATTGCATAATCGCCGAGAAGCGGACTGGACTTCCCCCTCGCGGCAAGGCGCTAAAGCGCAATATTTCCCCGAAACCTCATCATGGCCTTGGGTTCGCTGTCGCCGAAAGCCATCACGTCGTAGGCCTCCGGATCACGGCCCTCGACCTCCATGCCGGGCGAGCCGATCGGCATCCCGGGCACGGCGAGGCCCCGCACCTTCGGGCGCTCGGCGAGCAGCCTCGCGATCGCCGCCGCGGGAACGTGGCCCTCGAGCACGTAGCCGTCGATCTCGGCCGTGTGGCAGGACCTCAGGCCGGGGGGCACGCCGAGCTTCGCCTTGACGGTGTTGATGGCCGCGACCTCGACGACCTGCGCCTCGTAGCCGGCCGCGCGGACGTGATCGACCCAGGCCTCGCAGCAGCCGCAGGTCGGATCCTTGTGGACGGTCATCGCCGGAGCGGCGCGAACCCTGCCCGGGACAAGCAGCGCGGTGCCGGCCGCCAGCAGTGCGAACGTCCTGCGGTTCATCGTCATGGGCGTCGTCCTCCTTCTTTCCCGGCCACCTTCGCACACGCCCGGCTCACGTCCAGTTGTCCCGGGATGTGGGACTTTCCACCCGGCGAATCCGGGCCTCCCGGCATCTTGGTCCCAAGCTCAAGACGAGCTTCCACAAGGGAGTGACCCACGATGAAGATTATGATCGCCGCCGCCCTCGTCCTTATGTCCTCGGTCGCGGCCGCGACCGCCGGGACCGGGCCCGCCAACTCGACGAACCAGCACCTGCGCGACAGCGCGGACTTCTACGACAGCGTGCCGGACTTCAGCGTCTTGTCCGGCGAGCGGACGGGCAGCGTTGACCGTGAGGCGAGCAACCGCCATGACCCCAGCCGCGTGATCGCGCGCTGATCCGAACCGGCACCGTCATTGGTCTCCAACCCTGACGGCGCCGCAGGGCCAGCCCTTCCCGGGGCTGGCCCGCCCAAACTCAGGCGTTCCAGCTAGGCCCCACGAGCCTCAGGCCATGGCGTTCCTTGCGGATGGCGCCCTGTCGCTCGAGACGGCTCAGCTCCTTGGTCACCGCCTCCCGCTGCGTCGCGATGCGCGAGGCGATCTGCCGATGCGTCGGCAGCCGCCCGATCGTCCGGCCCGACGGGTCGCAGGCCGCCAGCCGCAGCAGCTCGGCCTCCAGCCTGCCCGCCATCGGCAGGGTCATGACCTCCGACATCCTTTGAAGCGTCCGGCACTGCCGACGGCACATCGCGCGCACCACCGCCTTTGCGAATGCGGGGTGGCGCTCGAACGCGGCCGCGAAGTCGCGCGCGTCGAAGCACCAGGCCTCGGACGCCTCGTCGGCCACCACCTCAAACGGCGTGTCGCAGCGCTCGAACGCAAAGGCCTCGCCGATCACGTCGCCCGGCTCGACGTCGGCCGCGAAGGCCTCGTGCCCGTCGGACGTGATCGTCTCGGCCGAGAGCCTTCCCGAGGCGAGCACCAGCGTGGAGCCGTGCCGACCCGGCAGGTCGAGCTTCGTCCCGCGGGAAAGCCGGATCCGGCGGGCGAGCAGCTCGATCTGGTGGCCCTCAATGGTCGCGAGCAGGTCGAGGTCGTCCGCTTGATGCGCGGGGTGCGCGCAGGATGAGTGGGTGATCATGTCTTCGTTCCCGGAGTCGGTCCTGCGTCCCGCTGACGGCGTCGGCCGTCGCGTCAGGGACGCGTCGCTGAAAGCAAGGTCGGCGGAACGGCGTCGCCGTATCCGCCGGACGGCGCGATCAGGCGATCCGGGGAGGCGGAGTGGCGAAACCGACGTGGACGCCGTCGTGGCCGGGGCACGGGGACCGCACCGACGGGGACCGCTGGGCGATCGTCGCCCATGAACCGGGGGCGGCCGGAAGCGGGGCAACGCACGGGGCGGAGCACTCGGCGGCTCCCGAGCCAGCATGTCCGAGCGCCGCGGACGAGCAGGGCGCTGAAGTCACGAGCACGGCCTGCTGGCCGGAGGCCGGCGCAAGGCGGGAGGCGTGATCGATCTCGACGTGGGACACGGCGAGCAGCAGCACGGCGACCAGCGTCGCAAGCGCCGCCGCCTTGCCCGCGAGCGCGCGCAAGAAACCCGCCGCGCGCGTCCCGGCCTCAGACGGCATGGGCGGGCGCCAGCGGACAGGAGCCCGTCGCGAGTTCGATCTGGATCGTCGGGTGGGCGATGCCGAAGCGCTCCTCGAGCTCCTCGGCGATCGAGCGCATGGCCGCGTCGCCCGGATGGCCCGATGGCATGACGAGGTGCGCGGTGAGCGCCGTCTCGGTAGTGCTCATCGGCCAGACGTGGAGGTCGTGAACCTCGACGACCCCGGGACGCTCCCGAAGTAATGCGGCGACGGCCGCGGGGTCGATTCCGGGCGGGGTCGCATCGAGCGACATCGTCACGCTGTCGCGCAGCAGGCCCCACGTCCCGATAATGATGACCGCGGCGATCGCGAGGCTGACGACCGGGTCGAGCCACTGCCAGCCCGTCTGAAGCACCAGCAGCCCTGCGACGACCACGGCGACCGACACGCCCGCATCCGCCAGCATGTGGAGGTAGGCCCCCTTGATGTTGATGTCGCCCTTGCGGCCAGACATGAACAGGAACGCGGTGAAGCCGTTGATCAGCACGCCGATGGCGGCGACCGCCATGACGGTCACGCCTGCGACGGGCTGGGGGTCGGAGAAGCGCTGGATCGCCTCCCACGTGATCATCCCGACAGCGATCAGCAGGAAGATCGCGTTGAACAAAGCCGCCATGATCGAAGACGACCGCAGGCCGTAAGAGAAGCGCGGTGACGGCGGGCGCTTGGCGAGCGTTGCCGCGACCCACGCGACCACGAGGCCGAGCACGTCGGAGAGATTGTGGCCCGCGTCCGCCACGAGGGCGAGGGAGTTGCTGGCGTAGCCGTAGCCCGCCTCGACGATCACGAAGGCCGTGTTGAGCCCGATGCCGATCGCGAACGCCTTGCCGAAGCTCGCGGGAGCGTGGGAGTGCCCTCCCGGCCCGTGGGCGTGGCCGGAATGATCTTCACCATGGTCGTGCCCGGCGTGATCGTCACGTGCCGTCATCGTCGTCCCGTCCTCAGCCGCGGCCCTGGCGCGCGTCCTTGAGCATCTGCTCGAAGAACTCGTGCCGCTCGTCATGGTTCTCGACGACGCCCTTCACCAGCGGCTTCGCCGTCCCCTCGCAGAGCGCCCTGACCCTGTCGGTCTGCTCCTCGACCGATCCGCCGGAGAGCGATCGGATCATGCCGAGGCCGACCGCGCGGGCGGCCCCGGCGGCGCTGACGACGATCTGCGCGGCCTCCTCGCGCGTCATCGTCGCGATGATCTCGTCCTTGATGTGCGCGATGACCTTGGAGGCGTCGCCATCCTTGCCGCCCGTCTCGCGAGCGAAGTCGGGATCGACCTTCACGCAGACGGCCGTGAAGTTCTGGGCGAGGAACACCGAGGACAGGACGTTGCGCATCACGTCCTCGTTGAGCGCCCGCGCCGGGGACGACGTCCCCAGCGCGAGGGCGAGCGCAGCCGCGCTGATGGCTGCGGCCCTCATGACGCGGCCGCCACGGCTGCATCCGGCTCCGGAGCCGGGTCCGCCTTCCGTCGCCGCGTGAACAGCACGTAGAGAGCCGGAAGCACCAGCAGCGTCAGGATCGTCGAGGACACGATCCCGCCGATCACGACGGTCGCGAGCGGCCGTTGGACCTCGGCGCCGGGACCCGTGGCGATCGCCATCGGCACGAAGCCGAGCGAGGCCACCATCGCAGTCATGAGCACCGGACGAAGCCTCGTCAGCGCGCCCTCCTTCACCGCCTCGACTAGCTCCAACCCCTGGTCGCGGAGTTTCTGAATGAACGCGATGATGACGAGCCCGTTCAGCACCGCGACGCCCGACAGCGCGATGAAGCCGATGCCCGCGCTGATCGAGAGCGGGATGTCGCGGATCAGCAGCGCCGCGACGCCGCCCGTGAGCGCGAGCGGCACGCCCGAGAACACGAGCGCGGCGTCCTTGAACGACCCGAGGCTCATGAACAGCAGCACGAAGATCAGCGTGAGCGCGATCGGAACCACAATCGTCAGGCGCTGTGTGGCGGAGACGAGCTGCTCGAACTGCCCGCCCCAGCCGATCCAGTAGCCCGACGGCAGCTTGACCTGTTCGCCAATGGCCCGCTGGGCGTCGCCCACGAAGGAGCCGAGGTCGCGGTCGCGGACGTTCGCCGACACCACGATGCGGCGCTTGCCGTTCTCGCGGCTGATCTGGTTCGGTCCGGGAGCCACCTCGAGCGAGGCGAGCGAGGAGAGCGGCACGTAACGCGTGCGGGACGATGGCGGACCTCCAAGGACCGCCGGACTGGCCTGCGCCTCGTTGCCGTCCGGGGTCGGCAGCGGGACCGGGATGTTCTTCAGCGCCTCGATGTCGGTGCGCAGCCGCTCGGGCAACCGCACGACGATGTCGAAGCGACGGTCGCCCTCGAAGATCTGCCCGGCCTCCTTTCCGCCGACCGCGATCTCGACGATCTCCTGCACGTCACCAACGCTCACGCCATAGCGGGAGAGAGCGGTGCGGTTGAGTTTCACCGTGAGGATCGGCAGGCCGGTGACCTGCTCGGTCTTCACGTCCGCGGCTCCGGGCACCTTCGTAAGGACCGTCTGGACCTCGCCCGCTACCTTGAGCAGCGTGTCGAGGTCGTCGCCGAAGATCTTCACGCCGACATCGGAGCGCACGCCGGAGATCAGCTCGTTGAAGCGGAGCTGGATCGGCTGCGAGAGCTCGTAGTTCGAGCCCGGGATCTCCTCCGCGGCCTTCTCCACGTCCTCCATCAGCTCGGCCTTGGTCTTCTTCGGGTTCGGCCACTCCGACCTTGGATTCAGTATGATGTAGCCGTCCGAGATCGAGGGCGGCATGGCGTCGGTCGCGACCTCGGCGACGCCGGTTCGGGCGAACACCTCCTTCACCTCGGGAAGCTGCATGAGGCGCCTTTCGAGCGCTCCCTGCATCTCCAGCGACTGGGTGAGGCTGGTGCCCGGCACGCGCAGCGCCTGGATCGCTGCGTCGCCCTCGTCCAGGCTCGGGATGAACTCGCCGCCCATCCGCGACGCCGCAATCCCGGTCACGACGACAAGCGCGACCGCGGCCGGGGCCACGACCCAGCGCAGCTTGATCATGAGGCCAAGCAGGGGTTCGTAGGTCACGCGTGCGCCGCGCATGAACCAGTTCTCCTTCTCCGACACCTTGCCGGAGACGAAGATCGCGATCGCCGCGGGGACGAAGGTCATCGAGAAGATCGACGCGCCGAGCAGCGCCATCAGCACGGTGAGCGCCATCGGCGTGAACATCTTGCCCTCGACCCCCGTGAGGGTGAGCACTGGCAGGTAGACCACCGCGATGATCATGGTGCCGAAGAGGCTTGGCCGGATGACTTCGCTCGATCCCGCCAGGATCGTCGAGAAGCGCTCCTGCATCGTCAGCAGGCGGCCCCTCCGCTCTTGCTCGTGGGCGAGCAGCCGCAGGCAGTTCTCAACGATGATCACGGCGCCGTCGATGATGATGCCGAAGTCGATCGCCCCGAGGCTCATCAGGTTCGCCGAGACCTTGTTCTCGACCATGCCCGTGATGGTGAAGAGCATGGAGAGCGGGATCACGAAGGCCGTGACGATCGCGGCGCGAATGTTGCCGAGTAGAAGGAACAGCACCGCGATCACGAACAGCGCGCCCTCGACGAGATTCTTCTCCACTGTCGCGATGGTGGCCTCGACCAGCGTCGAGCGGTCGTAGACGGAGCGAGCCTCGACGCCCTCGGGCAGCGACTTCTGGATTTCGCCGAGCTTGTTGGCGACGCGCTCGGCGACGGTGCGGCTGTTCTCGCCGATCAGCAGCATGGTCGTGCCGAGCACGACCTCGTGGCCGTTCAGAGTCGCCGCGCCGTTGCGGAGTTCGCGCCCGTCCTTCACCTCGGCGACGTCCGAGACGCGGACGGGAGTTCCGGCGTGAGAGTTCACGACGATGCCGCCGACGTCTTGCGCCGTCAGCGCCTGTCCGGGCGTGCGGACGAGATACTGCTCGCCGTTCCGTTCGATGTAGCCGGCGCCGACATTGGCGTTGTTGGTGGCGAGCGCCGTCATCACGTCGCGGAACGTGAGCCCGTAGGCCATCAGCCGCGCCGGGTTCGGCAGCACGTGGAGCTGGCGCTCGTAGCCACCGATCGTGTTGACCTCGACGACGCCCGGGACCGTGCGGAGCTGCGGGGTGATGATCCAGTCCTGGATCGTCCTGAGGTCTGCGGGACTGTAGTCCGAGCCGTCCGGCTTCTTCGCGCCGGGCTTGGCGTCGACGACGTAATTGTAGATCTCGCCGAGGCCCGTGGAGATCGGTCCCATGGCGGTCTCGATCCCGGCGGGCAACTGGTCCTTGGCCTGCTGCAGCCGCTCGTTCACGAGCTGGCGGGCGAAATAGATGTCGGTCCCGTCCTTGAACACGACCGTGACCTGGGAGAGGCCGTAGCGCGACAGCGAGCGGGTGTAGTCGAGGTCCGGCAGTCCGCCGAGGCTGGTCTCGAGCGGGAAGGTGATGCGCTGCTCGACCTCGAGCGGCGAGAAGCCGGGCGCGGTGGTGTTGATCTGGACCTGGACGTTGGTGATGTCCGGCACCGCGTCGATCGGCAGGCGCAGGAAGTTGAAGACGCCAAGGCCAGCGACGGCCAGGCACGCGAACACCACCATCCACCGCTGCGCGATGGAGAACGCCAGGATCCGTTCGATCAAGCCGTTGGGCTTGTAGTCGCCCGCCTCAGTGCGCGTCGTATCAGTGCTCATGGCTCGCGCTTCCCTTTGCGAGCTCTGCCTTCACGACGAAGCTGTTCCTCGAGGCGTAGGCCTCGCCTCCCTTGAGACCCGTGACGACCTCGACGGACCGTCCGTCCCGGCGGCCAAGCGTCACGTCGCGGGCGGCGAAGCGGTCGCCCTCGCGGACGAACACGACGTCGCGGCCCTCGAGCGACTGCACCGCGTCGATCGACACGGCGAGCGGCACGGGCTGCTCGGCGGTCGCGACCGCGCCCGTCGCGAACAAGCCCGGACGGAAGCGGCCGTCGTTCGGGATCACGGCGCGCGCCACCGCGCTCTGGGTGTCCGCGGCCCCGATCGGCGACAGGTAAGAGATCTTCGCCTCGATCGGCTCTCCGCCGTCCTCGGGGTCGATCCGCACCGTCTCGCCGACCGCGACCTTCGCAAGGTCTCGGCGGTAAACGGAGAAGTCGACCCAGAGCGTCGAGAGGTCGGTGATGACGAAGGCGGGCTTCTGCTCGGAAACGTATTCGCCGAGCGAGGCCTGCCGCTCGGTTATCACGCCCGCCATCGGGGCCTTCAGCTCGTAGGTGGTGAGGCTCTGGTTGCTCTCGACGACCGCGAGCAGCTCGCCCTTCTTCACCTGGTCGCCGAGGCGCTTCGACAGCGTGCGGACAACGCCGGGGAAGCGCGGCGTGACCTGCACGACCGCCTCCTGGTTCGCCTGCACGATGCCGTTGAGCTGGAGTTCCTCGCGGAGCGTCGAGGCGCCCGCCTTGCCAAGAGCGATGCCCGCGGCCTTCACCTTGGCCTCGCCCAGCTCGACGACGCCCTCGGGGAGCTCGGCCCCATGGCCGTGGCCGTCGTCCTTCTTCTCGGCACCGTGGCCGTGCCCGTCATCCTTGGCGTCGACGGCCGCGACCTTCAGGGGCGCTTCGCCCCCGGCGTCGGCCTTCGGCTTCGGCTTGTCGTGGCCGTGGCCGTCATCCGCGCCATGCCCGTGCCCGTCGTCCTTGCCCGACCCGTGTCCGTGGCCGTCGTCCTTGGAATGGGCGTCGTCCTTCCCATGGCCGTGCCCGTCTTCCTTGGAGTGCGCGTCCTCCTTGCCGTGACCGTGGCCGTCGCCCTCCTTGTGGTCGTCCGCGGCCGCGACCTGGATCGGGGCGCCTGCGTCGGCCTTGGGCTTCGGCTTGTCGTGGCCGTGACCGTCGTCCTTGCCATGGCCATGCCCATCGTCCTTGCCGGAACCATGGTCGTGGCCATCGTCCTTGGAGTGGTCGTCGTCCTTGCCGTGACCGTGGCCGTCGTCCTTCGAATGGGCACCGTCCTTGCCGTGGGCATGGCCGTCGCCTTCCTTGTGACCGTCTGCGGCGGCGAGCGTCTTCGGTCCTTCAGCGTGTGCGTGGCCGTCACCGCCCATCAGGCCGGAGTAGAGCGCGAGCGCCTGGGTTGCGACCGCGGACGGACCCTGCTGGGCGGCGTAGAGGCCGCCGGCCCCGATGAGACCCCCGACCACGAGAACGGCGGCGTCGCGTGCGAAGGAGCGGCTCATGACAGGTCTCCGGACAGGGCGTTGCGGGTCGCGGCGGTCGCGAGGTCGGCAGGGGTTTCGGGTTGGGCGGAAGCGCGGCGCACGTAGCAGGGGGGCTTCGTCGGGTAGCCCTTGAAGTTCCGCTTGCTCCACTTGTGGCCGTGGCCGAGGTGGGCGTGGTCGGCATGCGTGTCGGCATGGCCGTCACCCGCGAAGTGGCGGACGCGGATGTCGCGGGCGTTGCAGGTCGGCGGCGTGCGGCCGTCATAGACCCAGGCGCCGTCGTAGCCGGGCAGCGGAACGACGCGGGGCGTCGATGCGGGCGCCGCCAGCGAAACGGTGGCGGAGGCGAGCAGGAGCGCGGCCGCCATGGAGGCGGTCTTGAACGAGGTCATTTGTCTCTCCGGGACAGAACGAGGGCGGATCCCGTCAGGCCTTCGAGACTGGCGAGCGATGAGTGGAAGGAGACCAGGGCGTCGATCTCCTTAAGCGAGGCTTCCGAAAGCGCGGCGCGTGCATCGAGCAGCTCGAGCAGCGAGTAGCGGCCCTCGCCGTAGCCGGAACGGATGCTGTCCCAGGCCTCGCGGGCGACGGGCAGCACGTTGGCGCGGGTAAGCCGGGCCTCGTCATAGGAGCCCCTCAACGCCTCGTAGGCGTTGCCGACGAGCACCGTCAGGGCCCGCTGGGCCGCGGCCTTCTCGGCCTCGGTCTTGGCGAGCGTCTCGTTCGCCTCGATAACGCCGCCCTGGTTCCGGTCGAACACCGGGAGCGGCACGCTGAGCGAAGCCATCACGGCGTTCGACCGGTCTTCGCGGTAATGTCGCCACCCGACGCCCGCGGTGATGTCCGGCACGGCCTTGGCCTGCGCCGCCGCGAGCAGCGCCCGGCGCTGGGCCCTCACGGCCGTGAAGCGCGTGAGCTGCGGGGTCTGCAGCGCGCGCGCCATCAGGGCGTCGAACGAGGGTGGCGCGCCTATGCGCGAGAGATCGCCGCCGACGGAGGCGAAGGACGGGGCCTTCTCCCCGATCAGCACCGACAGCTCGCGCCGCGCCGCCTGGAACGAGGCCTTCGCCTTGGCGAGTTCGACGCGCGTCGTCTCCGTGGCGAGACGGCCGCGCGAGATCTCAGCGCTCGAAGACGCGCCCGCCTCGACCCGCCGCTGGAGCAGCGGGGTCAGGCGGTCGAGGTCGTCGACCTGTTCCTCGAGCTCCGCCACGCGACGCTGGGCGCCGAGCGTCCTTGCGAACGCCTCGGCCGTCTCGGCGAGAACCTGTAGCCGGGTCGCGGCCCGGTCCCAGCGCGCAGCGTCGATGTCGGCGGCGGCGATCGCCATCCGGGCCTCGCGCTTGCCGCCGAGCTCGAAGAGCTGGCTGATCTGGAGCGTGGTCTCGGCGGTCTCGAGATTGCGCTTGAGCTTGGAGCCGAAGGCGTTGTCGAGCTCCGCGGAGAGCTCGGGGTTGGGGAAGACGCCGGACTGGAGGCTCCGGCCGCCCGCCGCTCCGATCTCCCGGTCCGCCGCGGCGAGACCAGGGGAGGAGGCGACGGCGCGCGACAGCGCCTGTGACAGCGTAAGGGACCGCGACGACGGCGCGGCGTGCGTCGCCGGCGCGGGAAGCAGCGCGATCGCCACCCCCAGCGCAAGCGCGCGGGTTCTGAAAAGCATGACCTGACCTGATGAACTGACGAGCGGAGGCGAGCGACTACGCGCGCGCCGACACGGATTCCGTCAGGTCAGGCTCGAGGCGGAGGAAGGTCGACGAGGGGTTCGCGCCCGGCGGTCGAGGGCACGGAGGCCCATGCCGGAGACGAGCCGAGCGCGCTCGGCGCGGCGACGACCTGCAGCATCCGCTCCGGGATGGCCGCGCAGCCATGACAGCCGTGGCCGACGATCTGGCCGCTCGTGTCCACGTCGCCGGACTGGCCGTCGACGTGAATGCCGGAATGGTCGGTCGTGACGCTGGCCCTGGTGTCGGCCGAGACCGCGTAGGTGAGTGCCGAATCGAGGCCCACATGGCCCGCGAAGCTGCGCTCGACGGCGTCGCCGACGCCGAAGACGACCAGGCAAAGGGCGAACGCAACCCGGACGCAGAAGCGCCAGGCACGCGTTGATCTCGCCTTCGACAGAACGTCCATGCTGCAACGCATCCGGGGAAACGGGGGGCGGTGTCAAGAGCCGACGCCTCCACGACTCCGCGAGGCGATGGTCGCCGGAAGCCGTCAACGAGTCCTTAACCGGGCGCCGCGGCCAGTGCGTCGCCGGGCGAAAGCGCCTCGATGATCCGGCAGTCGCGGACCGACCCGTGGCCGCATTGCCGCACCATCCCGCGAAGCTCGTCGCGAAGAGCCTCGAGGTCGGCGATCTTGCGTTCGACCTCCGCGAGGTGGCCCCGAGCGATCTCGTCCACGGCCTCGCAGGGGCGGTCGCGCTGGTCCGCGAGGTCGAGCAGCGCACGGACCTGGTCGAGCGAGAAGCCGAGGTCGCGCGAGCGGCGGATGAAGCTGAGGCGATTGAGGTGGCCGCGGTCGTAGGCGCGGTAGTTGCCCGAGGTGCGCCGCGGCTGGGACAGCAGGCCGATGCGCTCGTAGTAGCGGACGGTCTCGACCTTGGTGTCGGTCGCCCGCCCGAGCTCGCCGATCGCGAACGTGTCAGACATCGCTTGACCCTGTAGTTGCTACAGGGTCTATATCGTGCGTCACGTCGGAATTGTCGAGGTGACGAAATGGCCGCCGCCAGCGCGCTGAAGCTCCACATCGAGGGCATGGACTGCGGGTCCTGCGCCGCGAAGATCGAGACCGCCATGCGCCGCCTGCCGGGTGTCGCCGAGGTCGAGGTGAGCGTCGCCGCGTCCTCGATGTCGATCACGGTCGACGAGGACCGCACCAGCCGCGAGGCGATCCGGGCCAAGGTCGACAGTCTCGGCTTCAAGGCGATCGATCCGGCCGCGGCCGGCCCCGCGGGCGGTCACGACCATGCGGCGGCCGAAGGCCCGTGGTGGTCGACCGCGAAGGGCAGGATCGTTCTCGCCTCGGGCGCGCTGCTCGCCGGGGCCTGGGGCGTCTCTTGGCTCGAACCGCAGTGGGCGGCGTGGCCCTACGTTGTCGCGGCGGTGCTCGCGCTTGTTCCCGTGGTCCGCCGCGCGGCCGCCGGTGCGCTCAACGGGACGCCCTTCAGCATCGAGACCCTCATGGCCGTCGCCGCCATCGGTGCGATCGCGATCGGCGAGGCGCCGGAGGCCGCGGTCGTGGTGTTCCTGTTTGCGGTCGGGGAACTGCTCGAGGGCGTGGCGGCGAGCCGCGCACGGTCGGGCGTGAAGGCGCTCGTCGACCTGATGCCGCGTTCGGCCCGCCGGATCCGCGGCGACGATGTCGAGACCGTCCCGGCGTCAGACCTTGCGGTGCGCGACATCGTGCTGGTGCGCCCCGGCGATCGCGTCCCGTCCGACGGGACCGTGGTCGAGGGCGCGTCCGAGGTGAACGAGGCTCCGATCACGGGCGAGTCCCGGGCCGTCTTCAAGGAGGTCGGTTCGAGCGTCTATGCGGGCAGCGTCAACGGCAACGGCGAGCTCCGCGTGTCGATCACGAAAACGGCCGCGGACAACACCATCGCGCGCATCGTCCATCTAGTCGAGGAGGCGCAGGCGACCAAGGCGCCGACCGCGCGCTTCATCGAGCGCTTCAGCCGCTGGTATACGCCCGTCGCCATGGCGTTCGCGCTGGTGGTCATCGTCGCGCCGCCGCTGATGGCGGGCGGCGCCTGGCAGACTTGGATCTATCGCGGCCTTGCGGTGCTGCTGATCGCCTGCCCTTGCGCGCTGGTGATTTCGACCCCGGCGGCCGTCGCCTCGGCGCTTGCGGGTGGCGCGCGGCGGGGCCTTCTAATCAAGGGCGGGGCCGCCCTCGAGACGCTTGGCCGGGTGAGGACGGTCGCGTTCGACAAGACGGGCACGCTGACGGAGGGCCGGCCACGGGTGGTCGACGTCGTTGCGCTAGACGGGACCGTCGACGAGACGCTTTCGAAGGCTGCCGCCGTCGAGCGCGGCTCCAGCCATCCGCTCGGGCTTGCCATCCTCGAGGAGGCGCAGTCGAGGGCGCTGACCGTTCCGAACGCCTTCGGCGGGACGGCCGTGCCCGGCAAGGGGGTGACCGCGCGCCTGAAGTCCGGCTTCGTCACCGTGGGATCCCCCCGCCAGGCCGTCGAGAAGGGTCTGCTGTCGCCGGAAGTCGCCTCTCGGGTGTCGGAGCTCGAGGTCACCGGAAATACCGTGGTGATAGTCAGCGAGGGCGCCCGACTGCTCGGCTTCGTAGCGCTCAGGGACACGCTCCGTCCGGACGCAGCCGTGGGGCTCGAGCGGCTACGCGAACTTGGCCTGCGCACCGTCATGCTGACGGGCGACAACGCGAGGGCAGCCGCCGCGGTCGCGGCCGAGCTGGGCGTTGAACACAGCGCCGAGCTGCTGCCCGCGGCCAAGCTCGAGGCGATCTCGGGTTACCGCAAGGACGGCCCGATCGCGATGGTCGGCGACGGCGTGAACGACGCTCCCGCCCTCGCCGCGGCCTCGGTCGGCGTCGCGATGAGTAGCGGGACGGACGTGGCGCTGGAGACCGCGGACGCGGCGCTGCTCAGGGACCGCGTCGGCGGCGTGGCGGAGCTCGTGGTTCTGTCCCGGGCGACCCTGTCGAACATCTGGACCAACGTCACGCTTGCGCTCGGCCTGAAGGGCGCGTTCCTGGTCGCGACCCTCATCGGCGCAACCCCGCTCTGGATGGCAATTCTTGCCGACACCGGAGCCACGGTTCTCGTCACCGCGAACGCGCTCCGGCTCGCACGCTTCGATCCCGCGGTGCCAGCTCGATGAGGGTGAAGGCCGACAGGATCTTCACGGGATCGCTCACTCGCACGAGGCCGACGGATCTGAAAGCTGCCGCAGCTGATCGCCGACCGAAGGAGAGGGGTGTCGCAATGAACCGGTATGGATTGGTCGCGGGTTTGATGGTTGCAGCCGCTCTAGGTCCCGCCGCGGCGGTGGCCGACGAACTCGCGGTCAAGAAGACCTCGGGTTGCGGGTGCTGTATCGGTTGGATCCGGCACATGGAAGAGAACGGCTTTACGGTGAGAGCCCAAGACGTGCCGATGGGCGCCTTCATGCAGGAAAAGCTCGCGGCGGGACTGCGGGTCGGTCAGACATCGTGCCACACCAGCAGGATCGGGGGTTATGTCGTGGAGGGCCATGTGCCCGCCCGGGAGGTGCGCCGCCTTCTCGTCGAGCGTCCGGATGCGCTTGGGCTCGCAGTCCCGGACATGCCGATAGGTTCGCCCGGGATGCCGGGGAAGGCTGAGGCATACAAGGTCCTGCTGCTCAAGCGAGGCGGAGATACCAAGGTTTTCGCGAGCTATCCAACGAGTGATCGCGATGCGGATTGATTGGCTCCGAAAAGCCCACGCGCTCGGTAGCCGTCATGCGGTGATCATCGGAGCTGTCTTCGCCGCCGTGGCCTCGGACCTGCTCCTGAAGGGCATGGCGAAGGCCGGCATCGGCGGTGGGTCGACGCCGTTCCTGCCATTCCTCAGTCTTCACCTGCAGCAGAACATCGGCGTCAGCTTCAGCCTGTTTCCGGCTGAGGCGAAGGGCGCCCTTGTGATGCTGATCCTCGCGCAAGCCGCCGGAACGCTGTTCGTCGGCTGGCTTCTCGTCCGCGCGACCACCACGCCCGAGCGTCTCGGATTCTCGCTGATCGCTGGAGGGGCGATCGGAAATCTGGTCGACCGCATCGCGAACGGTGCTGTGACCGATTTTCTTCACCTTCACCCCTTCGACGTCAGCCTCTTCACGTTTAATTTCGCCGACGTACTCATCACTCTCGGCGTGTGCCTAGTCCTGTTCGACGCGGTCTTCGGACGAAACTCCGCCACGCGCGGCGACGTCTAATCCGGTCCCTGACGCAGAAGGGCCCTGCGTCCCGCTTCCGGGGCGAGCCCATACCCCTTCGCTAATCCATAGACTGCAGGAATCACCACCAGCGTGAGGACGGTCGACGAGACCATGCCGCCGATCATTGGCACCGCGATGCGCTGCATGACCTCGGAGCCGGCGCCGGTGCTCCAAAGGATCGGCAGCAGCCCGGCCATGATCGCGACCACTGTCATCATCTTCGGGCGCACCCGCTCGACGGCGCCGACCATGATCGCCTCGGCGAGGTCGGCGCGGGTGAACGGCTTGCCCTCGGCGGCCCGGCGCGCCTTCACCTCTTCGAGTGCGTGGTCGAGGTAGATCAGCATGATCACCCCGGTCTCGGCTGCAACACCCGCGAGCGCGATGAAGCCGACCGCGACCGCGACCGACAGGTTGAACCCGAGCCACCACATCAGCCAGAGGCCACCGACAAGCGCGAACGGCAGCGAGAGCATGACGATCAACGTCTCGGTCAGGCGGCGGAAGTTGAGGTAGAGCAGCAGGAAGATGAGGCCGAGCGTCAGCGGCACGACGATGTTCAGCCGCGCCTCAGCGCGTTCCAGATACTCGAACTGCCCGCTCCATTCGATCGACGACCCTTTCGGAAGCGTGACCCTATCGGCCACCGCCTTGCGGGCCTCGGCGACGTAGCCGCCGAGATCGCGGCCGACGATGTCGACGAAGATGTAGAGCGCGAGCCTGCCGTTCTCGGTTCGGATCGAGGTCGGACCGCGGGTGCGCTTGATGCTGGCGACCTCGCCGAGCGGCACCGTCCCGCCGCCCGCCATCGGCACCAGGACTTCGCGTCCGATCGACTGGGGATCGCTGCGCAGGTCCCGGGGGTAGCGGACATTAACGGCGTAGCGCTCGCGGCCCTCAACCGTGGTCGTCACGGTCTCGCCGCCGAGCGCGGTCGCGATCACGTCCTGCACGTCGCTCACCATCAGCCCGTAACGGGCGAGCGCCAAGCGGTCGGGCGTGATGTCCAGGTAGTAGCCGCCAATGACGCGCTCAGCATAGGCGCTCGACGTGCCGGGCACGGTCTTGACCGCCTGCTCGACCTCGCGTGCGAGCTTCTCCATATCGACCAGGTCGGATCCGTAGACTTTGATCCCGACGGGGGTGCGGATGCCCGTCGCGAGCATGTCGATGCGGGCGCGGATCGGCATGGTCCAGGCGTTGGAGACGCCGGGAAACTGCAACGCGCGATCCATTTCGGCCTTCAGGCTCTCGATCGTTACGCCGGGACGCCATTCAGCCTTCGGCTTCAGGTTGATGATGGTCTCTGTCATTTCGCTCGGTGCCGGGTCTGTCGCCGTCGCCGCGCGTCCGGCCTTGCCGTAGACGGAAGCGACCTCAGGGAACGACTTGATGATCCGATCTTGCGTCTGCAGCAGTTCGGTCGAGCGCGTGACGGAAATCCCGGGAAGCGTGGTCGGCATGTACATCAGTGTGCCCTCGTCGAGTGGGGGCATGAACTCGGAGCCGAGCTGCATGGCAGGCCACCACGAGGCGCCGAGGACGGCGATCGCGAGAAGGATCGTCAGGGTCTTGGCCTTCAGCACTCCGCGGATCAACGGTCGATAGGCCCAGATCAGGACACGGTTCACGGGATTCCGGCGCTCCGGCACGATCCGCCCGCGCACGAAAATCACCATCAGCGCGGGGACCAGCGTGATCGAGAGCAGCGCGGCGGCGGCCATCGCAAAGGTCTTGGTGAAGGCGAGCGGTCCGAACAGCCGTCCCTCCTGGCTCTCCAGCGTGAAGATCGGCAGGAACGACACGGTGATGATCAGGAGGCTGAAGAACAGCGACGGGCCGACCTCCTGCGCCGCCTCGATCAGCACCTCCACCCGAGGCTTGTCCGGCGGCGCCCGCTCCAGATGCTTGTGGGCGTTCTCGATCATGACGATCGCGGCGTCGATCATGGCGCCGACCGCGATCGCAATGCCGCCGAGGCTCATGATGTTGGCCCCGATCCCGAGCGTTTTCATCGCGCCGAACGCCATGAGGATGCCGACGGGAAGCATCAGGATCGCGACCAGCGCGCTTCGGACGTGAGCCAAGAACACGATCGTGACCAGCGCGACGACGATGCTTTCTTCGATGAGCGTCGACTTCAGCGTCTCGATTGCGGCCTCGATCAGGCGCGAGCGATCGTAGACCGGGACGATCTCGGTGCCGGCCGGCAGGCTCGGCATGAGGGCCGCGATCTTCGCCTTCACGTTTTCGATGACTTCGAGCGCGTTGGCGCCGAAGCGCTGCAGCACGATGCCGCTCGCGACCTCGCCGTCGCCGTTGAGCTCGGCGATGCCGCGTCGCTCGTCCGGTCCGAGCTCGACCCGTGCGACGTCCTTCACGAGGACCGGCGCGCCGGCGTCGACCTTTAGGACCGCGTTCTCGATGTCGGAGACGCCCTTGAGGTAGCCGCGCCCCCGGACCATGAACTCGAACTCGCTGAGCTCAAGCGTCCTCCCTCCAGTGTCCATGTTGCTGCCGCGGACGACGTCGCGGACCTTGGACAACGGGATTCCAAGCGCCCGCAACCGCTGCGGGTCGACTACGACGTTGTACTGCTTGGCGAAGCCGCCGACGCTCGCGACCTCGGCCACGCCCTCGGCCGCCGACGCCCCGAAGCGCACCTGCCAGTCCTGCGTCGAGCGGGTCTCGGCCAGCGTCTGGTTCTTGGCCATGACAGCGTATTGGTAGACCCAGCCCACCCCTGTCGCGTCCGGCCCGAGCGTCGGCGTGACGTTCGAGGGCAGACGCGGGGCCGCAGCGCTTAGGAACTCCAGCACCCGCGAGCGCGCCCAATAGGGGTCCGTGCCGTCCTGGAAGATGACGTAGACGAAGGACACGCCGAAGAACGAGAAGCCCCGCACGACCCTGGATTTCGGCACGGTCAGCATGGCGGTCGTCAGCGGGTAAGTGACCTGGTCCTCGACCACCTGAGGTCCTTGGCCGGGAACCTCGGTGTAGACGATCACCTGCACGTCCGAGAGGTCCGGGATGGCGTCGAGCGGAAGCGTCTTCACCGCATAGAGCCCGCCTGCGACAGCGAACGCGGTCGCAACCAGAACCAGCACGAGGTTGCGCGCCGACCACGCGATTACGCCCGCGATCATTTGCGTGTCCCGGTCGACATAGACTGGTCGGCCGGCGTCAATCCGGACAACGCGGCCTTCAGGTTGCTTTCCGCATCGATGAGGAAGTTAGCCCCGACCACCACGGTCTCGCCCTCAGTTAGGCCCTCCTTGATCTCGACAAAACCCTCGCTCCTGAGACCGAGCCTGACGGGTCGCGGCTCGAACCTACCGTCGCCCGTTTCGACGAGCACGACCTGTCGGTCGCCGCTGTCGAGGACCGCGCTGTCGGGAGCCGCAAGCACCGGATTGCTGGACGCGGTCGCGATCTGGGCCTCGACATACATGTCGGGCAACAGCGCGCGATCCGGGTTCGGGAGCTCCACGCGGACGCGGGCGGTGCGGGTCTCGCGGTTGACGCCGGGGTAGATCAGGGCGACGCGCCCGGTCATCGTCCCGTCGGCGCCGCGCGGCCGGACGGTCGCCGGCTGGCCGACCGCCACCTTGGACAGGTCGCGCTCGGCGACGTCGAGCAGCGCCCAGACGACCGAGACGTCGGCGAGCCGGAACATCTCGTCGCCGGGCATCGCCTGCATGCCGTCGACCGCGTTGCGCGACAGGATGAGGCCGTCACGCGGGGCCGGCCAGGCGATGGTCGCAGGCACCTTGCCGGAGGCGGCGATCCCGTCGATCACCGCGGCGGGCACGTCGAGGTTCTCGAGCCTGCGCCGTGCTCCGTCGACGACCGCGCGTCCGGCCCCGGAGGGCTGGCCGACCACGGACAGGAACTGCGCAGCGGCCGCCGCGACCTCCGGCGAATAGACCTGCATCAGGACCTGGCCCTTGCGGACGGGCTCGCCGGTCGTGACCTGCTCGACCTTCTGGACGAAGGACTGGGAGCGAACCGACACGACCGACACCCGACGCTCGTCGAGTTGGATCGAGCCGCTCGCCCGTAATGGAGCGCTCAGCGTCCGACGCCCGAGCCTCTCCGTGCGCACGCCCGAGCGCTGTCGCTTGCCTTGGCTGACGGTTACCGCGCTTCCCTCGTCCTCGCCCTCCCGGACGGGGATGTAATCCATCCCCATCGAGTCCTTCTTCGGCGTCGGCGAGGTGTCCGGCAGGCCCATGGGATTGCGGTAGTAGAGGATGCGGTCTGCGGATGCACTCGAAGCGACGGCAGGCGCCGCGGCCGACCTTGTCGCGACGGTTTCGCCCGTGGAGGGATCGAAGCCGACGTCCTCGCCTTCGCGGACGGCTATGAACGGCTTGCCGTCCTCGGTCGCCCGGGGCGCGGTTGAGTAGGCCGGGCGACCGTCCGGGTCGCGGTAGTAGAGGATCGCGCCGGCCGCGGCCGTCGCAGCGGGTTGACCTTCCGCCTGAACGGCCGTTGCGCCCGGCTCCATGCCGCGCTGGCCGGCCCAGTAGCCGCCGCCCGCAAGGGCGGCCGCCAGCAGGATCGCGCCGACGGCCGCCGCCTTCATGGCTTGGCCTGCAGCACGAGCTTGCCCTCGACCGTGCCGGTTTCGCCCTGCACCTTGGCCGCGAGCGATAGCCGCCAGCCGCCCTCCATCGTCAGCTTGGTCTTGAATCGATAGACGCCCGGCTGGTCGGAGGACGTGGAGGCGATGGCGGAGGACATGGTGGGCATGCCGTCCGGCGCCATGTCGATCCGGGTCGCGTAGATCACCGCGTCCGGAACGGCTTTCGAGGTCCGCTTGTCAACCAGGCGCACCGCCAGGACGGCCTCGCCCACCTTGGCGACGCTTTCCACAAGCTGGAACTCATAGTCTGACACGTCGGCGAAAGCGGGAGTCAGAATGGCGGTCGAGATGACCGCGGCGAGCATTGCGGCGCGCAAGCGCCGACCTTGAAACATGGGCATTGTTGAAATCCGAAATGCGTCGGCGTCCGGCGTTCGACCGGACTTGTCTCCGCAGTCTTGCGGCCACGGGTTCGAGACCGCGCGGCTCATGAAACCCGCACGGCGCGATCCGGCGCCCGAGGGGCGCCGTCGACAGACTTCAGATTCGAGGAGGTCGGGCCGGCGGTTCCGAAACCGGGCCCGCGCGGGCGGCGTCGTCACCGGGACGGACAGCGGACAGCGCCAAGATCCGATGCGACCTGGTCACGACCGCCATCGGCGCGGTGGGCGCGCACTTCGTCATGCAGGTCGCGAGCAGCGGACAGCTCTTCTGGCAGTCCGGCGCCACCGGGGCGTCATCCGGACAGCAGGGCATGCCGTCCGCCATCGGCTCCATCGTTTCCATGGCGACAGACGTCATGGACTCGAGCGCCGCGGCGTTCGCCACGACCGGAATCGCGCCGACGCCGAGCATCAGCACGAAGACCAGGAGATGCCGCAGGCGGGCGCCGAGGTTCATGAAAGCGACCATGCGCCAAAACGCGGCGCTCGGGAAGGCGTCCGTCGCTCGGTCTTCGCAAGCATCGGTCACTGCTTCGCCTGTTCCAGCATGCGGTCGTAGAGGTCTTGGCGGATCTCATGCTGGGCAAGGATGCCCTGCACCAAGGGCTTCGCCGTCGCCTTGCACCAGGCGGCCAAGCGCTCCGATTGCTCGTCCGCCGGCCCGTCTCCCATGACGTGGATGAAGTCGATCAAGACCGCCCGCGACGCGTTCGCGGCGCGGATCACCACAATCCCGACTCCGCCTGCGAAAGCCGAGCGAGCACCTCACGCTGGACATGGTCGGCGAAGCCGACGCCGTCGAGGTCTCCGGTGCTGGTGTCCTCGGCGAACCACCTGTCCTGCTGGGAGCAGACGAGGGTCAGGTTCTTCGCGAGGAAGGCCGTCGACAGCCCGTTCGCCAGCATGTCCGTGTCCGGAGACGGGGGACCTTGGCCCCAGGGGCGGCGACCGCCGTCGACGCCCCGAGCGCGAGGCAGATGAGAATCACGCGCATCGTCGTCCTCCAGGAAACGACGGCGACCGGATCATCCGCCCGCAGCCGGACCTTCACTTCGCCTTGTCGGCCTTGGCCGCCCACGCCTCAAACTCGGCGATCTCGCGCTCCTGGTCCTCGATGATCTTCTTCGCCCAGGACTTCGCCTGCTCGTCCTTGCCGGACTTCAGCTCGATCCTGCTCATCGCGACGGCGCCGCGGTGATGGGCGATCATCCCGCAGACGAAGGCGAGGTCCGGGTTCTTGATCCCGTGGGTCGCGCGCATCGCCTTCCCCATGTCCTGCATGGCCTTCATCGAGGCCATCTGCGCTTCGCCCATGTCGGCCATCGAGTGGGCCGCCATGTCGCCCATCTCCATGGCCTTGCCCGTCGCTCCCTGCCCGGGAGAGGCGTCCTGACAAGCCTTGGGAAGGCTTTCGGTCCCCGATGGCGGCGACGTGGCTTCCTGCGCGTTGGCCGTCGAGACGGTCAGGGCAAGCACGGCCGCGAGTGCGATCCGGTTCATTTTCAGTCTCCTCGATCGATGGGAAACCGGGCGGCCACGTCCCGCGGCCGCCCGGCAGGACGTCACTTCTTCTGGATCTTGGTGAGGGTGATCTGGCCGTTCACGCGGTCGGCCTCGAACGTCACCTTGTCTCCGACCTTCACGCCCTTGAGCAGGGCGGGGTCGGCGGCCTTGAAGACCATGGACATCGGCTCGTCCATGCCGAGGTTCTTGATCGGGCCGTGGTCGAGCGTGATCTTGCCCGCGCTCTCGTCGACCTTCTTGACGGTGCCGTCGGCGGCGGAGGCCGCGGTGGCGACGAACGCGGCGACGAGGGCGCCGACAACGGCTGGTGTCTTCTTCATGGGTGTCTCCTGCTTCGGGGGGTCATTTGACGGCGACCGTGCCGTCCATCCCGGCCTCTCGGTGGCCCGGGATCAGGCAGGCGAAGTTGAACTCGCCTGATTTCGAGAACTTCCAGGTGATCTCGTCGGACTTGCCCGGGGCCAGGCGGCGACCGTTCGGCTCGTCGTGCTCCATGTCCGGGTTCTTCCGCATCGCGACCGCGTGCCGGTCGTTCTCGGCGCGGGTCGCCAGCATAAACTCGTGGTCGATCTGGCCCTCGTTCCTGAGGACGAAGCGGACCTGCTCGCCCCTTTTCGCGGTGATCGAGATCGGCTCGAACAGCATCTTGCCGTCGTCGGTCTCCTTCATGACCACCTCGACGGTGCGGGAAGGCTTCTTGGGATTTCCCGGCTCGCCGAACGCCTTGGCTTCGGCATGGGAGTGGCCGGGATCCGCCCATGCGGCGGGGGACAGGAGTGCGGTCGCCACGACGGCGAGCATGAGGGACGTCTTCATCGGTTCTTCCTGCTCAGATTTGGGATCAGTGGTTCGCGTGCCCGCCGGAGCCCGCCTTGGGCTTCACGACGTTCATCTCGACGTCACCGGGCTTGGGCTTGGCGGACGGAGCCGAGGCGGCGTCGCGCTCGGGCCCCTTCCATTCGAAGGCGACCTCGCCCTCAGGGTGCTTGAACCAGCCGGGATCACGGTAATCGCCGCGTTGGAGGCCTTCACGGACCTTCACCACCGAGAACATCCCGCCCATCTCGATCGGGCCGAACTGGCCGAAGCCCGTCATCATCGGCAGCGTGTTGTCGGGGAGCGGCATCTCCATCTCGCCCATGTCGGCCATGCCCGCCTGGCCCATCGGCATGTAGCCGGGGACCAGCGCCTTGATCTTCTTGGCGACGTCCTTCTTGTCGACGCCGATGAAGTTCGAGACATCGTGGCCCATGGCGTTCATGGTGTGATGCGACTTGTGGCAATGGATCGCCCAGTCGCCGGGGGCGTCGGCGACGAAGTCGAAGGCGCGCATCTGCCCGACCGCGCAGTCGATCGTGACCTCGGGCCAGGCGGCCGCCTCCGGCACCCAGCCGCCGTCCGTGCACGACACCTTGAAGTCGTAGCCGTGCATGTGGATCGGGTGGTTGGTCATGGTGAGGTTGCCGAACCGCACCCGCACCCTGTCGCCCTTGGCGGCCACCAGGTGGTCGATCCCCGGGAACACGCGGGTGTTCCAGGTCCAGAGGTTGAAGTCGGTCATCTCCGCGACGCGCGGCACGTAGGTCCCCGGATCGATGTCGTAGGCCGACATCAGAAACACGAAGTCGCGGTCGACGCGCCGGAACGCCGGGTCCTTCGGGTGCACGACGAAGAAGCCCATCATGCCCATGGCCATCTGGACCATCTCGTCGGCGTGCGGGTGGTACATGAAGGTCCCGCTCTTCCGGAGCTGGAACTCGTAGACGAACGTCTTCCCCGGCTTGATGTGCGGCTGGGTCAGCCCCCCGACGCCGTCCATGCCACTGGGCAGCAACTGTCCGTGCCAGTGCACCGTGGTGTGCTCTGGCAGCTTGTTGGTGACGAAGATCCGGACCTTGTCGCCCTCGACTGCCTCGATGGTCGGGCCGGGCGACTGGCCGTTGTAGCCCCAGAGATGCGCGACCATGCCGGGGGCGAGCTCGCGGATGACGGGCTCGGCGACGAGGTGGAACTCCTTCCAGTCGCCATTCATGCGCCAGGGCGCGGTCCAGCCGTTGAGCGTGACCACGGGGTTGTAGTCGGGCCCGGTGGTCGGCGCGACGGGCGGCTGCATGGTCGCCTCCTTCATCGTCGCGGCCTCGGGGATGGATGCCGCCTGGACGCGGCCTGAGACGGCTGACGCTGCGACCAGCGATGTCGCCCCGGCGGCGGAGGCAGAGAGGAACGATCTGCGCGAGACGGTCATGGTTGCCTCCGGTTTCATTGGGGGGACGCCGACGAGGCGGACGTGGCGGATGCCAGCTTCGGCTCGGCGGCCGGCTCGGCCGCGGAGCCGCCGCCGATGAGCGCTGCCTGGAAGTCGACGTCGGCGATGAAGAAGTCGCGCCTGGCCCGGATCGCCGCGACGTTCGAGGCGACGTTCTCGCGGGCGTTGGTCAGCAGCTCGAAGGCGTCGACCAGCATGCCGTTGTACTGGAGCTGCGATTCCTCGGTGATGACCTTGCGCAGTGGCAGCACGCGGGTCTGGTAGGAGCGCGCGATCTCGTGGCGACCGCGGTAGGTCGCGTAGGCCTCGCGCGCCTCGGAGCGGGCGTTGACGGCCTTCTCGAGCAGGCGGTTGACCGCGCCCATGTAGGTCTCGCGGGCTCGTGCGGAGCTTGCCTTGCCGAAGTCGAAGATCGGGATCTGGACCGCGACCTCGAAGCCCTTCGGGTTCGCCTTCTCGCCCTCCGCCGACCTCGAGCGGTTGGCGATCCCGGTGACCTCGAGCATGGAGATCGCCCGGGTCTGCTCGGTGAGCCCGTAGGACTGGGCAAGCGCGTCGAGCTCCAGCCGGTCCCCGATGATGTCGACCCGGCGCCGGATCGCGGTCGCCTCCACGTCGCCCTGCGTCTTCAGCCGCGGGAACGACGGCAGGCGCGCGGGCAGCCTGTAGTCAAGGTCGCGGCCCCACAGCCCGAGCTGGCGGGTCAATGCCTCGCGCTCCTTCGCCGTCTCGAGCCGGGCCTCCGCGAGTTCTGTCGCGACCTCGGCGTAGAGGGCGCCGGAGCGGGCCTGGCTCAGCTTGGTGGCGGCTCCGGTCTCGCCGAGCTTCTTCGTGAGCTCCGCCGCGGCGCCCGCCGACGCGCGCGCCGTCTCGAGGAAGGCGGCTGTCTCCCGGGCCGCGACCGCCCGATAGTAGGCGCGGCGGGCCTCGGAGGCCGTCCGGAAGGTCGCCGAAATCGCCTTGTACCGGGCCGCGCGGAACTCCGTCTCGGCGATCTTGGCTCGCCGGGGAAGGGTCAGGAGCTGGAGCAGGTCCGCGATCAGGCGGCGCTCGACGTCGAGGTCGCCGGAACCGACGACCCGTTCGATGGAGACCGTCGGGGACGGCGGAAGGCTGGCCTCGACGTATTGGGCCTCGGACACGCCCAGCGCGTTGTACTCGGCCTGCAGGCCGCGGTTGTTCAGAAGCGCTACCTGGACGGCCGCGTCCGCCGTCAGCGGCTTCGCGAGCAGTCGATCGACCCGCGACCGCACCGCGGCCGCATCGGCCGGGGTGACGATCTTCGCCGAGGTCGCGCCGATCTCCAGCGAGACCCGCGAGGCCACGGGCGACATGCCGCCGTCCCTGGTGAAGCTCGCGCATGCGCCGAGGGCGCCGGAGAGGGCGACGACCGCCGCGGCCCTAAGTAGCCTGGAGCGAAGGCCCGCCATCACATGCCCTCCATCGGCTTGGAGGTCACGGCCTTGTTCTGCTCGAGCCAGGGCTTCGGTCCGACGGGCCGATGGTCGACCGTGCCCGCCATGACGGAGGTCTGTCGGATCGCCGGAACCGGAGCGGAAGGATCGCCGGGATCACGCCCCGCGATCGGCGGTGGGAGCTGGGTCGAGCAGGCGGCCAAAAGCAGTGCGACGGCAGCCGAGACGAGCGGCTTCATGGAGAACCCCGGAATCTGGACGAGCAAGCGCGATGGCGCCGTGGCGCCGGCGAGGCGCGCGGTCGGTCAGATGTCTCGGAGAGCGTCGACGGAGCCCGGGATGAGGGCGTGCGTCAGGCGCGCGAGGACGTCAGCCGACCTGCGCGGCCGACGGTCTCGGGGGACGCTTGATGTGGACGGCCGGCCCGGAGACGGCAACCGGGGCCGGAGCCGCGGGCAGTGCGGTGACCTCGAGCGTCACGGCCTGGAGCGGCTCCATGTCGGCCGAGATGACCGCGTGGCACGTGTTGCTGCAGCAGGTGGACTTGCCCGAGCCGGACTGGCTCATGTGGCCCGCACAATCGGCCGACGCGGTCTCCGCCACTTGCCCCTGCGCCCCGACGTCCGCGGGGGCCGCGGCTGGCGCGTGGATGGCCTGCTCTGTCTGCGCGGCCGGGGCGCGATGTCCCTCGTGCGCCTCGCCGGGCGTGGCCCAGATCGACGCCACGAAAACGGCGAGCGCGAGCCCCGCGACCATCCTGATGAGCGAGCGGAGGGTCATCCGCGCACCCTCCCGAGGACGTCGACGAGCTCGGCCACCTTCTGGCGCTGCTCGTCCTTGTTCCCCGACTGGATGGCGTTCTCGACGCAGTGGCCGACATGGTCCTTGAGGATCTCCTCCTCGACCCGCTTGAGGGCGGCCCGGACGGCGGAGATCTGGGTGACCACGTCGATGCAGTAGCGATCCTCCTCGAGCATGCGCGCGATGCCCCGGACCTGACCTTCGATCCGGTTCAACCGCTTCCCGCAAGAGGCCTTGGTGCAGCACTGCATGATTGACCCATTACCCTATTGGGGTATATGACGCAAGCATCGATCGATACCCGCAGAGGGTATATTCCCGATCGACGGGAGACGACCATGGACACGCACGGACATGCGCACGGCGCACAGCCGAAGGCTTCGTGCTGCGGCGGGCACGGCCACGGACGAGCCGCAGAGGCCTCGATGGCGATCGACCCCGTCTGCGGCATGACCGTCGATCCCGCGACCGCCAGGCATCGGCTCGAGCAGGGAGCCAGGACCGAGTTCTTCTGCTCGGCCGGCTGCAGGGCGAAGTTCGAGGCGGATCCGGAAAAGTATCTGTCGCCGTCCTCCGCCGAGCCGGAGGCGATGCCCGAGGGCACGGTCTACACCTGCCCGATGCACCCGGAGATCCGGCAGGAGGGTCCGGGATCGTGCCCGATCTGCGGCATGGCGCTCGAGCCCGACCTCGTCACGGCGGAAGCGCAGCCGAACCACGAACTCGCCGACATGACGCGGCGCTTCTGGATCGCCTTGGCGCTCGCCCTCCCGGTCTTCCTGCTCGAGATGGGATCGCACCTCTTCCCTGCGATCCACCACCTCGTGCCACCGTCGGTCTCGGTCTGGATCCAGTTCGCGCTCGCCACGCCCGTGGTGCTCTGGGCGGGATGGCCGTTCTTCCAGCGCGGCTGGGCGTCCGTCGTCTCGCGCCACCTCAACATGTTCACGCTGATCGCGATGGGCACCGGGGTCGCCTACGCCTACAGCGTGGTGGCGACCTTCGCCCCCGGCGTTTTCCCTTCGGCGTTCCGCGGCCCGGACGGGACCGTCGCGGTCTATTTCGAGGCGGCCGCCGTCATAACGGCGTTGGTGCTGCTCGGCCAGGTGCTTGAGCTGCGCGCCCGCGACCGGACCTCCGGCGCGATCCGCGCGCTGATCAACCTGACCCCGAAGACCGCACGGCGGCTCAGGGACGACGGATCGGACGAGGAGGTTTCCGTCGAGGAGATTGCCGTCGGCGATCGCATCCGCGTGCGGCCAGGCGAAAAAATCCCCGTCGACGGCGAGGTCGTGGACGGGCGCTCCGTCGTGGACGAGGCGCTCGTCACGGGCGAGTCGATGCCGATCGCGAAGGCCGTCGGCGACGCCGTGACTGGCGGCACGCTAAACCAGTCCGGCGCCCTGACGGTCCGGGCGACCCGCATCGGTAGGGACACGATGCTGTCGCGCATCGTTCAAATGGTGGCGCAGGCGCAGCGCTCGCGGGCGCCGATCCAGCGCCTCGCCGACACGGTGTCGGGTTGGTTCGTGCCGACGGTCATCCTGATCGCCGCGATCGCCTTCGTGGCCTGGGCGGCGTTCGGGCCGGAGCCGTCCTACGCCTACGGGCTCGTGGCCGCCGTTGCGGTCCTGATCATCGCCTGTCCCTGCGCGCTCGGCCTTGCGACCCCGATGTCGATCATGGTCGGAGTCGGCAAGGGCGCAGGTCTCGGCATCCTGGTGCGCAACGCCGAGGCGCTGGAGCGGCTCGAGAAGGTCGACACGCTGGTGGTCGACAAGACGGGCACGCTGACCGAGGGCAGGCCGTCGGTCACGGCCATCGTGACGGCTGAAGGTTTTGCGGAGGACGACCTCCTGCGCCTCGCGGCGGCGGTGGAGCGCGCGTCCGAGCATCCGCTGGGAGCCGCGGTGGTCGCGGCCGCCGAGGCGCGCGGCCTGGATGTTCCGTCGGTGGAGGACTTCGACGCCCCGAGCGGCAAGGGCGTGTCCGGCAAGGTCGCCGAGCGGCTGGTGGTGATCGGCAACGCGGAGTTCATGAAGGCGCAGGGCGTCGAGGTGGCGGCGTTGGCCGCCCGGGCGGACGACCTGCGACGCGACGGCGCGACAGCGGTCTATGTCGGCGTCGACGGCAGGCCCGCGGGCGTGCTCGCCATCGCCGATCCGATCAAGCCGACCACGGCCGAGGCGATTCTGGCGATGAAGGCCGAGGGTCTGCGGGTCGTCATGCTGACAGGCGACAACCGCACCACCGCCGAGGCCGTGGCGCGCACCCTCGGCATCGACGAGGTCGAGGCCGACGTGCTGCCGCAGGCCAAGCACGAGGTCGTCGAGCGGCTGAAGCGCGCGGGGCGTGTCGTCGCCATGGCCGGGGACGGGGTCAACGACGCTCCCGCGCTCGCCGCCGCAGACGTCGGCATCGCGATGGGCGCAGGCACGGACGTCGCCATCGAGAGCGCGGGCGTGACGCTCGTGCACGGCGACCTCAACGGCATTGTCCGGGCGCGGCGGCTCTCGGAGGCGACCATGTCGAACATCCGGCAGAATCTCGTGCTCGCTTTCGTCTACAACGCGGCCGGGGTTCCGATTGCCGCGGGCGTGCTCTACCCGGCGTTCGGACTGCTGCTCTCGCCCGTGGTCGCGGCCGCGGCGATGGCGCTGTCGTCGGTAAGCGTGATCGGCAACGCGCTGAAGCTGAGGACGAAGGCAATCTGATCTCCGCCTTCATGCTTTATGACCACGTAGACTGGCTACCGAACAGTGGACGTTCCCCGGGTCAGTTATGGGTCAGCGGCAGCTCGCTGCCGCTGACTTTGACAGCAATTGTGGTGTCATCAACCGCTGGAAGCAGACATCGTCCAGCCGCCCTTTCGGCGCTCCCACCCTTCCGGGCTGCCGATCGCTCGAGGTTACAGCTCCAATTGCTCGGAAAGGGCCAGGGCGTCGTCGACCTCAATGCCGAGGTAGCGAACCGTGCTCTCGAGCTTTCCGTGACCCAAGAGCAGTTGGCACGCTCTCAGATTGCCGGTCTTTTTGTAGATCAGAGACACCTTTGTGCGGCGGAGGCTGTGCGTACCGTAGGCCGTCGGTTCGAGGTCGATCATCCGAACCCACTTGTCGACCAGCCGGGCATACTGACGAGTTCCGATGTGCTGGCCTGGCGCGCTCCGGCTCGGGAACAGCCAGTCATCTGGTCGACCACCTCTCACGCGAAGCCAAGCCGCAAGGGCGTCTCTGGCAGGCTCGGTGATTTCGAATGGCACCGGTCGTCCGGTCTTCTGCTGCATGACCGTCGATCTCAGGCGGATCGATCCGCCCATCGCCACGTCGCTGATCCGGAGCTTGACCAAATCGCATCCGCGCAGCTTCGCATCGAGGGCACAGTTAAACATCGCAAGGTCACGGACCTGAGCGTTGGTCTTAAGCTGCTGGCGGATCGCCCAGATGTGCTTCGGCTTAAGCGGCGCTTTGGGTCCGATGAGACGACCGGCGTTCCATGGCTTCTGGGGCAAGCGGAACAAATCGGGCTGGCGCATTGCCTCCTCCTAGAGGCGGCCCCTCAACCCGATCATACACCCGCAGCCGTTCGGCGACGCGCCAGGAGCGGCCCTTCACTCTGGTTCCAAAAGCCGACATCCAAACCTGCTCGATAGATAGTCATATCGACATTTTCCGATATATCGATATAGGTGCCTCTACTGACGCTGGAGGCGCGGCATGCCCAATACTACGACCGACCGAGAAGCTGGCGCGCTCGACGCCCTGTCCGCTCTTGGCCAGCAGACGCGGCTTCGCATCTTCCGGCATCTCGTCACCATGGCGCCCGACCCCCAGCCCGCGGGCGGGATCGCGGACGCCCTCGGCTGCCTCCAGAACACGTTGTCGACCCACCTCGCGATCCTCGCGCGGGCCGGGCTGATCACCGGCGTCCGCGACGGGCGCTCGATTCTCTATGCCGCGAACTTCGACGGCATGCGCGGCCTCGTGAACTACCTGCTCGAGGACTGCTGCAAGGGCCATCCGGAGGTCTGCGCCCCCGTGTTTGAGCAGCTTGAGAAGGGCTGCGGCTGCGGCCCGGCGGCGAGGGCCTGACAGATGTCGCTGTTCGAACGCTACCTGACCGTCTGGGTCTTTCTCTGCATCGTCGTCGGCGTCGCGCTCGGCTACGCGGCGCCTGGCCTGTTCCAGGCGATCGGCGCGCTCGAGGTCGCGAGCGTGAACCTGCCCGTCGCCGTGCTGATCTGGCTGATGATCGTCCCCATGCTGGTGAAGGTCGACTTCGCGGCGCTCCGCGAGGTCGGCTCGCACTGGCGGGGCATCTCGGTGACGCTGTTCATCAACTGGGCGGTGAAGCCGTTCTCGATGGCGCTGCTTGGGTGGCTGTTCATCGGCTGGCTGTTCCGGCCCTACCTGCCCGCAGACCAGATCGACAGCTACGTCGCCGGGCTGATCCTCCTCGCCGCGGCGCCGTGCACGGCGATGGTCTTCGTCTGGTCGAACCTCACCAAGGGCGACCCGCTGTTCACGCTGAGCCAGGTCGCCGTCAACGACGCGATCATGATCGTGGCCTTTGCGCCGATCGTCGCGCTCCTGCTCGGTTTGTCTTCGATCACGGTGCCTTGGGAGACGCTGATCCTCTCGGTCGGTCTCTACATCATCGTGCCGGTGATCGCGGCCCAGGTCCTGCGGCGACAGGTTCTGGCCTCCGGCGGACAGGCAGCGCTCGACCGCCTGCTGGCCAAGATCCAGCCGCTCTCGCTCGCCGCCCTGCTCGCGACACTGGTCCTGCTGTTCGCCTTCCAGGGCGAGCAGATCATCGCGCAGCCGGCCGTGATCGCGTTGCTCGCCGTGCCGATCCTGATCCAGGTCTACTTCAACTCCGGGCTCGCTTACCTGCTGAACCGCGCGACCGGGGAGGCCCACTGCGTCGCCGGGCCATCCGCGTTGATCGGGGCGTCGAACTTCTTCGAGCTCGCTGTCGCCGCGGCGATCAGCCTGTTCGGCTTCAAGTCCGGGGCGGCGCTCGCCACCGTCGTCGGCGTGCTGATCGAGGTCCCCGTGATGCTGTCGGTGGTTTGGATCGTGAACCGATCGAAGCCTTGGTACGAGGCCCGCAGCGTCCGCGCGGCCGCCCCCGAACCCCGTTCTTGAGGAGGCCGTCATGACCGAGGTCGTCACCATCTGGCACAACCCGGACTGCGGCACGTCCCGCAACACGCTCGCCATGATCCGCGCAGCCGGCATCGAGCCGACCGTCGTCGAGTACCTGAAGGCGCCGCCGACGCGCGAGGAGCTGGCGAAGGCGATCGCGGACGCCGGGCTGACCCCGCGCGACGTCGTTCGGGAGAAGGGAACGCCCTTCGCGGAGCTCGGGCTCGACGATCCGTCAGTCGCTGGCGACGCGATCCTCGACGCCATGCTGGCGCACCCGATCCTGATCAACCGCCCGTTCGTGTTCGCCTCGCGCGGCGTGCGCCTCTGCCGTCCCTCCGAGGTCGTGCTCGAGATCCTGCCGCAGCCCCTCACGGCGGATTTCGCCAAGGAGGACGGCGCGGTGGTGAAGGCCGGCGCGGCGCTGTGACCGACCTGCTCGTGACCGACCTGCCGAACCTCGACGACCGCTGCTTCCGCCCGACCGACCTCGCCCGGCTGCACGGTCCGCGCTCCACTCACCCGCCGCGCGTCCTGCTGCTCTATGGCTCGCTCCGGCCCGTCTCCTACAGCCGGCTGCTGACGATGGAGGCCGAGCGCCTGCTGAAGCGCCTCGGCTCCGAGACGCGCGTCTACGACCCCGCGGGCCTGCCGCTGCCGGACGACGGCCCGGCGGACCACCCGAAGGTCGCCGAGCTCCGTGAGCTGTCGCTCTGGTCGGAGGCGCAGGTCTGGACGAGCCCCGAGCGCCACGGCGCCATGACGGGCGTTATGAAGTCCCTGATCGACTGGATCCCGCTCTCGGTCGACTCGGTGCGGCCGACGCAGGGGCGCACGCTCGCGGTGATGCAGGTCTCGGGCGGATCCCAGTCGTTCAACGCCGTGAACCAGATGCGCGTGCTCGGCCGCTGGATGCGGATGGTCACCATCCCGACCAGTCGTCGGTGGCGAAAGCCTTTCAGGAGTTCGGCGAGGACGGCCGGATGAAGCCATCCGCCTACTACGACCGCTTGGTCGACGTGATGGAGGAGCTGGTGAAGTTCACGCTGCTCACCCGCGACGTCTCCGACCATCTCACCGACCGCTACAGCGAGCGGAAGGAGAGCGCCGCGGCGCTCGAGGCGCGGGTAAAGCTGATGCAGGCCGTCTAGGACGTGAGCGGGGCCTCGACGCCGCCCGGCGGCAGGATCGCGGTCCTGGTGCTCGGCATCGCCCAGATCGTATCGTGGGGGTCGAGCTTCTACCTGCTCGCGGTTCTGGCGACGCCGATCTCGGCCGACACCGGATGGCCGCTCGCCTGGGTGGTCGGCGGCGGATCGATCGGCCTGCTCTGCTCAGGCGTTGCCGCGCCATTCGTCGGTCGCATGATCGACGGCTTCGGCGGTCGGCAGACCATGGCGGCAGGCTCGCTGATGATGGGAGCCGGCCTCGCCGCGGTCGGGTCGTCGACAGGGCTCGCGACCTACCTCCTCGGCTGGGCAGTGCTGGGCTTCGGCATGGGCGCCGGGCTCTACGACGCGGCGTTCTCGACGCTCGGCCGGATCTTCGGGGCTTCGGCCCGGCGCGCGATCACCAACCTGACGCTGTTCGGAGGCTTCGCCAGCACCGTCTGCTGGCCGCTGTCGGCGCTCGCGGTCGAGCACGTCGGCTGGCGCGGCGCCTGCTTCGCCTATGCCGCCGTCCAGGTGCTCGTCATGGCTCCGGCGCTGTTCGTCCTGCTGCCGCGCGAGGCGCGCAGCGCCCCGACCGCCTTCAACCGGGCCGACGACGGCGCGACGACCTCCCGCGAGCGACGGACCTTCTGGCTGCTGGCTGCGATCCTGATGGCGAACGGGGCGGTCCAGACGACGGTGTCGGTCCACCTGCTGACGGTCCTTCAAGACCGGGGCATGGCACTCGCGGCGGCGGTCGCGGTCGGCGCGCTGATTGGGCCGTCGCAGGTCGGCGCCCGCGTCGTCGAGATGCTGGTCGGCGATCGCCTTCATCCGACCGCGACGCTCGCTTGCGCCGGAGCGCTGGTGGCCGTCGGCGTGACGCTGCTTGCGCTCGGCGCGGGGCCTGCGGCGGTCGCCGTCGTGCTTTACGCCGCCGGGAACGGCGTGTGGTCGATCGCGCGCGGCACGGTCCCGCTCGCGCTCTTCGGCGCCGAGCGCTATGCGGTCGTCATGGGGCGGCTTGCGGCGCCGAACCTGGTCGTGCAAGCAGCCGCTCCGTTCGTCGCTGGACTGGTGATCTCAGCCGCCGGGACTAACGCGACGCTTGGCGTGTTGGCCGTGCTCGCGGTTTCCAACCTGGTCGCGACCGTCGCGCTCGCACGCAGTCGATGACGAGATGTGCCAAAAGCTGACATCGCTTTGTCGCTACCGCTTACCAAACGTATCGCGCTCGACCTCCGATGTGACGATTGGGTCTGAATGTGGCTATCGGCCCGCCAGACGAAGATTACCCATAAGCGTTGGAAACAGTTCCGCGACCGTCGGATGGATCGGCGTAGTGCGGCGGATCGCGTCGGCGGTCACGCTCCCCTGCATTGCATAGAGCAGGCCGTGCACCGCCTCGTCGCCGCCGACGCCAAGAACCGCAGCGCCCAGGATCAGGTCCGTCCGGGCGTCGACCACGGCCTTCATGAAGCCTTTGGTCTCGCCCTTCTCCACCGCTCGGCCGACCCGTGTCATCGGGCGGGTAGCGGTCTTGTAGGGAATGCCGGCGGCGCGCGCCTGCGCTTCCGTCATGCCAATCCGCCCGAGCGGCGGATCGGTGTAGAGCGCGTAGACCGGAAAGCGGTCCCCGACCCGCCTGTCGTCGCCATCGAGCAGGTTCGCGGCGACGATCTCGAAGTCGTTGTAGGCGGTGTGGGTGAATGCCCCGCGGCCGTTGCAGTCGCCGAGCGCCCAGATCCCATCGACGCTCGTGCGCAGTTGGTCGTCCACCACGACATAGCCGCGTTGGTCGAGCGCGACGCCTGCGGCCTCGAGCCCGAGATCGTCGGTGTTCGGACGCCGGCCGACGGCAAGCAGCACGTGCGAGCCGATCTCGACGGGTGCGCCCGACGTGCAGCTCACTCCCGCGGCGATGTCGTCGCCGCGCTTTTCGAAGCTGATGCATTCGGCGTTGAGGCGGAAGCGGACGCCTTCGTCCTCCAGGAACGCCCGGATCGCATCCGACGTCTCCTCGTCTTCCCGCGCGACGATTCGCGGACCCATCTCGACGACTGTCACCTGGGCGCCAAGGCGACGGAAAATCTGTGCGAATTCAAGACCTATGTAGCTGCCGCCGATCACCACGAGACTGCGCGGCACGACGTCGAGATCGAGCAGCGAGCTGTTGGTGAGGTACGGGATCGTATCGAGCCCGGGCATGGCCGGCGTCGCCGCGCGACCGCCGACGTTGAGGAAGATCTGAGGGGCTGAGAGCGTCTCGCCCGCGACCTCGACCTCGTGCGGGCCGACGAAGCGGGCGTGCCCGCGGATCAGCGTCACGCCGTGGAGGCCCTCAAGCCAGACCTCGTTGTTCCGCCGGGAATTGCCTGCGATCGCGTCCTTGCGGGCCTTGACCGCGGCCATGTCGATCGACACCGGGCCGGTCTCTATGCCGTAGTCGCCCGCGCGGCGGGCGAGATGAGCCGCATAGGCGCTCGCCACCATGGCCTTGGTCGGCGTGCAGCCCGTGTTGACGCAGGCGCCGCCGACGAGATGGCGCTCGATGATCGCGACCCTCCGGCCCGCCGCCGCGAGCCGCGCCGCCATCGACGGGCCGGCTTGGCCCGCTCCTATGACGATCGCGTCGAACGCGCGGGTCATCGCAGCGTCGAGACTGCGAGACAGGCCAACGCGATGGCGGCCGCGTCCTCGATCAGCGCGGCCGGAAGGTCGCGGCCGAAGACGCCCGCCAGCTTCGCGCGCGCCGCGGCGCCGCCGAGCGTGCCCGCGACGGCGCCGACGATCCCGGCGATCAGCCCGATGACGAGCGAACCGCCTGCGACGCCGATCGCCGCCCCGCACAGCGCGCCCATCGCCAACCGCGCCCCGAACTGCGGCGGAACCTTACGGCTCGGCGTCGACGGCAGCTGGTCGGTGACAAACTCCACGAGCGCGAGCAGCGTGAGGACGTAAGGCGTCCAGGCGTAGCCGATGAAGGCGAGCCAGGACTGAGACAGGTCGATCCAGCCAAGATGCCCGGCCCAGCTGACGGCCGCCGGCGCGGTCATCGCGCGCATCCCCGCCACGATACCGATGAGCGCTGCGGCCAGAATGTAAGCCATCGCTTCAGGGCTCCATGTGCAGCCGCCCGGCGCAGGCTGTGCGCAGAGGGATCGACCAATCGGCATCACGGACCGAGACGTCTAGCCCCAACGGGATTGGCACCTCACAGGACCCGAGCGTCGCACAAGTTGATCGGAAGGGCTATGCGCGGCCGTCGAGGGGCGCGTTAGCGAGAGGCGGCGGACAAGAACATGATCTTGTCCGCCAACATCTTCATCAGCCGGCGTTCATGTTCGCGTCCCAGTGCGCATAGGGGTCGTCCAGAGGAGCCGTCCGCATCTCCCCCTTGCGTTCGTCGAGCACGCGAACCTTTTCAGTCCGCTCGACCTTCGGCTTCGCGCGGCCGCCGGCATGATCGACGCTCGCCGGGTTGGTCGAAGCCAGCGTCGCGCCCGGCGACATGCCGTCGTAGGACGCCGCAAAGGCGCCGGTCGGAGCCGCGACGACGAACGCGACGGCCAGGACCTTGATCAGGGAGGTTTTCATGATCTTGTCTCCATCGATCTGAATTGATCGTATTGATGAGACAATCCCGGCCGCGATTCATTCCCTTATTGTTCGATTTTAATTGGCCTCGACCTTCTTAGATCTTCTCGGCCTGACGGCGCGCTTCGTTCGCGATCGGGTGTAGAACCGACGGGGCGATGTCTCCGGTCAGGCTGTAACCCATGCTGTCCTGCGCCCAGGCGAAGCCGGAAACGCCGTCGGCGCTTTGATCCGACATCGGCACGAACCGCTCCTGCATCGGCCGCATCAGCATGACGAGCCGCGATCCGCGGTCGTCGTCATACATGAGCATCGCGGCCGGCCCGTGCGGGGTCGGCACGACGCGGCCGCCCATGAACCGGTAGCCCGACGCGCTCAGGTCCGGGAGCGTGACGGGGCGCTTGAGGCGGTTCGAAATCCAGCGCAGCAGGCCGTCGCTGTCGCCGGCCTTGAGCTCGACCGGTCGGCTGTGGTCGGAGGCGTAGGTCACGAAGCTCGCGGAGGCCTCCTGCGCCAGCGCCGCGACGCCGACCGGTCGGCGCGGTTCGAACTGCCCTCGGCCGTACCAGCCTGCCCCGGCGCCGACGATCAGCATCGCGACCGCAGCCGCCATCGAGCCCCATCTCGGAAACGCCGAAACCTTGCGCCGATCAGCGACCAGACGCGCAATGCCGAGTTCGGCCGGCACGGGCTCCTCGGCGATCGGGCCGAACGCCTCCCGCAGGTCGGCGCGCTGGGCGGCGAGCTCCGCGACGCGACGCGCGACGTCCGGTCGGTCCGCGAGATAGGCCTCGACCTCGGCGCGGCGGCCGGCGTCGAGTTCGTCATCGACATAGGCTTGGAGATCGTCCTCCAGGATGGGGCGGACGGTCGTCATTTCACCCTCCTCAGATGCGGCGTCGATCTTGGCGCCGCCCGGTCCACGGTTTCGGCCCGAAGCATTGCGGCGAGCCGCTCCCGCCCGCGCGACAGGCGCGACATGACCGTGCCGACGGGCACGGCCAGCACCTTGGCGGTTTGCGCATAGGACAGCCCTTCCACCGACACGAGCAGGATCACGCTGCGCTGCTCGTCCGGCAGTCGCGCCAGAGCGTTGACGAGCTCGCGGTGGCGCAGGCCGTTCTCCTGGCTGGCGTCGCGCGCGAAGACCGATGGGTCGGCGTCTTCGAGCGCGATATGCGCGCCTCGCCGGCGGGCCTGCGTGAAGCTGTTCATCGCGAGATTGTGCAGGATCGTGAACAGCCAGGATTTGACGTCGCCGTCGGCCCGCCGCCCTCCCCAAGCCGAGATCGCGCGTTCGAGACAGTCCTGGACGAGATCATCGGCGGCGGACGGGTTTCGGAGCAGCGCTCTCGCGTAGCGCCGCAGCGCCGGAATGAGCGGCTCGATCAGGTCGATCATGTCTTGCATGATTGAGCTCAGCTTCGGCTGTTTTGCGGGACGCGCCTGCGGAACGACAGCGTCGCCATGCTGCCGAAAACGCCGTCGCGAAGGATCAAGCCGTGCAGCAACGCGGCAGCGAGGTGCAACAGGAAGGCCGCGAACAGCCCGTAGGCCAAGACGCCATGGACGCGGCGCAGCCATGCGTGAAGCATCGGGTCCGGCGACAGCAGTCGCGGCAGAGCCCATGAGCCGAACAGGTCGATCGGGTAGTCGCCCGCCGAAAGCATGGCCCAGCCGACGAGCGGCAAGGCGAACATCAGCCCGTAAAGCGCGACATGCGACGCCTTGGCCGCGAGCTTCTGGAGCCGCGGCATGTCGGCTGGCAGCGGCGGCGGCGGGTTGAAGAGCCGGTTGATCAGCCGGATCGCGGCGAGCGCGAGGATCGCGATCCCGATCGGTTGGTGGATCGACACCAGCCGGTGATAGTTCGACAGCGACGCCACCATCGCGACCCCGATGAACAGCATCGCGATGATCAACGCCGCCATCGTCCAGTGCAGAATCCGCGAGGCGAGCGTGAAGACGACGGGCCTGGTCATCAGCGCGTCCCGCCGGTCAACGTCGCGACCGCGCTCGCGGCCTTTGGTTCGCCCTCACGCCGGGTGAAGGAGCGCGCATAGGCGGCCGACCGGGCGCTCAGCAGAGGATCGTCCGAGGGCTCGATGCCTGCGGGCAAAATCAGGGGATCAAAGTTGACGTCGCGGCAGCGCCCCTCTGCTTCGCCTTCGACGTGGTCGATGACGAGCGTCCCGGCGTCGACGGTCCGGCGGCCGGCGGGCCAGGGCAGAGTCGCGTCGTTCGTCGGATCCTCGGGCGCGCCGACGGTTACCACGAGCCGCCACCTCGCGGGCGCGCCGTCGGCGTTGACGCGCTTGATGAGCGCTTCGAACAGGCCGTTCTTGTCGTCCGCAGGGGCCGGTTCGCCGACTGTTCCCGTCGGAATCGGCACGACCGCCCATCGGACCGATGAGACGGCGCCGTCGTCGTTTCGAAAACGGAACGCGTTCAGGCTGTTGAACGTGTCGTCGGCGAAACCCGACATCACGACGCGCGCCTTGATCAGCGCGACCGCCTTCGCGCTTTCGGGATGCGCGGCGAAGAACGCGGCCATCCTGGCGGGGTCGGGCTTGCCCGTAGCGGGATCCGGGGCGCTCGCGATCAGCTGCTCTTGAAACGCCGCGGGTGTGCTCACGGGGAAAACCGGGATGTCGTTCATGCCCGTCCGCCATTCCTCGCCGCCCGGCAGCTGGAACCGCAACGCCAGACTGCGGACGGTGGCGGTGGCGTCGGCCGCATAAGGCCGCCCGCCGGCGAGCGCGAAGCGACCGGTGACCGGCGTCTCGCCGGCGCGGAAGACGCTCGCCTTCGACAGCGGCGCCGCCGCGCCGGAGCTCTGGAAGACGCCCGAGACGCAGACGCCCTTCGCGTGGTTGCGGCGGAAGCCATCGTGGCGCCCGTTGATCCGCTCGAACGTGTCGACGATCCGCGCGGGCGTCAGGGCCCCCGGAGAGAGCCATCCGCCGGCGTAAGCGAATGCGGCCGTGGTCGCGCACAGCGTCGCCGCGATCGCGCCGAGCCGCAGCGCGATCGCCCGCTTCGGAAGCCGCCCCGCTTCGCCAGTTCTGTCGCTCGTCATCACGCACCCCTTCTCGTCCTGACGAGTGGGACAGCGCCGATCGCGGAAAATTCCCGGACCGGCGTTATTTTTTTGTCCCCGAGAATGTCTCGTTTGACGAGCCCGATCCCATCAGCAGAGATCTTGCCATCTCCTGAGCTTTTTCTTCGAGAGTCTCGTCCCGGAGCTCGCCTGCGGTCCAGAACGACAGCACGCCTCGAAACGCAAAGGCGAGCTGCTCTGGCAAGCGGCGCAGCGCGTCCGCTCGCCGTTCTGCGCTTAGGCCGTCGCCATCATCCAGCGCCAGAGCCCAAAACGCGGACGAGCGCGCCAAGACCTCTCCGGAAGTGGGACCCGGGGCCCCGATCCAGCCCATCACGGCCCGATTGACCTCGGGCTCCTCCAGCATCACCTCGGTTGCGATCGCGACCGCCAAGCGCAGCCTCTCCGCCGCGTCTCCGGTTGGGCGGGCGGCCCCATAACGCGCTTCCATCGTAGCGATCCGACGCCCCGACAGGGCGTGCATCAGCGCGGCCTTGCCGCCGAACTGGTTGAACGGGGTCGCAAAGCTGACGCTGGCCTCGGCAGCGAGGTCGCGCATCGAGAACTCCGCCTTGCCCTGCCGCAGTAGCCGCTCCGCTGCGTCCAGCACCTTCTGGCGAAGCGGCTCGCCTCGGACCGAATGCGAGGCGAATTTGGTCTTGCTCTGGCTCATCGCGGATCTATATCATGATATAATTAATTGTCGACACGGAGTCGCCGACATGGCTTGCCCTCATCAAACATTCCTCATCACCGGCGTCAGCTCCGGCCTTGGCCGCGCATTCGCGGCGGGCGCGCTTGCGGCCGGGCATCGTGTCGTCGGTACAGTCCGGCGCGGAGCCGACGGCGAAGTTTTCGCGAGGCTCGCGCCGGATCGCGCTTATCCGCTGCTGCTCGACGTGACCGACTTCGACGCGATCCCGGCCGCCGTGGCGGAAGCCGAGAGGCTGGCGGGTCCGATTGACGTGCTGGTCAACAACGCCGGCTACGGCCAGGAGGGCGCGCTGGAGGAGTCCTCGATCGACGACCTCGAGCGGCAGTTCGCCGCCAACGTGTTCGGCCCGGTCGCGCTGATGAAGGCGGTTTTGCCGGGGATGCGGAAGCGACGCAGCGGACGCATCGTCAACGTGACCTCGATGGGCGGCTTCATCACCATGCCGGGGATCTCGTTCTACTGCGGCAGCAAGTTCGCGCTCGAGGGCGTCTCCGAAGCGCTCGGCAAGGAGGTCGCGGGCTTCGGCGTAAAAGTGACCGCGCTCGCGCCGGGTCAGTTCCGGACCGACTGGGCAGGCCGCTCGATGGAACGCGCGGCGCGCAGCATCCCCGATTATGACGCGGTCATGGACCCGATCCGCGCCGCGCGGCAGGCGAAGAGCGGCGCCCAGCCGGGCGATCCGGCCAAGGCGGCGCACGCGCTGCTCGCGCTCGTCGAGGCGGAGAACCCGCCGACCCGCCTGTTCCTGGGCGAGGACGCGCTTGGCGTCGTCGAGCAGAAACTCAACGCTATGCGGGCGGAAATTTCGACGTGGAACGCTCTCTCCCGTTCCACGAGCTTCGTCGCGGACGCTGCCTGACGCCGCAGCCTCACACCGAGCCGCCCGACGTCTGCGCGCTTCGCGGCGAGTGCCCGAAGAAATCCTTATAGGCGCGGCTGAAGGCGGCCTCCGATGCGTAGCCGATGCGCAGGCCGACCTCTCCGGCCCGCGCGCCGGGCTCGGCCAGCATGCGACGGGCGAGGCCGAGACGCCATTCGTTCTGGTAGCGCAGCGGAGACCGGCCGACGAGCGTCGAGAAGCGGTCGCTGAAATTGGACCGCGACATGCCGGCCGCCTCCGCGAGAGACGCGACGCTCCAGCGGCGCATGGGCTCGGCATGGATCATCTTCAGGCAACGCGCGACGCGCGCGTCGGAGAGCCCGCCGAGCCATCCCGAGGCGCGACCGAGCTGCACCCAGGTCCGCAGCACGCGGATCACCACGAGATCGATCAGCCGCGAGATCATCAGGCCTGATCCCGGCTGCACGTCGTCGGTCTCGATCAGCATGAAACGTACGACGCCGTCGATCCACTCGGCCGCCTCCGCGCGGCCGAGATGAATGCAGCCGGGCAGCGCGAACAGCATGCCTCGCAGGCTGTCCGGATCGAACCAGAACCGGCAGACCACGAGCTCGGCGCGCCCGTCGACGGCGCAAAGCTCTCTGTCGCCGGGTCCATGCGCCAGCAGCACAATCTCGCCCGCGCCGACGGGCAAAGCTGCTTCCCCGCCTTCGCCGAGGCGCGCGGCGCCCTTGGTGACGACCACGACATGGGCTTCGCCAGCGCTCATCTCGAGCCGTTCGCCGACGGCGAGCGAGCGGGCGGACACGTGATCGCCCGTGAGCCGGATCTGCGACAGCACGCTCGACAGGAGATCGACAGAAGCGGCGTCGGACGCGCCGCCTTCCGGACGAACGATCAAGTTTTCCAGTGGATCCGCCATGGCTGCCACCACTCTCAAGCCGTAACTCAGGAGGCGAGGACGGCGGCTATCGGCCTGATAACACGCCGCTTCAGAACCCGACACACATCCTGGCGAGACGGACCGACACAGATCGGATCGTCCGACTGTCGCCGGAAAGAACCGAGAGTTGATCCATGACGATTCAGATGACGCCCCAGCCCGACCGCATCGACGACCCGCGCTGGCTGAGAAACTACGCCCTTGCCCGCGCGGCGTTCTCGATCGCGTGGGTGGCGGCCGCTTTGCTGATTGGCCGACACGCGCCGTTGGCCGCCGCCGCGCTCCTCGTCGCCTATCCCGCATGGGACGCGATCGCCAATCTCGTCGACGCCCGGCGCAACGGCGGTCTGCGCCTCAACCGAAGCCAGACCCTCAACGCAACCGCTAGCGCCGTCACCACGCTCGCGGTGGTCATCGCGCTTGGCGTCGGCCCGCACGCGGTCCTCGCGGTGTTCGGCGTCTGGGCGATCCTCGCAGGGCTGTTCCAATTGCTGACCGGCGTGCGTCGATGGAGCCTTGGGGCGCAATGGGCGATGGTTCTCAGCGGCGCCCAGTCCACGCTCGCCGGAGCGTTCATGATCAAGCAGGCGACCGACGCCGTCGTTCCCGGCATCGTGGACATCGCGCCCTACGCGGCCTTCGGCGCCTTCTACTTCCTCATGTCGGCAATTTGGATGACGGTGAAGCAGCTCCGGTCGCCGGTCGAGAGCCTTCAGCCGTCGGCGCCGCGAGCCTCGAACTGAGAGACGACAAACGTGACGAACTGAAGGTCGGCGGCCGGCGACCTTCAGTGAACCTGCTCGCCGGGGCGCGAACCTCCCCAAATGTCTACAGAGGCGCCTCAGCGACAGCGTCGAAGTCGGTCGCGATCGAGACATCGCGCCAGGCGGCGATGTCGGCCCGAAAGGCTTCGAGCTTTCGCTCAGCCGTCGCATGAGCGCGCGGCCCGATCGGAAGATGGAGCGGCGGATGCTCGGCGTCGATCGCGCGCAGCATGGCGGCGACGGCCTTGGCCGGGTTCTCCCGCTTGCCGACCGTCATTGGTCTCCCGATAGCGTCGTCTCGCCCGGACGGTCTCCGCGTAGGCGTCGATCTCGCGCGCGGCGGTCGCCATGGAGCGGCCCAGGAACTCGGTGCGGAAGGGGCCGGGTTCGACGATGATCACCTTCAGCCCGAGAGGGCCAAGCTCATGGGCGAGCGCCTCGGACAGGCCTTCCACGGCGAATTTGGTCGCGTTGTAAAAGCCGAAGCCTGCGGAGCCGGCGATCCCGGCGCCGGACGAGAGATTGACGACGCGCCCGCCTGGGCGCCTGCGAAGCGCCGGCAAGGCGGCTCGCGTGGTCTCGATTAAGCCGAAGACGTTGACCTCGAACAGCGGACGATACTCGCGAGGCTCCGCCTCCTCGATGGCGCCGATAAAGCCGAAGCCGGCATTATTGACGAGGACGTCCAGTCCGCCGAACACATGCTCGGCCAAAGCCACCGCCTTCGCGGCGTCGCCTGCGCGGGTGACGTCGAGCGAGATGGCCCGAACCGTCTTCGGGAAGCGCTCGCACAGGGGCTGCAGGTCGTCGGCGGAGCGGGCGGTGGCGACGAGCCGGTCGCCACGCGCTGCGACGGCTTCAGCAAGCTGCCGGCCGAGGCCCGACGAGCATCCTGTGATCAGCCAGGTTTTCATCATCTTCTCCTTCAGCTTCTGAGCGCGAACGCGCGCAAACGACAGGACGCGCCTGATCGGGCTCGTTTCAATGAGACGAGGAGAAATGAGGCGATTGAGGTTGTTCGATAACTGACGGTACCGTACTTCGTCGGTTCATTTCTGTGGGGCAGTGCAATGGAATGGAGCGACGTCCGGATCTTTCTGGCGGTCGCACGTGCCGGCACGCTGGGCGCCGCCGCGCGGGCGCTTCGTTTGAGCCATCCGACCGTCGGACGCCGGCTCAAAGCGCTTGAAGAGGCCACAGGCCACACCTTGTTCCAGAGAACGGCCGAAGGCTTCATTCCGACGGAGGAAGGCGCAGCCGTCATCGCGCTGGCGGAGCAGATGGAAGACGGCGCGCTGGCCATCGAACGCCGGCTCGCAGGACAGGAGCAAGAACTCCGCGGCACCCTGCGGATATCGTCCGCCGACTGGTTCGGGGCATATGTGCTGCCGCCGATCGTCAAGGAATATGCGGAGGCGTATCCGCACGTCGACGTGGAGATCCTCACCGGCACGCGCCTCTTCAGCCTCGCGCAGCGGGAGGCCGACATCGCCTTTCGAATCGTGCCGTTCGACGGTCCCGACATCGTGCAGCGGCGGCTCGTCCGTCTGCCGTACGGAGCCTATGTCGCGACGGAGCTCCCCGAACCCGTTTACGGAGACGGGGATGGCTTCAGGTTGATCACGCACGACACGTCGACAGGCCAGTTTCCGGATATCGACTGGCTCGCGCAGAGCTTCCCGAATGCGAGAACAATTGTTCGCTCGAACAATCGCAACGTTCAAAGCCGCATGTGCGGTCAAGGCGTCGGCATCGCCGTCCTGCCGCGGGTGGTCGGCGACCAGATGACGGACCTGCGCAGGCTCGACCTACCTTCTGAGCCGCCCTCTCGCGACATCTGGATGGGCTATCACAAGGACATCAAGCGTCTGCAGCGATTGCGGGCGTTCATCGCCATGGCGACCGACCATATCGCGGCGGGGCGAGAACAGCGCGGAAAGTAGGTGCTGAGCGCTTCGGATTAAGGACAGGTCTGCAAACCTCAGCTTCACGCGACTGCGGCGGGCGCGCGCCGCAAACAACGCCGCACCGCATGCACGCACACATTCGAACGGAGACCGTTCAGGTTTGTAAGTTGATGGCCGACCTCACTCGGCCCAAAACCTCGCTATGTCGCACGCCATTTCCATAGTCACCTGCCGCGGCGGCACGTATTTCGATCGCGACTACTATGTCGACGTTCACCTGCCGCTGGCGCTCGAGCGCTGGCGACGGGCTGGAAAGCGCCGCCGCCTTCTTTCCCCGCGATGTCGACGCGGTCGATGTCTCAGTGGGCGTCTACAGGTTTCGCGACGAGGCCGCGTTGCGGACGGCGCTCGCGTCGGAAGAGACGGAGGCGGTGATGGCGGACGTCCCCCGCTTCACCGACGCGGCCGTGTCTCGCAGCATCGCGTTCCCGCTCTGACCTCGTCATCCAGCGCGACCGCGGCGAACGCCAGCATCGCCGCGGCCCGAATGACGTGGACGCTTTTCGCGCTGCTCAGTCCTCGTCCTGCCATCTGCGCAGATCCGTCTGGTCGTGATAGGCCATCCGGTCAGGCGTGGTGATGAACTCCATCGTCGTGCCCCAGGGCGTGCGGCCGTAGCAGACCCTGTTTCCGGCCCCCCTCTCAGTCGCGTAGGGAATGGCGCGCGGCGCGGTGAAGGGTGTGCCTCCCGCCTTCTCGAAGCGCGCGACCGACGCCTCGATGTCGTCGGTGTAGAGAGCGAAGTGCGTGATGCCGAAGTCGCTCGCCCGGACCGGCTGGGTTTGCTCCGGGCCGTGCATTTCGAAGAGCTCGATGTCGGCTCCGGTCCCGATCTTGACCATTGCCTGCGCGCGCACGACCGTTCCGGGAGACGCCCCGACGGCGCGCTCGAACTCGGGTCCCTGCCGCGGTGGATCCAGTGGCCCGAAGGACTGGTAGATCAGTTGGCCGCCGAAAGCCTCCATAAGGAATACTTTCGCCGCTTCGATGTCCGGCACCGTGATGCCGATGTGATTGACGCCGCGAATGACAGGCGAAGTCATGGCAGTCTCCTTTCAAGTTTAATCGAGGTGATCGCGGCCCGCCGGGCGCGGGCTCGTCCGCACCGTCGAGATCCGGCTGGCTGGCCGTAACGAGGACGCCGAGCTTCAATCGGCTCTGAGAAGACCGATCAGCGCGGCGGCGACGTCATGGGGCCGCTCGTCCGCGACGTAGTGGCTGCAATTCGCGATCGAGCCGCCCGTCACATGGGTGGCGAACTCTTTGAGCATTGGGACCATGTGCGGGCCGAACCGTTGGTCGCCGCCCAGGGCGAGCACCGGCATATCAAGCGGCTGCTTCTTGTACTCGAGAGCCGCCGCATGATCGGCGTCGAGCGTGCGGTACCATTCCATCCCGCCGCGGGTCCGGCCTGGAAGAGCCATCGCCTTGGCGTAGATCTCAATGTTTGCCGGATCGAAGACGCTGTGATCGTAGAACCGCTCGGCCATGAACGCCGACACGTAGTCGTATTCGCGACCGTGGATCAGCCGCTCCGGCAGATCACGGTTCTTGTGGAAGCCGAAGTGCCAGAGCCGAGCGATCGTCTCCTCCCATGCGCTCCAGCCGGGGAGCGGCACGTCGAGGACCGCGAGATGCGTGACGGCCTCCCGGTAGTTGGCCGCCTGCGCCAGCGCCACCATTCCGCCGACGTCATGTCCGCACACGGCGTAGCGTTCATGCCCGAGGGCGACCATGGTTTCGTGCGCGTCGCGCGCCAGCGTCGCCTTGTCGTAGCCGTCGAGCGGACAGTCGGAGAAACCCGCGCCGCGCAGATCGATGGCCACCACGCTCAAATGCTCAGCGAGCAGCGGCATCACGCCATGCCATTCCCACCAAGTTTCCGGCCAGCCATGAACCAGAAGGATCGACGGGCCGGAGCCTCCCGTGACCGCGTTGATCTTGACGCCATTCGCCGACGTCAATTGCTGGGCGAACCCCTTCAAAGTCGCGATCATGATCGTATTCCGGTCAAAAGCTGACGGTGTCTAGATGTTAACTGTGCGTGGACTTGGAGGCCACGCCATCAGCCGTTGGCGAAAACATAATCGTGTCGATTAGATTTGGAACTTACACAAATGTACTATCGGCGTTCAAACTTGTGCGGCAGTCAGCATCTTGCGCTTGGGTCTGGGTCTCTATCGGCACGCGATGTTGACCTCATGAAACCGAGCGAACGCCGCCGGCCGGTCGGCCGGGGTTACGAGCCGCGTCCCAAGCGGGAACGAGTCCCCCTCGGGAGCCGTCGAGCCTTGGATTAGATTTGAGATGACGGCGAGGTGCGCCGTTCGCTCCAAGAGCCGCGCTCCGGGCAAGAAGCTGCGGCCTGATGACGGCGCTACTGGCCGACCGGCGCACGTCTAGCTAGCTGAATTAGCGCCCGGCCAATATTGGAATCAAGCCGGAAAAAGGGGGCGCTTCAGTCCCAGAACTTAACCGGAGAGGCTTGCATCAAGCTGACGTACTTGGCGTCCGCTAAGGGTCAAATTCGTAACGTAGACGAACGATTTACCATTCCGACATTCAACCCTTTTCATAGGCTGACCAAATATGCATATTTGTTGTTATTGGCTCTGAACGATTTCGCTGTTGCCGACCTCCCCGTGGGGTCGGCCGGAAACACGCGCTGGCGCTGGCCGCCGGAGAGCTGAAGTGATGCCGGCCTCTAACCAAGGTCGGCCGGAAAGTCGCCTTCAACTTCTCGCGTGAGTTGGAGGGGGACGATGCCGACCTCCTCGGGGGTCGGCCGGAAAGACGCGCTGGCGCTGGCCGCCGGAGAGCTGAAGTGATGCCGGCCTCTAACCAAGGTCGGCCGGAAGTTGCAATCTGATTGCAGTTTCCAAGACAAAGCCGCCCGTCATGACGATGGGCGGCTTTTTTTCTGCCGACGGGATGCTGCCTAGCCCGACGCGGCGCGTCGCCATGCCGCCATTCCGCGCTCGGCGAGGTCCTTGTCCACGCCGGAGATGCCGTCGATCGTCCGAGCCATGTCCTGGTCGGCCAGCGGGTTGTCGATCACGTACATGTAGCCTGCGACCGTCCTCGTCGCGGCTGGCCAATTCTCCTCCCGCTGAAAAGCCAGCTCGTACATCGCAATGGCGTCGTCGATCCGGGCGACCATCGGGTATCGAGCAGTCGCCGACCGCACCAATGCCTCTCGCGCCAAACGCTGCTCAAATGGGTCCACGCCGCGGTTCAGCGCTTCCGTGCCCGGCGCGTCGATCTCGCCCTTCGTCCGAGCGCGCTCCGCTTCAGCCGCGTCGGAGAGCATGGCGCGAACGTTGAACAGGCGATCAACGACCGCGTCTTCGTGAAGCTCGGTCCCGAAGCAGACCCACAAGGGAGCCTGGATCCGGTGGATGTCACGCAGGCGGCCGGCGGCCTGACGGATCTCTTCGCAAGTCCACGCCAGATCGACCTGTCGGCCGCGCTCCGTCTGCATCTGCTCTATCGTGCGGATGAGGGTTCGGCCGTTGCGCATGAGCAGTCGCCGCGTCGTTCGCTCGCGGAACAGGCGGCCGCCCTTTACATCCATCCCGTCTCCGCACGCGTCGACCGGATCGTAGCCGTCAGCGTCGTCATGGCCGAAGGCGGCGGCGAGCGCGTCGGCCGCCTCGACCGGCAGCTGGCTGCGGCCGATGGTGATGAGCGCCGCGTGCTGACGCGCTCCGTCCAACCCTCTGAGCGCCCCGAAATGCCAAAAATCGATATTCGATGGCCAGGCCCAGGCCTCGTTGAAGAGAGCCTTCTCGATGTCGATCGTGGTGACGACGAGGACCCGCTGTCCACGGAACCTGAACGCGACCTTGGTGATGACGTCGCGCATCTTCTGGATGTTCCGCCGCGCGGTCTCGGCCTTGCGGCCGGCGTCCTTGTCGTCGCCGGGCTCGGTGTTGAAGGCGGCGTTCGAGAATAGGGCGTCGAGGCAGAGCGCGATCTTCAAGTTCGGAAGCGACGGGATCTCGTGCATCCGCGCATCGCGGGCGAAGAGCTTGTCGACGAGGGCTTTCTGCGCGCTGGCGTCCAAAATCACGATCGGTGTGTCAGCCCAGTTCGTCGACAGGCGCTCCGAGATGCGGATGTGGGTCCACCAGCCGTCGCGGGTTTTGAAGCGCAGCTGAAGCCGGGCGTCCTTGACGCCGTGGGCGCAGCGGGGTTCGCCCGGCAGCGCGATGTCGTCGGCCCGCAGGCGAGCCATGCGGTTACGAAGGACGCGGATGAGCGCCCGCTCGGCCGCGAGACCCTCGGCCTTCTGGTGGCCGTCGAGAGGCGCAGAGACCGTCTTGATGAAGTTGTCGACATCGCCACCCTGGTACGGGCGGATGGCTCGCTTGAGCTCGTCATCCCGCTCGAGGCACGCGGCCGCGGCGTCGAGCAGAGCGTCGCCGGTCAGGCCGGTCTGCGGACAGCGCCAGTCGATCAGAGCGCGGGCAGGTTCCGCAGCGCCCGGCCGCTTGGACTGCTGGGCCTCCATGGACTGCGTCACGATCTGCCAGAGGGTCTCACGGAGGTCTTGGACGCGGTTGCTGTCGATGACGCGATGCCGTTTCTTCATGCGAGGCGTCACACGGCCGTCGCGCGTCCCCAGGAGGTGCTCGCGCTTGGCTGCGTAGACCTTCACAGCAGACAGTGTCGGATCCTCGTCGACCACGAGGAGCGCGCAGTTGTCCGTGAGGAAGGCTGGAGTGCCGTCGATCGAGAGATAGCTTCGGACGCAGATGACGATCGAGCAAGGCTCGAGCAAAGCCGGCTGGAGATAGTAGGCGCACCCGGCCTTCAGAGCGCACTCGATCGGCTTCACATCTTGGCTCGCTACAACCTGCAGGCCGCTGCGGGCGGCCTTGGTCTGCGTGCACAGCGCCGAGGAATCGACGCCAGCGAGCGCAATCGCGTCGTGAAGGGCGCGAACGGGGCACGGCGCCTTCGAGCGCCCGATCCACAGGCCGACGGCGATGCCGCGTTCGACAGGCCCGGGAGCGCTGCGGAAGTCCGGCATCGCGGTCTCGAGACCGGCCGGCGCGGCGACTGCGCGAACCTCGTAATTCCAATCCTTAACCTTGCGGAGCAAGTCGACCGCGTTGTCGTAGTTCGGAACAGCGAACACGATGCGTTGACCCTTCAGCAGATGCCCGCGTTCCTGGCAGAGCTCGCAGAGTGTCTGCAGAAAGGTCGTGCTCTTCCCGACGCCCGGGTTAGCCTTGACGATGTCCAGCGCCCGCTTGTCGTCGCCGCGGACAACCGCCTCGAAGACCGCGATCGCGATCTCGCGGATGCGCGCGGTCGCCATCGAGGCGATGCGCTTGCGCACCTTCACGTCCCGGATCCGGCGACGGGGCGTTGCGCGATTGACCGTTTCCTCGGTCTCTCCGGGCTCGGTCGTCACCTGCCGGGTCGTCGCCGATGCGTCGGAATCGAATGCGGCCTTCGTGATCCAGTCCAGCCCGTCATTGCTCGTGGCGACGACCTCGGCCGGCAGACGCTTGATCTCGGTCGTCTGAGCCCGGCGCGCCGGCGTCACCTTGCCTGCGAGCAGCCTACGGGCGACAACCCGGAGCTTGGCGGAGACGGTCTTCACCAGCACGTTGCCGGACCACTCCCGACCGCGATCCTCCGCCTCGGTGGTCTCGTGCCATGCAGCGATGACCGCGCTGCGCAGCTTCTTAATGTCCGCGTCAGTGTATTCCCCGGCCGGGTTGTACCGGACCACGGCGAACGTCATCTGAGTCAGCCACTTCTCGCGGCCGTCGCAGATCCGACCGGTCGCGGGATTGCGCCGCCAAAGGTCAGGCCGTTCGGCGAGAGTCGGCACGAGTACGTCGCCCACAAGCTTGGGCGGGATCGAGGCGTCGACAGCGACGCCCTCCGACCGCGTGGCATCGAGCCCGACCTCTAGCGCGAGGCGACGCTCGAACAGGTCGACCTGCTGCTCGGTGATGACCCGGAGCCGATCGACCTCGAAGAGGTTGAGGTTCGAGTGCTCGAAGCGCCGGCCGGCCCAATGAATTCCATCGATCGTAACCGCATGATCGCGGGCGATGATTTCGACGCTCTCGTGCTCGTCTCCTTCCTCGACCTCTGCGAGGCGGATCACGCGCTTCGTGAATGTCGCCGCTGAAGGCAGGCGGTAGCAAAGCATCCAGCGCGGTTCGCGGCCGACGCGCCAGTGCTCCGCCGAACCGAACACGTCTTCGGCGAGCCGACGCACGATCGCCGAACGAGGTCCGACGTCGCCATCGATGACGATGAGGTTCCCGCTCGGCGGCCCAGCGAGGACAGCCGTGTTCTCGAACTTCGCCTGGCTCGTCCACCGCGCGAATTCTTCGTCGCTGGCCGCCTGCTCGCGCAGCGCGCCCCAGGCGAGCATCTTGCCGTCAATCAGGGCCGGTACGCGACCGGGCCCGCGCTGCTGCGGGAAAGTAGCAAAACCGCGGGCGCGCCACGCGGGACCAGCGATAGCGAAATCGCATGGGCTTGGTCCGAAGACGGCTTCGAAGTCGTCGTCGTCAGCGCACACGTCTGCTGGCGCGTGCGTTTTGCCCGCGCCGGGGAGGTCGAACATCTGGAACTCGGCACTTCAACGATGGCGTCAGTGGTCAGGTGTCAGGCCTGGCCACGAATCCGAGTATCGCGGATGCCCTCGCCTTTGACAAGCTTCGTCAAAGACGAGCTTAAGACGACTTGCCGGCCCCTCGATGGTTCGACCCTGGCTGCCCGACGCTTCGAAAGCAGCCCAACGGCCCCAAGGATTTTAAGATTTCTTGATTCAATGAATTCCTTCGAATTTCGAACGATTCATCGTCCAATTCCCAATTACTGAAACGAAAGAATATTCAGAAATCGCCGATTTGAGGGATTTGCGCACTAGTGGGGTGTACAAACGCGTGAGAGTCTGAACCAACGCGGTGCAAATCGGTTCGAATTCCTACGCATGCCACGGCCCAATATCGACAGCTTCGTATCCCCTCGTGAGCTTCCGAGGCGAGACGCCGAAATGAAGGTCTTCGTAGAGACCGTCAGGGCCAAAGGTCTCGCTGCCAGAGACGTCTGTTAATCCGGCCGGCCGATGAACACGGTCATGTTCGAGCGCTTCATGCGCGGGCCGTGGCCGGACGTATCACTAAGGCGCGCCATGCCGTTGGTCGATTCCGCGGTGGCCGCGCGCCCGAAGTCTGTGGCCGCCTGAGGACATGCCATGCAGGTGGCGGTCCGCAATCCTTCAAATCGGACCCACGTCACCCGCCATGCCCTGCGGCGCTACGCCGAGCGCGTCGCCGGCTAGCCGGCGATGAGCGATTGAGCGACTGGGAAGCCTTAAGGGCCCTCCGCGAGCGTGGCGTCGATCTGAAGGCCTTGCGCGCCCGGCTCGTGGACGTTGCCACTAAGGCGTCCGCCATGCCCCTGACTGTCGGTATCCGGAAGTTCCGGTTCGTGGTCGACGACATGCACGCCTAGGTCCGAGGACGACGTGATCACCACCGTCATGCCCGTCGAGCAGGTGCGAGACCGGCGCTGGCGTCGTCCCCGACACGCGCGATCATGAAGGTCCTCACGATCGACATGGCGACCAAGCTCGGCTGGTGCGTCGTCTCGGGCGACGTCTGGCTCTCGGGCTCGGTGGACCTCGGCGTTGGCAAGCCGGCCTCGCCGCTATCGGCCCAGCACAACTACATCTGCGGCCGCGCGCTCGCGTTCCTCACGGAGCTTGCCGCGGCGCACCGTCCGGGACGCCATCGTGATCGAGCTTCCGAACTTCCGCGGCGCCGGGATCCGTCTGCTGTTCGGGCTGATCGGGGTCGCTCACGCCGTCGCGGCGTCGATCGGCACGCAGTCTACGACCGTCGAAGTCAGCAAATGGCTTTCGGTGGTCCTGGGCCAAGGCGGCCCGTCCACCGAGGAAGCGGACCGGAGGATCCTTGCCTTCGCCCGCAGCCGCGTCCCGACGGTCGCGAGCGACGACGAGGCCGACGCGATCGGCATCGCCGAATGGGCGCTGCAACGGCTGGTCCTGAAAACGTTTAGGGGCGGTCGTTCCGCACTAATGCAGTGCAAGGCCGCGTGAGAATCTGACGGGCGACTGGTCCGTCAGAGGTTCCCGAATGCCGTCCAAGGTGAAGATGTCAGCGCTGTTCGCGGCGCGCACGTCATGGCGATCTGCGCGGTCGTCCTCGAGGCGAGCCACACCGGCGAGATGCAGGAGAACCGGCCTCAGCTCGCCTCGGCGGCCGACCTGATCGTGACGATGACGGCGGAGGAGAAGGCCCGACAGCGCGTCGAAGAAGCGCCTTACTCTGAGGCGCTGGACTTCGCCGCCTGACGTCACTTGATGAAGATGTCGAACGTGCCGTCGGCGGTCAGAACTTCCTGACCCATGATGCCGTAGTCGATCTCAAAGGTGCCCCGGAAGCGACCATCCTCGAGGTAGCCGATCGCCTGGGTGCGCGCGTTCATGGCGAAGTCCATCGGCGCGACCATCCCGGCCGGCAGATTCGGGATGTCCGGAAGCGGCGTTCCGGCCTTGATCAGGCCCTTTGACAAGCCCTGGAAGATGGTCGGCATGGCCGGGTCGGTCGACACGAATTCGTCGGCGGTCTCGAACGTGTAGAACTCGATGCCAGCCAGCTTGTTGAAGTCGTCCCAGCTCTTGATGGGGGCTGCTAGCTCGAGCTCGCCGACGATCTTGCCCTCGGCGTTTCTCTGGACCGCTCGGCCCGTCGGCGTCGCGCGGAAGCCTGGAACGGCGTCGTTCTCCACGCCGCCGAGCTTGTGGTGATCGTAGACGACGCTACCGCCGATGATGGTCACTCTCGGGCCGTAGCCTTCGGCGAGCGGTTTTCCTGGGTCCATGGGCCGGAACGTATAGCGCTTGATTGCGTCAGGCCCGAGGACGTTCCGAATCTCCATGAGGCGCTCGCCGGTCTCCTCGGCGCGCCAGGTGAAGGCTGGCGTCTCGGGCTGCGCGAACCGGTAGACCCGGAACTCGCGGCCGTTGGTGACGACCGAATAGCAGCCGCCGATCTCGGGATGAGCCGTGTAGCTGTGCGCCTGGTGGGCGTCCTCGAGCGTCAGCGCCTCGTTCGGGCCCTTGGCCTCGATCGTCCAGCGGCCAAACCCTCGGGCTTCGCAGATGTAGTCCGCTCGGCCGCGCAGCTCAGGGTCTGTCGGCTTCTTGTGGCCCAGGAACTCCCGAGAGTATTTTAGCGAGACCTCGCGCCGGATGTCGTTCTCGGTCCCCTTGGCGTAGCCCAGGTTTCTGAGGAGCGGCATGATAATGTCCTCGCGGACGTCGCTCTCATTCTGCAGGGCGTCGATCAAGCTCCGCTCGAACATCAGGACGGCCACCTCACCTGGAAGCTCCAAAGCACAGGATCCGGCGTTAGCAGCGCCGCGGATCCGGAGCCGGTGATGTAAACCTCGCGCTTCCCGAGAAACCTGCGGTCCTCGATCTTCACGGGATTGAACGCATCCTCGTGCGCGCCCCAGGCGTCGATGCGCTTAAGGTTGTCGGCCTCGAAGAAATTTCTGAAATCCTTGATGGCTGCCAAGGCCTTCTCGAAGGTTCGCTCCGCCTCCCTGATAAATCCAACGGCCATCTCGCGACCCTTGTCGTCGAGGCTGAGGATGAAATCGAGGACCGCGTCGTCCGTCGCTTCGCACCTGAGGGGCTGAATGCGGCTGCGGGCCAGGTCAATGTCGCGGGTGGGGTCGAAATTGGCCTTCACCGCGGTGGTCCCGCGAAGCACGCCGAACGAAACGCTGCGCGTCTGTCCGGATGATCCCCGGAACGCCGTTGGTCCGGTTCCGTAGAGTTCGTCCCAGACCTTCTCCGCCACTGTCAGCTGCGCGCCGGTGCTCGCGATGTGGCGCAGGTCGCGATGGACCGATCCGGCCTTCTTCCTGAAGTGCCGATAGAGATCGACGGCGATCACCGCGACCGCGCGAAGTTCCTCCAAAGCGGTCAACATCGCTGGAACCCGCGGAAGGTGCTCGAGCAGGAAATCCTGCTGGGTCCTCTCAGCCTGCTCTCGAGCCCAGGCTTTCTCGGCAGCGATAGACTTTACCTTGTCAGCGCATTCGTGTCCGATCAGGGCGACGCACTCCATCGCCGGGAACCAGCAGAGCCGGCCATCCAGGAACTTGTTTGGAACGCACATCGGGCACGGGGCGAAGTCGCCGTTCGGCCGCTTCCGTTGCGGAACATTGATCTTCGACAGGATCTCGAAGTCGAGGTCCTTCGGGATCTTGTCATGGAATAGATCGGCGAGCGTCTCGGGCTCGCCGGTCGCGCTGACGTGCTCCTTCACCCGGCGAACGAAGTCCGGCTCGGGCCGCCTCGGGAAACGCCTGTAGTCGCCTGCCAAAGCGGCCTCCAGAACGAACCAAGAAAGTACCGGTTCGTTCTCATCTCACCAACCAGGGCGTGCAGGATGCGACTCAACATGTTGCCTCGCAAGCGCTGGCAACCCACTACATGTTCGTCTCCACAGGAAACGGGCTTGAAAGGCGTTCTCGTTACGTGCGGCGAGGCCGTCCAGTGATCAGCGCTCGTTGCTGTGCTCACTGAAAATGCGTCTGCTTCAGTGCCTCTTCGCGGGTAGGCGCGGAGAACACGATCCCGACGTCGCCATCCTGCTTATCTCGCTCACGATCAGCCTTGGCTTTCCTCTCTTCGGTAAAAGGACCGCAGATCACCCAGGCGCCAGGACGACCTCCCTTCGTCTGGCGATACCAGTACCAGTTCGGGTCTTTGCTCATGCCGCTTCCCCCAGCCCGTCGCGCTTCTCGCCCCGCGCCACGATCGTCAGCACGTCATCCGGCAGGGGCCGCTGCAGCGCCTTCGCCTCGGACCAATCTGCGCGCAGCCAGGTCTCGATCTCATCCGGCGACGTCAGGATGACCGGCATGGCTTTCGGGTGGATCGGCGCCACGACGGCGTTCGGCTCGGTCGTGAGGAAGCCGTAGGCGTCGGTCGTGACCTCGCCCTCTGCCTTCTTTCGGACGCTGGTGCAGGTCGTCCAGATGCCGGCGAAGACGGCAAGCGGCCGGCCCTCATCGAGCGCGAACCAGACGACCTCCTTCTTGCCGTCGGGCAGGGTGTCGTACTCGCTGAAGCTCGAGAACGGCACTACGCACCGGTTCGTCGGTCCAAGCCAGCGCCTCCAGTGGGGAGAGCTTGTGTTCCGGATGTTGGTGACGCCGGGATCTGTCGCACGGCCTTTCAACGCGAACTGCGGCGACGGCATGCCCCATCGTGCCAGCGCGAGCTCTCGGCCGTCAGCGCCCTCGCGCACGATCGGGGCCGCGGTGTCGGGGAAGATGCCGGGCAGCGGCGGCAGGTTGCCGGTGCGGTCGACCATCGCCCGCGAGAGCTCGCGGATCGCGGCCTGGCCTTTCGTGAGCGAGTACAAGTTGCACATGTCGACGACCGTTATAGACAGCCCGCAGATTGTCTATAACTGCACGCATGGGTTGGCGAGGACAGCATAACCGCGAGCTTGCGGAGGAAGAGGAGAGGCGCGCTTGGCTCGCGAGTCTGACGCCGGCCGAGCGCTGGCGGATCCGCCTCTATCGCTATGTTCCGCTGTTCGCCGGCGCTGCGATCGGTCTTGGCCTCGTCCTGCTCATTCGCTGGCTGCTCGCCTGACCCGGCCGCGCGCGTATCCCTTCGACACCCGTGCCGTCAGGCGGGCGATCTCCTCCTCGAGCGCCGCGTTCGCGACCAGCAGCGCGCGCACGGTCGCCCAGGCGTCGCCGTCGCAGGCCTCGATCGCCTGGTCGGTGGCGATGTCGAGCGCGGAATCCTGCGGCTGAAGAGACTGAGCGGCTTCGGCCATCTTTTCGGCTCCTCGTGACGCCGTTTCCGCCGGACTGATCCCGTTTCCGCCGACCAGTCCATCATGCGGTGAGTCGCTTGACCCGTCCAGAAATCGTTCTCTATCTGTTCTCATGGCCGGCGGGATCGAAACCATTGGAGATGCGATCAGCGCCGGTTGGCGAGTGCGAGCACGCTGCGTTGGCGGACTGGTCGATCATGAATCCAGCAGTCGTCGATGCGACGTGTTCGAGGAGCTCGATCTGCGGGCGCTCGCCTGGACGAGAGGCTTGAGCTTTCCCCTCGTTCAGCTGGAGACGCGCTTGAAATGTCCGAGGTGTTCGAACCGGCGGATTTCGCTCGTGTTCGAGCCGCCGGCGCCAGCGCGGTCGAACGCGCAGCGCGCGATCTTCGGTCGCTGATCAAACCGTGATCGCAAAGCCCGGGTCGTGCGCCGGGTTCTCGACCTCGACGGTCTGGCTGCGCCCTTGGCCCTTCGTGACGACGTAGCCCCGGGGATTTGCGACGATGCGCGTGTCTGCGACCCGGTAGTCCTGGTTCTTGTGGACATGTCCGTGGATCCAAACGGCCGGTTTCCAGCGCTCGATCACCTCGGTGAGGTCGCTGGCATAGGAAGCGTCGATCGTCTCCCGGACCTCCCCGTGCCGGAGGCTGCGCGGGTGCGGGGCGTGATGCGTGATCACGACCGTCGGCCCGTCGAATGTCTCCGCTAGGATCGCCTCGAGAGCGGCGAGCTGCGCGCGGTGAGCGGCGAGCGCGTCCACTGGCCGGAAGCGGCCGTAGCCGGCGGCCGCGACCTTGATACGGCGATGGTCGTTCATGCCTCTGTGTCGATCGTTGGCCACGCCTATTGCGATCGCGGGCTCGCCAGCCACGTTGTAGTCAGTCCACAGCGTCGCACCGGCGAACCGGACGCCGCCGATGGTAACCGCCTCGCCCTCGGCGAGCAGGTGGATGCCGAGCTCGGCCGCGAGCTCTCGGCCGCGTGCGAGATCGCCGTCGATGGTCGACGTGTGTCCGAAGGCTCTCGATGCGTACCAGTCATGGTTTCCAGGGACGTAGATGACCTCGTAGCCACGCGCCTTGATCTCGGCCGCCAGCCACGGAAGCGACTTGTCGAGTCGCTCGCAGACATCGCCGGCGAGCACCACAACCGCGGCGTCCGGCGCCAGCGCCGCGGTATAGGGATGTATGTCGATGTGAAGATCGGAAAGGACGCTGATTTTCATGTGTCGGGCTCCTAATTCGCCCGCCAAGATTCTCGCGATACCTGGAAAGCCAGAAGCGATTTTATCAGCGATCCCAAGGCCATGCGGTCGATCCGCGAAGGCCTGCCGGCAGGTTGCACGGAGGTCGCCTACAGGTCGACCTGACCTGCGCGTGACCTCTCCATAGGTCAAGTCGCAAGCCACAACTCAAATCTTCGCCCTGAGACCGAATGACTCAGATCTCGATTACGAGGTCCCAACGGAAGGCCGGGTTCTCGCCGCAGTAGCCACGGGCATTGCAGATGACCCGAGTGTTGCGGCCGCCGAAGACCGGTTTGACCTCGTAATCGAACGCTGTGTGCGTGTGCCCGTGGACCCAGAGTTCGGGCTGGCCGCTTTCGATTAGGGGGCCCAGGTCGCTCACGAACGCCGGGGTCGTGGCATCCTCCGCCCAGCGCTTGGCAACGCTTAGGGAATGCGGCGCGTGGTGAGTGACGACCACCGTCTTGCCGTCGTGTTGCTTCACGAATTCGGCGTCGAGCCAAGCGACCGACGCCTGGTGGACCTGAAGCGCGTCGGCCGGGTTGAACATCGGGGCCATCCAGCCGGGTCGCGCCGGCTCCCGAAGGATCTGACGATGATCGCTCATCCGGTGAGCTGCCGTCCGCATCGCCTGCTGCTGCAGCGCGCGCTCACCATGGGCGAACAACATGTAGTCGGTCCAGAGCGTGCAGCCGAGGAACCGAACGCCATCGATCAGCGCGGCGCTATCATCGAGGAGATAAAGCCCGGAAATACGATCCGCCCAGGCCCGCGCTCGCCGGCGGGCCTCCTCGTGGTACTCGCCAAAGAACTCATGATTGCCCAGGCAGAAGACGACCGGCATGCGCGTCGTGATCGTCCTCGCTAGCCAGACCATCGCATCGTCAATTCCCTCCACCACGTCTCCAGCGACGACCGCGACATCGGCTTCGGGGACGATAGGCGGCATCTCGCCGGTGCGGCAGGCGACCTTGCGCAGGTGAAGGTCGGATAGCACCCAGAGCCGCATCACTCTCCCCTCGCCATCGCAACGGCCGCATCCCAGGATTCGACCGCGTGCGCCGGCGCCGCGGCGATCGCGGCCTTCCAGCCGCCCAGACTCGCTAGTTGGACGAGCTGTTCGACAAGACCGATGGCGCGCTCGTTCTCGCCGACCTCATGAAGCGCGTCGATCAGCGCACGGACGTTCGGGACCTCGCCCGGGACAAGCGCGGCCCGCAGGATGTCTGGGCTGAGAAGCCGACGGCGAGCGATGGCCGCGACGGCGATCGCGAGGGACGTGATCACGATGAGGCTGTCAGTGCGCGACATCGCCAGCCTCCTTCTCAAGCGGTCGACCAAGCCGATAGAAGCGGTTGAGGGTTCGCGCCCATCCCTCCCGCTCGCTCATGGCAACGAGATAGCTGGTATGGGTCAGCCGGCCGTCGGGGATCTGCGGGTGACCATGGACGCGGCCGATGAGCGCCGGCGCGCCTCCCGGCTCTGCGACCACCGTCCAGGATTCGATCGTTGGCGCATCATCGAGGTCCGCTCGGGTGGTCTGAGCGACATCCTCGAGCACGGCGATGATGCGGCGGGCGAGATCCTCGTCCATCGTCACGCCCTCCCCATGATCGCGTCGCGGCCATCGACCAGGACCTCGAGGGCTCTCCTGAGCTTGCGGATCGAGCCGCCGTCCCACGCAGTCCGCAGCACCTCGAGCTCGTCGGCGGCCAAATCCTCGATCCAGCGACGGTCGAGGCCACGCTCGGCGGCGATGTCGTCGAGGATGTTCCGCGCGAGGTCGCCGACGTGCTCCCAGCCAGGCTCGTTGACTTGGACAACCCGAAAGCGATCACGGAGCGGCCCGGGGACTTCCGTGAGCTCGTTCGCGGTGGCGATCCAGTTGACGTGGCTCAGGTCCACGTCCGCCTCAAGAGAGAGATCGCGATAGGCGCGCGATGTCGTGCGCTCCAGCATCGCGAGGAGAGCGTCTGCGAGGCTTCCGTTTCGCCGGTCGAGACTAACCTTCTCGATCTCGTCGACGATGACCAATGGGTTGGCGAGCCGAGCCTGCTGGATCGCCTGCAGGGGCACACACGGCCGAGCCGAGGACCATTGCGCGCTCGTCCCCATGATGCTCGAATCTGTCGATCCGGCCGCCGGGTAGATCGTCGCGCCGATGCCGAGCGCGCGCCCGATGGCGATCGCCAGAGACGACTTACCGGCTCCAGGAGGACCGACGAACAACGTCGGTCTCAAACGAACGACATCTGTCGCCATAAGGTCGCGCAGTAGGGTCAGGATCGCCTCCGCTGCGTAGGGGAAACGCCGTTGGAGGGCGAGACGAGCGGCCACCACGTCAGGGCGCCGCGCGAGCAGGATCCGCTTGCCCGCGAGGGACTCGAACGACTTCCACGCGTCCTTCGTGGCGCGGCTTGGCTCGGCCGGCTTCGCCGGCATCACAACCGCAGCGGGGGGCGGAGGCGGCTTCAGCTGGGCAAGCGGCGTCGTGACGATCTCGCCACGGTCCTCAAGCATTGCGTGAATGACCTCTTCCGACGGCCCCACCGGCTCGTCGTCGCTCGGCCGTTCGCCCGCACGCACGATGTCGATGGCCTTCACGGTTCGCTCGGTCGCTGCGGCGGCGTGCTCGATCCTCTGCAGACCGCGCTGCACCAGCTCCCCTGGATCGAGGAAGTCCCCCTGGCCATGGAGGTTGGCTCCAATCAGCCAGGCAAACCGAAGCTCGTAGCCGACGCCGCCACGCCAGGCACCGGAGAGCATCGCAAGGGCGCGCTCAGCCGGCGCCTGACCGCGGGCACACAGGTAGATGAAGGTCCGCTCGGCAACGTCGATCGCGACGTTGTCGGCTGTCTCACGCGCCCACCTGTCGGCTCGCTCGTGGACATCCAAGAGGGAGCCGGCGGAGGGTTCAGCAGTCGACAGCCTCTCCAGGCCAGCCCGAATCTTCTTCGGGAGGTTGTCCGCCGACAGGACTGCGGCCGCCCACTCCTGGATGTCGGCCTTCCACGAACCGCGGAACGGGACCATGCCGCTCAGAAGCTCGTCCGAGCCAGGGAGGTCGCCAACCGCTACGTCGGCCCATCGGCCGAGCCAGCGGCGCGCCTGCGTGATGTCTTGGGCGGACGGAGTTGTGGTGTCGGAAGACATGCGTCGACGGCCTCTATGCCGAACCCGCCTCGGACAATTCCAAGGTCGGACGCACGCAAAGTATGCGACCGAGGACTCGCCGTCGACCCCAAGACGTCGGAGCGGTTAATTGTTTTTGAGGCGCTCGATCGCGTCGGCGAGGTGCGAGCCTATGACGAGGTCGTCGACCCCCCTGGCGCGGAGGTCCTCGACAAGCGCCGCCACAGCTTCAGCCGGCCGGGCGGCCTGAGCAGCGGCGAACTGGGCGCGTAGCCAGTCGACGACATCGTCGGGCATGCGCTTTTCACCGGTCATCCAGCGGCTCGCGACACGCATGTCAACGTTGCCTTGGACGGCGAGGCGGCCGCGAGCGCCGACCGGCATGATCTGCTTGAGCACAGACTTGAGCTGCTCGACCTCGGCGTCCGACAGTTCCAATGCAAAATCCCCCGCCGAGGCGACTCAACGGGGGTCAGGATATCCTACGGTGGCGAGGGTCGCGACCATCACGCCGCTGCAGGCTGCGGGTTGGGGCTCGGGGTCTCGTGACGTCCGAGCAGGAGGTCGTCCTCCAGACGCAAAAGCGCGCGCCTGAGCTCCTGCCACTCCTTCACGACCTCCTGAAAAGCGGCCGGACAGCAGCGGAGGTCGAGAGCGCCGAGGCGCTCACGCCAGAACCCCTCGGGCCGAGCCATGATGATCCGCGCGCCGGTGCGCTTGATGCCGCTGGAATAGAGGTGTGCCCAAGCCTCGCAGAGCTCCGATCGGCGGGCGTCGGAGAGACCGTAGTCCTCGGTCAAAGGCGACTTCGGATACTTCTGCGTCAGATAGGCGAGCCGCAGCGGACGGAACATGAAGCGCAGCTGGTGAGCGCGGATCCTGGCCTGGACGGGATCGTCCGTCTCGACCACCTCGACGCGAAGGATCGCGTCGAGCTCGCTGAAGTCGAGATACACCGCCTCGCCCATAGCGACGCGATCGTCGTACACATAGACGCACTCGCCGCACGACTTCGTGCGAACGCCGAAAGACTCGGCCCAATTCCGAGTGGAGCCCTGCAAGGACATCAGTTGAGCCTCCCGAGACCGGCCTCGAGCTCGGCGAGCTTGCCGATCGCGACGCCGAGGGCGGCCGTGAGCTTCAGAGCGTGCTGGTAGTCGACCTCGTCCGGGAACGTCACGACCAGCTCATCGTCGATCTCACCGCCGACGGCGAAGATCGCCTGGCGGGCGATGCGGACGGCTTCATAGACGCCGGTGAATTGCACCGGACGGGCCAATGCGGGGATCGGTTTTGGGGCGGTGCTGAACATCCTGTCTCGGCCTCTCTGCCAAGCGCCCGAGGGACCATTCCCTCGCGGCAATGAATAGAGGATCGGTCGGCGCGACGCATTCGTCAACTGTGGCCGCAATGTATTTCCGATGCGGACATTTGCGACAGTGAGCTGTCGAAATCGGCAAACCCAATCTGTACAAGGAAAGCGAAAAAAAGAAGCCTTCTTTTCCAGAACCCTAGACCTGGACGACTTCAAAGGGCGCTTTGGACCCGCCTTTCGATCGCCGCTTGCTGCTAAAAAACGTTACGTTGGGATGGCAAATCGAGAATATTGCCATCCAGATGTAACGGGTCCGCAGGCGGCATAATGAAACAACGGAATGACATCATCGCAAATTTGTCATTCCGTTGTTTCAAAATCTCCGATCGATAGGCGTTACAACGGAGTAGCAAAAACGAGAATTTGCTACCCCGTTGTAACAAGCCGGCGGAGGGTTATGAAACATTCAAATGGCAAACTGCCGATTTTGCCATTTGAATGTTTCATAACTATTCATTCACCTTCTTCCTGCGGTCGCCATAGATCGTGGCGCTGATCTCATTGTTGTCGCTCGGCAGGGTCTTCGTCGCCTCCGCCGCGGCGGCGTCGATCGCGGCAGCCCAGCGCTGCATAAGCGGCCATTTGAAGTGGCTGCCGTTGTGCAGTGCATATCGGCCGGTGACCTCGGACATGCGGCCGCCCTCGGCGTGGTCGACGATCGCCTGGACATCGCTCCGGCTCATCCCCAGCGAGACCTCGCCGACGGTTGCGAAGGTCTTCCGGATGGCGTGCGCGTGTCCCGCGCCCGGCAGATACGAGATCATGTGGCTCAGCGTGTCCGGATGAAGTGTCTCGGCCTCCTCGTTTTCGCGCCGATCCTTGATGGCCGGAAACAGCCACTTGCTTTCCCCGGCGCGCTCCATCTGCGCCATCACGACGGACCAGATCGAGGCCGGAAGCGGGATCGCGTGATCGCGGACGTCACCCCATGCGTCGGCCGTTTTTCTATGCGCCGGCGGCATGTTCCAGAGCCCGCCGAGCCCCTCGACTTCCTCGAACTCGTCCTGCCGCGCAAGGGCGACTGGCCGGCGACGCTGAGCGCTGTAGACCAAGAGCTGCACGGCCGCGGCGATGGTTGGATGGAGGACCTCCCGGCGCGCAATCGCGACGTAGACTCCGAGCTCACTCAGCTGCGGGACATAGGCGCCGCGCGGCTTCTCGCCCTTCTTGAGCCGGCTCCTCTCAGGCTTCTTCAAGCCGCCCATGACGTCGGCATCAATGCCCGACCTCTCGACCTGCGCGTCTTCCGCCATCCACCGCCAGAACGGACGGATCACTTCGACGAGCTTCTCCGCCGCCCGCTCGCGGCCCGAGCGATGGACCTTGTCGACGAGCTCGGCGATCTGGCGGCGCGTGATGTCGACGACCTTAATGTCGTCGAGGACGGCAATCGGCGCGCTCGCGAGGACTTGGGCCTTGTCCTTCAGGGTCGCCTCTCGGCGCTTGTCCTTCACGAAGTCGGCCAGATAGGCGGCCCGCGCCTGGGCGAAGGACCACTTCCCCCAAACCTCGATCGATACCGGCGTCGCCGCTTTCGGCGCTTCCGCCTTGCCGGCGAGCCGGCGCTGCTCGGCGAGCCAGTCGAGCGTCGGGACGGCGACCCGATCGCGGATCATGCGGGCGGCGTCCGATGCAAGCGCGCGCGCCTCGGCGATCGACCACATCTCTAGGCCGCCGGCGTCCAGACGCCAGTTCTGGCCACGCAGCTTCCCTCGGAGCACCCATCGAGCGCCGGCCGACGTCACCCGCAGCTCAAGGCCACGCTGGCGGGCGTCGGCGACGTCCTGGCGCTTGCCGGTCTCGGCGACCTCACGCTGGACGCGCTTGATCAGGGTCGTGGTGATCTCCGTCGGCATCGCGTCTCCGGGGGCACCGTGGGGGCACCGCCCGGCGAAGTCACCACGCCGGCTTGCAGGGCGCAACAAGTCCGAGAGAATGAGGTTAAGCGAGCGCCAACCTTAGAGGAGCAACGGTTTGGTTCCGGAAAAGAAGGGTGCTAAAGTTCCGGAACTGGCATCGGTCCCGTAGCTCAGTTGGACAGAGCGGCGGCTTCCTAAACCGTAGGTCAGGGGTTCGAATCCCTTCCGGGACGCCAGTCTCAATCGCTTTGCGTTTCGCGGCGGCTCCGCCGTCCTGATCGTCCGGCCCCCATCCTTGTCCAGCGACGGCGGCGGCCGCCGTTCTTTTGGCGCCTGCGTCCTTCGGCTGTTTGCAGCGCGGCGACGTTGACGATACACAACGCTGCCGCGTCGGCGGAACGCCGCGGCCTTCGAACCGGGAGCCTCAATGACGCCCGCCTTTCCTCGGCCGGTCCCGCAATTGACGCCGAACACGGCGGCCTTCGAATCGACGCCCCTGGTGAAGCCCACGGGCTTCCGCGAATACGACGCCCGCTGGTGGTTCGGCCATCCGGGCTCGAGCGTTCCCCCCGAACTCAATCTGATGGGCGTCCAGGCGCTCGGTCTCGGCCTCGGCACGCTGCTGGGCGAGCTCGGACGCCCGCGGGAGGTCGTGACCGGCCATGATTTCAGAGGCTATTCCGGCTCGATCAAGCAGGCGCTGGTCAACGGCCTGATGGCGGCCGGATGCACGGTCCACGACATCGGACTTGCGCTATCGCCGATGGCCTATTTCGCGCAGTTCGCGCTCGACGTCGCCGCGGTCGCGATGGTCACGGCGTCCCACAACGACAACGGCTGGACCGGCGTCAAGATGGGATGCGACCGCCCGATCACCTTCGGGCCCGAGGAAATGAGCCGGCTGAAAGAGATCACGCTGTCGGGCGCCTTCGACGCCCGCGGCGGGGGCTCCTACCGGTTCCACGCCAACTTCCCCGATCTCTATGCGAAGGACCTGACCGACCGGCCGAAGCTGTCCCGCAAGCTCAAGGTGGTCGCGGCCTGCGGCAACGGCACGGCCGGGGCTTTTGCGCCGGGCGTCCTCGAGGCGCTCGGCGTCGAGGTCGTGCCGCTCGACTGTGAGCTGGACCATTCCTTCCCGCGGTACAACCCGAACCCCGAAGACCTCGAGATGCTGCACGCCATCTCGGCGGCGGTGAAAGAGCATGGCGCCGACGTCGGGCTCGGCTTCGACGGCGACGGCGACCGCTGCGGCGTGGTCGACGACGAGGGCGAGGAGATCTTCGCCGACAAGATCGGTGTGATGCTGGCGCGCGACCTCTCCGCCGAGCATCCCGACGCGCGCTTCGTCGTCGACGTGAAATCGACGGGCCTCTACCAGTCCGATCCCGTGCTGAAGGAGCGCGGCGTCGACACCGACTACTGGAAGACCGGCCACTCCTATATCAAGCGCCGGGTGCGCGAGCTGAATGCGCTCGCCGGCTTCGAGAAGTCCGGCCACTTCTTCTTCAACGCGCCGATCGGCCGCGGCTACGACGACGGGCTGGTGACGGCGATCGCCGTGCTCGACATGCTCGACCGCAACCCGACCAAGTCGATGGCCGATCTCTACCGCGATCTGCCGAAGACCTATGGCTCGCCGACCATGTCGCCGCATTGCGGCGACGAGGTGAAGTACGACGTGATCGACAGGGTGACGGCGCGCCTTCAGGCCAAGCGCGCGGCCGGCGACGCGCTCGCGGGATCGCCCATCGTCGATCTCGTGACCGTCAACGGCGTGCGCGTCGTCACCGAGGACGGGACGTGGGGCCTCGCCCGCGCGTCGTCCAACAAGCCCGAGCTGGTGGTGGTGGTCGAGAGCCCTGTCTCCGACGACAAGAAACTGGCGATGTTTCGCGAGCTCGACGCAATCCTGCGCGAAAATTCGGAAGTCGGAGCGTACAATCAGAGCCTGTGAGGCGCTTGACGCGCCGCGTCGGAGATTTCAGGTTGCTGCGCTGCAGCATGACCATTGACTCCGTCGGGAGGCCATGGGGTGGTTATCGGTAGGGCCGGCCGGGGGCGAGCGGCGGTTCGGCGCATTAAGGGGATTGTGCGCATGAGCGCGGAAATCGTTCCTCTGATTGTCTGCGGCGGGTCCGGGACGCGGCTCTGGCCGGCGTCTCGTTCGAGCCGGCCGAAGCAGTTCCTGCCGTTGCTGGGATCGGCGTCGACCTTCCAGGAGACCATCCGCCGCGTTTCGGAGGCCGGCCTGTTCGCCGCTCCGGTCGTGGTGACGAACGACCAGCATCGTTTTCTGGTGGCGGACCAGCTGCAGGAGATCGGCGCTTCCGCCGAGATCGTGCTCGAGCCGGAGGCGCGCGACTCCGGGCCCGCGATCCTGGCCGGCGCGATGGTCGCGGCCGCCCGCCACGGAGAGGACGCGCTGGTGCTGGCGCTCGCCGCCGACCATTTCGTGCGCGATGCGGCGGGCTTCCGCGACTGCTGCGCGCAGGCGCGCGCAGCCGCGGCCGCCGGCTCGATCGTGACTTTCGGCGTCGCGCCCGACGGGCCGTCCACCGCCTACGGCTACATCGCGCCGGGTTCCGCGCTGGCCGGCGCGGCGCGCAAGGTGGAGCGGTTCGTGGAGAAGCCCGATCGCGATACGGCGGCTGGCTACGTCGAGAAGGGCTACCTCTGGAACTCGGGCAACTTCCTGTTCCGCGCAGACGCGCTCATTGCGGATTACGAGACGCGTGAGCCCGAGACCGTCGAGGCGGTGCGCCGCGCCGTCGAGGGGCGTTACGAGGATCTCGACTTCACCCGGCTCCAGTCCGAGGCGTTCCGCGGCGCGGCGAAGCGCTCGATCGACTACGCCGTGATGGAGACGACCAAGCGGGCCGCGGTGGTTCCGGCGGCGTTCGACTGGTCGGACGTCGGCTCCTGGAACGCTGTGCGAGAGCTCCTGCCGCAGGACGGAGACGGCAACGCCGCCAACGGTCCGGCGATCTTTAAGGACGCGCATGGCGCCTTCGTCTCCAGCGACGGGCCGCTCGTCGCGGTCGTCGGACTCGAGGACGTGTCGGTGATCGTGACCGGGGACGCCGTGCTGGTCGCGCGCCGCGACGACGCGGTCGGAGTCAAGGCTCTGGTCGAGGACCTCAAGGCCTCGCACCGCAAGCTCACCGAGGATCATCTCCAGTCGTTCCGCCCATGGGGCAACTACCGCTCACTGGACATGGGCGTTCGCCACCAGGTGAAGCGCATCGTGGTCAAGCCGGGCGGACGGCTCTCGCTGCAGAAGCATCACCACCGCTCGGAGCACTGGATCGTGGTGCGAGGCACCGCCGACGTCACCGTCGCCGGCCAGGTCAAGACGCTGCACGAGAACGAGTCGATCTACATTCCGATCGGCGCGATCCACCGCATGGAGAATCCGGGAAAAATCGACCTCGAAATCATCGAGGTGCAGACCGGAAGCTATCTCGGCGAAGACGACATCATCCGCACCGAAGACATCTACAACCGCGCCGCATCTTGACCTCAGCTTCCGGAGGGAAATACCGCTCCGGGAGTCGGCTTGTGGCGATAGACCACAGCCGCAGAGGTTTGACTTCAAGCTGGGCGCTGGTTTACTGACTTGCGTCAAGTCAGTGCAAGGATACGCTTTATGCGCAGAAAGATTTCTGTCGTTGGCGCCGGCTATGTCGGACTTTCCAACGCCACGCTTCTAGCGCAGCACAACGACGTCACGATCTACGATATCGTTCCCGAAAAAGTTGCACTGATAAACGACAAGAAAACGCCGATCGTAGACAACCTCATTTCGGAATATCTTGGCAACGGCGGCATTAGCCTCGTCGCGACCACTGACAAGGAAGAGGCCTATCGCGACGCCGATCACATCATCATCGCGACGCCCACCGACTACGACGAGCGGAACAACAAGTTCGACGTCAGCTCGGTCGATTCCGCCCTCGACGACATCCTCGCCACGAACAGCCATGCGACGGTGGTGATCAAGTCCACCGTTCCGGTCGGCTACACCAAGGGCGCCCTCGCGCGACACAACGGCGACGAACGCATCATCTTCTCGCCCGAGTTTCTGCGCGAAGGACAGGCGCTTTACGACAACCTGTATCCGTCCCGCATCGTCATCGGAGCGGATGGTCCCCGAGCGCGAACCTTCGCCGACCTGCTGCTGCAGGGCGCGCTCAAGCCGAACGTCGACGTGATCTTTACGAGCCCGACCGAGGCCGAGGCGATCAAGCTGTTCTCGAACACCTATCTCGCGATGCGCGTGGCCTACTTCAACGAACTCGACACCTACGCCCAGGTCCACAAGCTGGACACCACCCAGATCATCAATGGCGTCTGCCTCGATCCGCGCATCGGCAAGCACTACAACAACCCATCCTTCGGCTACGGCGGCTATTGCCTTCCCAAGGACACCAAGCAGTTGCTCGCCAACTACAAGGACGTTCCGCAGAATCTGATCGACGCCATCGTCGCCGCGAACTCGACGCGCAAGGACTTCATCGCCAGCGCGATCATCGAGAACGGGCCCGCCGTGGTCGGCGTCTATCGCCTGACCATGAAGAGCGAATCCGACAACTTCCGGCATTCCTCGATCCAGGGGATCATGAAGCGCGTGAAGGCGCGCGGCATCCCAGTCATCATCTACGAGCCCAATTTCAAAGACAGCGAGTTCTTCAATTCCGAGGTCATCCGCGACCTGGAGGAGTTCAAGCGGCGGGCCGACGTCATCATCGCGAACCGCATCACCGCCGACCTCGAGGACGTTCTGGACAAGGTGTTCTCCCGCGACATCTTCCGGGAGAATTGACGAGCGGTCTGGGCGCGAGAGACGCGCGGCCGGGGGTTCCGCGTCGCCGCGCGATGCGCGCGGGCTGGTTCCGGCGGGCCGGTCGATCGGGTAGTTTTCCTCAAATCTTATCCAAATGGCCGGATCGGACCCGGGGAGGGCTCTTGTTGGCGACCGATCATCCGGAGACGGCCAGGGAAGGCGCGCTAAGAGCGTCGTCAGGCCGGTTCTCCAGCCCGGCCGCCCGCCGTCGTGCGAGCTTGCGCGTCCGGTTTTCGGTACGAGCGCCCTCCGCCTCGCGGCGCCGGCTTGGGCGCTGTCTTCCCACCTGCGTTTCCGCTATTCTCCTCTCCGAGGAGCCAGGAACGAGTTCATCCGGGCCGATCGGGCCGGGGGGCGTCCCCGTTTGCGGTCCGCTTGGAACCTTCAGCGTCGGCTGGATGGCTTGACCAGAGCAGAGTCTGTCGAGAGCATGTCCGGAAAGCGATCGGAGGAGGCCGCCTCGAGTACCCCGGAGGAAGTGGTCGTCCTTGCTCGCCGCGCGCTCGAGGCTGCCCTCGCCCGCGTCGACCGACTGCAGCGGCAGCGCGACGAGGCCCGTGCGCAGCGCGACTTCGCCCGTGCGCAGCGGGACGACGCGCGACAGCAACGCGACGCGTTGCGGCTCGCGCTCGAAAGCGGCGGCGCCGACGGGGCCGCTCTGGCTTCCGCCGCCCTGTCGCTTCCGTCCGATCGCGGATCGAGCGCCGAGCCTGACCGGCGGCTCCGGCTGCGCAATCGCCCTCCGTCCGGCTTCGCCTCGCTGCCGCGCTCGGAGCTCCCAAGCTCGCCATACTCGGTCATGCGGTACCAGGAGCGCGAACAGGCCCGGCAGCTGATCGAGCGCCGGATCCAGCCGCGGCTGGCGGCCGGCGAGCCGCTCTCCCTCGCGGAGCGCGAGATCGGCGCGTTACGCAAGGTGCCGCCGATGCGGCGACGCGCGAGCGAGCGGTTCACGCCGCCGCCGGACGTGGCCTTCGTCACCGTCGCCGACATCGGATTCTATCCGGGACTTCTCGGCCTCGTGCTTTCGCTGGTCGAGGTCTATCCGGGGCTGGCCTCACCGCTGTTCGTGTACCACGACGGATCGATCGGCCGCTTCGCGCAGGAACGGCTGATCGACGTCTATCCGAACATCGAGTTCATCGCGCCCGACATGAACTGGCTCGACCTGTCCTCGACCGAGCTCAACGACGCCAAACGCATCGGTAAGCTCGGCTACATGAAGTTCCTCGCCCTCACGGCGCCGGGCTTCCAGCGCGTGATCGTGCTGGACGCCGACCTGATGATTCTGGACGATATCAGCGCGCTGTGGACCGGATCGCCCGACGATGCGCGCGTGGTGTACGACCTTGGCAACAGGGAGTTCGCGATCCGTTCGGACCACACCGGCGACTGGATCATCAACAGCGGCGTCATCTCGCTGCCGGGATCCTGGTGTTCGCACGCCCATTTCGAGGTTGCGAAGGGCGTGATCAGGCGGAGCCTCGCGCCGCTCAACGACCTGCTCGACCAGTTCGCGGATCAGAAGGCCTGGAACATTTTCCTCTCCGACAGGCCTCTCACCTATCTCGAGGTCAATTTCAACTGCAACGTGAAGTACGTGGGCCGGTTTCTCGGCGGCAAGCTCGAGGCGATCTCGATCCTGCACTTCGCCGGGCCGAAGCCTTGGAACGCGACGGAGTTCCTTCCGGAGGAGCTCGTCTCGAAGAAGCGGTCGATGGCCTGCGTGTTTCCGAACATGTGGATTGACCGCTATCGAGCGATGCTCTTCAAGCATCGCTCGTTGAGCTATCAGCGCGACAGAGCCTCGCGGTCGAAGCGCGAGGAGGCGCCGGCCGGCTCCGAGTGCTGCGTGCTCACCGACGACCACGCGGCGGTCGAGCGGCGCGACCTGGCCGAGTTCGGCTTTCCCGACGTCGTCCACGTGGTGCGGGAAGGCCTGCCCGACTGCTTCGAGGAGCTCCGGCCGGATCACGTGGTCTTTGGGTCGCACGAATATCTGGGCGGCTGGAACAGCCTCGATCCCCAGATTCCGCCCGACTGCGCTCGCCGCATCGCCGCGCTCGAATCGCGGCCCGTTGTCTGGGCGCCTTACTATTTCAAGCCGATCTTCGAAGTGTTCGCGCGAAAGCACGGCATCGAGGTGCGCTACCTGCTTCACGAGGCGCCGTTCGTTCGCGAGGTGAGCGACGTCGGCGCCGCGGACTGCCGGGCTCAGGGCTTTCTCGACAGCTGCGGCGACGCCACGCTGACCTTCGGCATTCCGGTCGCGGTGCAGCGCGGATATCGGCGCATCGTCACCCTCGCCGACGGCCGAGCGGACAGACGCATCTGCGACCTCGACCCGTCGATCTCCCTTGTCGCGGAGAATCTTCGCGAGAACGGGATCGAGCTCGAGCTGTCCGTCCAGCCACCCTCGCCTCCCCCCGCCGGACACGCGTTCACGCTCGCCGCACAAGCGTCCGGACTGTGAGCGCGCTCGAAGGACAGCGGCGCGGAGCCACCGCGCCGGTCCGCATCAATCCGGGCGCGCGCCCAGTGACGGCGAAAACAGGGCTGTCGCCCTTCGAGGTCGTACAGACCGCCACGATTTCCGTCGACGGGCGAACGGTCGCCGTTCCGCTCTATGCGCCCGACGGCGCGGTCACGTCGGGCCGATTCGACCGCGTGGAATCGGGCGTGCGCTTTGCGCTCGAAGCCGGCGCCACGATGCGTCTCGTCCAGTTCGCGAACAAGCCAAGTTCAAAGCAGCGCCAGAGTTCGTACCTGCTCCGCCTCCCGGCGGGAGGGGATCTCAAGATCGAGGTCGCGACTGGCGGCGGACGATATGGCGAGGGCTGCTTTCTCTGCCTGCAGATCTACGGGTTGGAGCACGGCTTCATCACTCAGGTTTGGATGGAGCTTTCGGGCCGGAACCGATCTTTCGAGGTGAAACTGCCGAAGAGAGCGGCCTTCGGCTGCCTCGCGACCCAGATCTCCGGCGCGGGAACGATCGGCGACATCGAAGCCGTCATCTCGGGCTCGTCGGGCGCGGGTCAGACGACGCTCGGATTCGAACCGGGCGTCCGGCGCCCGGAGGAGCTCGCCGAGCTGATCGGCGGCGGCGGCGCTTCCGAGGCCCGCGCCGCGGAGGAGCTGCGCAGGGTCGCCGCGGCTCAGCCGGACGTGGTTATAGCGGCGGCCGGCAAATGGTACTGGGAGCGCAGCTATCACGCCCTGACGAGAATGGCGGCCTTGTCGGCGACATGGCCGGATGTGGAGGGTCTCGGACGGGTCGTCGTCAACCTGAAGTATTTTGTCGCCCGTGCGCTCGGCAATCTGAACGCGACGGTCTCGGCGCAGAAGGCGCTGGCGGAAATCCAAGAAATAAAAGACTGGCGGCGGCTCCTGGGCGCCCGCGAGGCGCAGGCCGTCCTGATTCTCCACGGGCAGGCCCTGATGCGGAACGGCCGCATCGAAGACGGCCTCGCCGCATTGAACGTCGCCCGCCTGAACGATCCGACGCACTGGGAGGCCTATTATCTGCTCGCCAACAATCTCGACGAGCAGGACGGGCCGCTGAAGGACGCCTACTACCAGGCGGCCGCGACGCTGCTGGCACGCCCTCATCCGAAGCTTACGGTCGCGACCGTCGAGAACGATCTTCGCAACGGGCGCTGGGCGGACGCGCTCTCGAAGGCTCTGGCCGGAGTGGCGGCGTCGACCGAGCCGGTGGACGTCTGGCTGGCGCTCGCCAACGTCTATCTCCATGCCGGCGACCTCGAGAGCTGGCAGCATTACCTGCGCGCCTACTTCAAGCAGTTCGGTCTGTTCCCGCCGCGGTTCGATCTCAGGTCAGCTCCTCCCGAGGCGCGCTACGCCTCTCTCGGGACGGCCGCTCCGGCGGCCGAGGCGGCTACGCGCGGAACCGTCGCGGTCATCATGACCACCTACAATTCGCAGGACGTGCTGGCGCTGGCGGCGCGGTCGGTCCTCGCCCAGACCTATCCGGGCCTGAAGCTCGTCATCGTCGACGACGACAGCTCCGATGGCACGCTCGAGATCGCCCGGGCGCTCGCCGCCGAAGATCCGCGCGTGGAGATCCTGCCGCAGACGACCAACTGCGGGACCTACGCCTGCAAGAACGTCGCGCTCGCCAGCGTCGAGGCGGACTACTACACCTTCCACGATTCCGACGATTGGATGCACCCGCAGCGGATCGCGCGGCATCTCGACGTCATGGAAGAGACAGGCGCGGTGTGCACGACCTCACTGTGGTTCCGGATGGAGGCGCACGGCAGAGCCGCCGCGCGGCACGCTGGCGGGTATCAACATACCAATCCAGCCTCGATCTTCATCCGCAAAGAGGTGCTCTCGGCAGTCGGCTATTTCGACTGCGTGCGAACCGGCGCCGATACGGAGTTCTTCTGGCGCGTCCGGAACAGGTTCGAGCGCGACAAGGTCCAGGACATTCCCCTGCCGCTCGCGATCGGCCTGTTTCACGACGCGTCGCTTACCCAATCCGGCGTCACGGCCTTCAACCGGCATCGGTTCTCCGAAGTGAGGCTGGCCTATTGGGAATCCTGGGTCGGCTGGCATCTGGAGACGCTCGCCGACGACCCGTCGCGGCTCCGGGTGCCCTTTCCGCTCCGCGAGCGGCCCTACTGGGCGCCGCCCGCCATCACCCCCGAGGGCGGCCGTCCCGCGCTGCCCGAGGCCGCGGTCGCGATCATCGCGGCGGAGGACCAGGCGCGCGAGCGCGTCGCCGCGACCGACGACGTCTCCGGATCGACATGACCCTTCGCGCCGTTCTCAACGCCGGCGACCGCCCGAACGCGGCTTCGGCCGGCGACGCCCGGAGCACGGCGCTCGCCTTCGCCTTCGACGCCGATTATCTCGCCCCGTTCAAGGTGATGCTGTACAGCATGGCGCGCTGCGGCACGCTGCTGGACTGCCCCATCTATGTCTATTCGGACGATCCGTCCGTGTTCGACGACGCTTTCGTGCGCCGCGTCGCCGATGTGCGACGCCTCGTCGACGGACAGGATCTCGAAGAGCTCGCCGACATCGCCGAGCGGCACATCAAGCGGCCCGAGCGCGCCAAGTGGAACCGCGGCACCTGCCTGAAATGGGCGGTGTTCGACGACGCTCCGGTCGACCAGATCCTGTTCCTGGACGTCGACATGCTCTGTCTGCGGCCGCTGGAAGGCCTGCTGACCCTGCATCCCTCGGCGGAGCTGGTGTTCTGCCCGCAGTTCCAGCGGTCGGCGATGCCCGCGGAAGACACCCCCGGCGCGAAGGCCGCGGCCCGCGCCCGCCTGACTGACATGCTGGGCCTGCGCGGAGAAGTCTCGCGACGCGTCAACAGCGGCGTCATGCTGGTGCGGAAGCCCCTGCTCTCGCGCGGCCTCAGAAGCCGTCTCATTGCGTTCGCGAAAGGCCGGGAGGACATCAACGAGCAGTCGCACCTGACCAATTTCTTCAGGACGAACCGGGACAGGAGCCGCTTCGTCACGGCGGTCGCCTCCAGCGCGTACAATTTTCAGGAGAACTATCTCGACGCCGTCGACCCGATCGACGCTCTCGCGCTGCTGCGCCGGATCCGCATCCTCCACTACGCGGGCTCGCAGAAGCCCTGGCGCGCCAAGATCACGAAGAAGGACCGGATCAGCTTTCAGCTGTGGCGGCAATTCCAGAGCTCGGCGATCGACACGGGCTTCATCGACGTCGGCGCCGCCGGCGAGCCCGAGTCCGGTCCCGTCTGAGGCACCGGCCCGTTTTCTCCGATCAGAGGAACGGGTTCATGCTCGGCGGTATGTCGAAGTGGCGTTCGTCGACCCGGACAGGAACGGCCAGGCTCTGCTGACCGAGCACGCGTTCGACGTGCCAGCGCAGCGCGTTCTCGGCGTAGGCCGATCGGACCGGCGAGTAGCGGTTCTCGTCGAAGCCGTTCTCGCCGTCCTGGGTCAGCGAACGGCCGTGATGCAGGCCGACGCCGAGCGGCTCTTCCAGCGAATGGATGGCCTTCGCGCCGAAAGTGAGCCTGACGCGCGTCAGGAACTCCGCGTCGGCGCCGACGCGCACCGAGTCGAAATAGCCGACGCGCTCGATGACGTCGCGGCCGAACAGGGTCGAGGCGGGATTTCGGTGCGTGTAGCCGAAGGTCCAGCGCGACAGCAAGGCGTAGCCCTCGTCGTTCTGCCGGAACCAGTTCGAGACGCAGCAGGCCACGCCCGACGTCATCTTGGCGAGCTGGCGCTCGATGCGTTGGGGATGCGCCCAGTCGTCCGAGTCGTGCAGCGTGACGAAATCGCCGGCGCATGCGGCGATGCCGAGGTTCTTGGCGACATAGGTGCCGCCGTTCTGCGGCGTGATCATCACTTTGACGCGCGGGTCGCGGTCGGCGATCCGCTGCGCCACCGCGAGGCTGTCGTCCGGGCTATGGTCGTCGACGATGATCAGCTGCAGGTTGCGATGTGTCTGATCGAGAATGGACGCGGCCGCATATTCGATCGTGTCGGCGGCGTTGAACGACGTCATCACCACGGAAACCAGAGGGCCGCCTTCATACGAGGTCGCCTCCGGACAAACGAGCGTGCCGATTGGCCTCTCCGACGAGAAGTCGATTTCGGGCGCTAGGAGCCCGAAGGATTTGAAGTAGGACCTCATGAACAGCTGGGCCTGCGCGTCGGAGCCGCGCGCCCGCGCGATGTTGACGAGCGTCAGCCAGAACTCGCCGTTGCCCGGGAAGCGGCGCAGGCCCTGGAGACAGCGCACCTCCGCCGAAGCGAGCCGCCCGAGGGTGAGCTCGAGATAGGCGATGAGCACGAGATCGACGCCCGAAGCGTCCGGTCGCTGAGCATTGCAGGCGAGCAGCAACTCGAGCGCCCGTTCCGGATCCTTCATCAGCAGAAGTTCGGCGAGCCGCCGGTATTCCGTCATGGCGCCGACGTTCTCCGCAACGATCGCGTACAACGCGGTCTCCGCGCCGGCCATGTCGCCGCGTCGGCCCCGGGTGCGCGCCAGCATGATCCGCGTCCTGCGCGAGAGCTCCGCCGCGTCGGGGCCGTCCATCCCCGCGCAGAGCGCGAGAGCCTCCTCAAAAAAGGCCTGCGCCCTGTCGAACGCCTGGCCAGACATGTAGAGCGCGCCCTGCGCGAAGGATCCAAACGCCGGGTAGAGAGGGGCGAAGGCCGGATCGTCGCGAAGGCCGTATACGAGCCGGATGCGCTCCTCGGTGATCGCCCCGCGCGTCGCCTTCGCGAATTCCGGGCGATCGAAGACGGAAGCGAAACCGGTCGACGCGGCTGACGCCGCCGGCGCGACCGGATCGGCGAAGCGCGGCGTGGTCGCCAACCGCGGAAGCGGAGCGGGCTCGGCCGCCACCGCGCGATAGGCGACGCGGGGGCGCAGCGCCGAAAGCGGCGCGAGCGCGGAGGAGGAGCCCCCGACGACCACCGAGGCGCTCTTGTAGCCCGAGGCGTCCTGAATGACGGAGACGTAGAAATCGGCGTCGCGCGAGACGACGTCCTGATAATGCGAGAAATCGGTCTGGTGGCCGTGGGAGACCTGCCAGATCACCTGGGCGACGTCCGCCTTCAGCCTCCCGATCTGCCGTTCCAGCTGGGCGAGCGAGGGATCGCCGCCGCCGCTGCCGCAGACCAGTTTCAGGCCCTCGTGGCAGGCGATGATGTCCGTCAGCGTCCGGATGCAGAACTTGCGAAAGTCCGAACCTCCGCTGCCGCCGCGGATTTTCTCTCGATAGTGCTCGGCGAGCTCGTTGACCCCCGAAAGTACGAAGATCTTGGCGTCCTCGGACGCAAGCTGGGCGGGCGGATCGAGCAGAACGTCCGACAGCGTGATGTCGACCGTGAGAGCGTCGGCGAACTGGGCGGTCTTGCGCAGGAAGGCGGCGAAGCCCTCGTTCGCGCCGACGGTCGAGACGACGTCGAAGGCGGCGAGACGCGTCGCGATCCGGCGCGTGAGGAGGGCGCGGACGATCTCGTCGCGGGACCTGCCTATTGGGGCCATGCTTCGCTCCCGCCTAGACAGCCGCCATCGCCCCTAAAGGACGCGCGCCCGACCGCGGCATGGCCAGCGACGCGCTCGCCTCGTCCTCGAACAGCCCGCACGAGACCCAGAAGCTCGCCAGCTTCGAGGTCACCTCGTCATCCGCCGGCATGTCACGCAGAACGTCGACATTCGCGAGTATGCGCTTGTCCGCGTCGGCGATCCAGGCGTCCACGCCGCTCGCGCCGTCCTCGAGCTTCAGGCCGCTGATCAGACGGGGACCGACCTTGAAGACCTCGCGGATGTCGGTCGACTTGCGCAGCATCGACGCGACGTAGAGATAGATCGGATCGATCGCTCCGCCGACCTTGGCGAAGATGTCGTCCAAAGGAACCTGGTACTGGGCCTCCAGCGTGTCCACGAGCTGACGCGCCTCGATCGTGCTGAACGCGAAGGGCAGCTGGTCGGCGACGAACTCCGCGCCGGCCTCGGGCAGCGCCGCGCTCAGGACGTCGAACGACGCCGCCGCCTTGCGCAGCGCATGGGGACGAGCCTCGACGCGGGCCGCGCGGCTGCGGGTGCTGCTCTGATCCCCGAAATCGCCCGGCCGGGACGGCCGGATGAAGTGATCGCCGGGGCGCATCGCCACGTAGAACGGGCAATCGAGCAAGCGGGAGATCAGCAGCAGCGCGGCATCGCCCACAACATCCTGTGAGCAGTTGAGATGCGGTCGCGCGAACCGCGAGACCGGATAGATCTCGACCTGTTCCTTCAGCGAGCCGTAATGCGGAACGACGTTCGTGAGCAGATATTTGTAAAACTCGTCCGGCAGGAACGAGTTGATGATGATGTTGATCGTGCCGACCGACCTCTGTTCGAGAAATTTTTCGAACGAGCGGGCCTGGATGATCAGGTTGGACGCGTTTTCCGAGTTGACGATCGTGACGAAATCGACGGCCATCAGTTCAGTTACTCCCCGAGTCGTGAGATCGACCTAGCATGCGCACGCGATAGCGCCATGACAGGACGGCGTTGCGCTGCACGCCGCGGACTGATCGACGAGTTCGAGGCCCCGCCGATAGTCTGAGGCGATAGCCGCATCGCGATCAAGCGCCAAATGAACGCAGCCGTTCGAGACGCAGCCGTATCGCGCCGATTCTGCGCGCACGGCGGGGCCTCGGTCCCGCGGATGCGCGCAAAATCGAGCCATCGTCAGTCGGTGTTCGCCCGGCGCTCCTCTGCGACGACCTCGAGATCCTTCCGCACCATTTCGGAGCAAAGATCGCGCCATGCCGTCTCGTGGGTCCAGCCCAGCTTCTCTTTGGCCTTGGTGGGATCGCCGATCAGAAGGTCGACCTCGGTCGGGCGGAAATAGCGAGGGTCGACCTCGACCAGCACGCGCCCGGTCGCCTTGTCGACGCCCTTCTCGTCGACGCCCTCTCCCTGCCACTCAATCGAGACGCCGGTCTCCTCGAAGGCGGCGGAGACGAAGTCCCGGACCATGGTGGTCTCGCCGGTGGCGAGGACGTAGTCGTCCGGCTCGTCCTGCTGAAGCATCAGCCACATGCCGCGAACGTACTCGCGCGCATGGCCCCAGTCGCGCTTGGCGTCGAGATTGCCGAGATAGAGCTTGTCTTGATAGCCGAGCTTGATGGCGGCCACGGCGCGCGTGATCTTGCGGGTGACGAAGGTCTCGCCGCGCAGCGGGCTCTCGTGATTGAACAGAATGCCGTTCGAGGCGTGCATGCCGTAGGCTTCGCGGTAGTTCACGACCGCCCAGAAGCCGTAGAGCTTGGCCGCCGCGTAAGGCGAGCGCGGATAGAACGGCGTCGTCTCCTTTTGCGGGATCTCTTGCACCTTGCCATAGAGCTCGGAGGTCGAGGCCTGATAGAAGCGCGTCTTCTGTTCGAGACCGAGGATACGGATCGCTTCGAGCAGCCGCAGCGTGCCGATGGCGTCGGCGTTCGCGGTGTATTCCGGCGTCTCGAAGCTCACCTGGACGTGGCTCTGCGCCGCGAGGTTGTAGATCTCGTCGGGCTGGCTCTGCTGAACGATGCGGATCAGATTGGTCGAGTCCGTCATGTCGCCGTAATGTAGAATGTAACGGCGCTCGGCCTCATGCGGATCCTTGATGAGATGATCGACGCGGCCGGTGTTGAACGACGACGACCGGCGCTTGATGCCGTGAACGACGTAGCCTTTCTCCAGCAGCAGTTCGGACAGGTACGCGCCGTCCTGGCCGGTGACGCCGGTGATCAGCGCGACCTTTCCGTTACCTTCTTTAGCCATCGATTCCGCCTTCTGCCCCCGCTCTGAACCAAAACTGCGTATGCGTCCCCGGCGCCCGCCTCGACGAGCCGCCGCTTCCGCTCCCGATCAGCGCCGCGCCTGGCCCCGACGGCGGCCGCGACGAAGACGCATTCGACCGCCTTTTCCGGACGGCCGACGCGCGGCGGGAAAGCGGCTATGCGACCTGCGCCTCCGCGTGCGCCCGCGCCGACGAGATGAAGCGCCCCTGCCCTGCGAGATAGGCCTCGTAGGCGAGCCGCAGCCCGTCCTCGAGGCTGGTGCTGGCGGTCCAGCCCATCTCTGCGAGCCGGGAATTGTCCATCAGCTTGCGCGGCGTTCCGTCCGGCTTGCTGGAATCGAGCTCGATGCGCCCTTCATAGCCGACGACGCGCGCGATCGTGCGCGCGAGCTCGGCGATGGTGACCTCGCTGCCCGACCCGCAGTTCAGGTGATCGTCGCCGGAATAGCGTTCGAGCACGAAGACGCAGGCTTCCGCGAGGTCGTCTACGTAGAGGAACTCGCGGAGCGGCGTGCCGGTGCCCCAGATCGTCACGACCGGCGCGTTCGCCTGCTTGGCCTCGTGAAAGCGCAGCAGCAGCGCGCCCACGACGTGGCTGTGCTCGGGATGATAATTGTCGCCCGGGCCATAGAGGTTGGTCGGCATCAGCGAAATGAAGTCCGACCCGTACTGACGGCGATACGCCTGGCAGAGCTTGATGCCCGCGATCTTGGCGATCGCATACCATTCGTTGGTCGGTTCGAGCGGGCCGGTCAAAAGCGCGTCCTCGCGCATCGGCTGCTCGGCGAGCCGGGGGTAGATGCAGGACGACCCGAGGTTCAGCAGCTTCTCCACGCCAACCTTGTGCGAGGCTTCGATAAGGTTCGAGGTGATCGCTAGGTTCTCGTAGAGGAAGTCGCGCGGGAAGGTGGCGTTGGCGTGGATGCCGCCAACCTTGGCCGCTGCGATGACGACGACGTTCGGGCGCGCCTCTTCCAGAAAGCGCTCCGTCTCGTCCTGTCGGGTGAGATCGGCCTGGGAGCGCGAAGCGACGACGACCTCGTGCCCGAGGCTCTCGAGCTTCCGCTTGACGGCGGCGCCGACCATGCCGCGATGGCCCGCCACGAAAATACGCTTGCCGGCCAAGCTGAAGTTTGCGTGCATGTCGTCTCGGACTCCTGCTCCGCGCGGCCCCTGCCGCCCGCCGTCGCCGCGTCGGCTTCCAAATGTTTACTGAGCGGCGGCGCGAGCGTCGAGTGAGTAGATGCGTCGCAGTTCTATGCCCCGCTTGTCGCTGGCGAACGCCAGAGTCAGTCCGTAAAACAGATGTTCACGCCATTTGGAGACGTATGCATGTCAGTCGAGCACGTCAGCCCCGCGCCTGCGAAACTCCATCTTGGTTGCGGCGTGAAACATATTCCCGGCTTTTTCCACGTCGACGGCAACGAGCATCCTCACCTCGACCGACGGGGTCCCGTCGATAAGCTCGACTACATCCCCGACGACAGCGTCGAACTGATTTACGCCTGCCATCTGCTGGAGCATTTCGGCCGCAAGGAGGTGGACGACGTGCTCGCCGAGTGGTTCCGGGTCCTTAAGCCGGGCGGCGTGCTCCGGATCGCCGTCCCGGACTATGAGGCCTGCGCCAGGCTCTATGTCGCCGGCAAGCTGCCGAACGGCCTACCCGACATTCTCGGCCTGATGATGGGCGGCCAGCGCGACCACTACGATTATCACAAGATGGCGTTCGACGAGGCCTCGCTGTCGGACCGCCTCAAGAAGATCGGCTTTTCGGAGACGCGCCGCTGGGACTGGCGCACGACAGAGCACGCCTGGCTCGACGATTACAGCCAGGCCTATCTGCCGCACATGGACAAGGACAACGGCGTGCTCGTCAGCCTCAACCTCGAGGCTGTCAAGTAAGCCGGCCGTCAAATAAGCCGAGCGTCAGTCGTCGGACGCCGGCGTCTGGCGCTCATCCCCCTGATCCCGCTGCAGGCCGGGAAACTCGCCGAGATTTTCCTGCAATCGCGCCTCCTCCACAGGCGTACCGCGCTCGGCGGGCGTGACGACGCCGTCGGCAAGCGGGTTCGGCTCAAGTCCCGCCGCGGGATCGGACTCGATCGCGGCGAGTTCGCGCGCCCGTTCGAGATAGTCGTCTTCGCGGCCGGCGGGCGAGCCGGCGGCTTCCCAGAGCTCGCGCGCCCGGGCGCGGATTTTCGGCGTGATCGGCGTCTCGGTCATGGACCCTTGGACCTCGTTCGTATCACCGGTCCAACAGCCGCGACGCCGGATCGGTTCCCGCGACGTCAGGCCGCCGCGACGCCCGACTGCTTGGCCTGCGCGGCCGTCGCCTCCAGATGCGCCACGAGACCCGCGTCGAGGCCGAGCTTCTGGGCGAAGCTCCTGAGGAAGCCCTGCTCGGCCGGCGTATCGGGTTCGATGGTGAGGCGGGCCGCCAGCCAAACCTCCGAGCCGAGCTCGGGGCCGCGCGCCTCCGCCGCGATGGCGTCGAGATCGTCGGCGCGGCCGAGATTGTCGATCAGGAAGGTCTGCTCGTCGACGTCGCCGCCGGCGGCTTTGATCGCCTCGCGGATCTTGGCGATCTCGGCGCCGTCGATCCGACCGTCGGAACGCGCGGCGGCGATCATCGAGCGGACGAGCAACTGCCCGAAATGCTGCTCCTCGCCCGGATTGTGCGGGGCGAAGTCGGTCTGCTGCGGGGGCGGCGCGATCTGAACCGGCCCGGCCTGCGGTTGCGGCGCCGGAGCGGCCTGCTTCTCCTGATAATTCTGCCACGCCTTGTAGGCGAGACCCCCGAGGATCGCGAGGCCGCCGAGCTTCAGCGCGCTGTCCGAGATCGGCAGAGACTTCTTGCCCTTGCCCATCAGGATCGAGGCGAGCGTGCCCGCGATCGCGCCTCCGGCGACGCCGCCGAGATTGCCCTTCGCCAGTCCCTCGATCTGGCTGCGGAGATCGCCGCCTTGGGTCGGGGCCGGCTCCCGAGTTCCCGGCTGCGGCGCGGGGACGCCCGGGCCGCCCATGCGGGACAGCGCGCCGCCGACGATGTCGGCGAGGCGGCCGCCGCTCGGCCGCTGGCCTGGACCAGCCGACGATCCGGCGCCCAGGAACTGGTCGAGGATCTTCTTGGCGTCGAGCATTCGTCGGTCTCCGGTGAGATGGCCCGACGGACGTAAGCGGGGTTTAGGGCCGGCGCAAGGCGCGCGCGATCACGAGCGCGCAGGCGATCAGGCGGGCGCGGCGGGTCTCGCCTTCAACGCCGAGGCCTCCTTCGCCAGCTGCGTGACGCGGGCCCAGTCCTTCGCCTCGAGCGCGTCCGGCGGAGCGACCCAGGAGCCTCCCACGGCCGCGACGTTGCGCAGGCTCAGGTAATCTTGCGCGTTGCCGATGTCGATGCCGCCGGTCGGCACGAAATGCATCTCCGGCAGCGGGGCGACCAGCGCCCTCAGAAAGGGCGCGCCGCCGGCGGGGCCGGCCGGGAAGAACTTCGCGAAGGTCGCGCCCCGCTCGGCGAGCTGCAACGCCTCCGAGACGGTCGATACGCCCGGCAGGAACGGCACCGGCGCCTCGCTGCCGGCGCTGATGAGCCGCGACGAAGAGCCGGGGCTGACGAGAAAGGCGGCGCCCGATACGATCGCCTGCTCCACATGTTCCGGTTCGAGCACGGTGCCGGCGCCGACGGTGACGCCCTCGACCTCGTCGACGATCGCCTTGAGCGCTTCCAGCGCCTTCGGCGTTCTCATCGTCACTTCGAGGACAGTCAGTCCGCCGTCCCGCAGCGCTTTTGACGTGGCGACTCCGGTTTGCGCATCCGAGAAAGTCAGGACCGGTATGACCGGCGTCTGCGACAGGATGGCGGCGAGCCGTTCCGTCTTGGCGAGCGTGAAGGACATATAGGCTCCCTCGGTGGGTCAAAGGTCGCGACGTGCATCGCGCCGATGTCCGCCGAGGTCAAGCGCCACGCCGTCCAGCTGGCGTTCCAGGCACGCAGGGAACCGGTCGCCTTAGCGGGAGGGCGGATCGCCCAGGCACCCGCCGGCGTCCGTCTTGCCGATGGAGCCGTCGCGGCAGCGTATGGTCCGGCCGCCGGTTTCCGGCAGGCGGGGCGCGTCCGCCGAGCCGGCGCTCCGCCCGGAGGTTCCGCCCGAGCCCGCAGGCAGGGCCTGCGACCGCGCCGAATAACTCGGCGATACGCCGCCCGCAGCGGAGGACGCGCCGCCGCCGGAGGCGCCTCCAGAAGAGCCGCCGCTTTGCGCATGCGCGAAGCCCGCTGCGAGTAAAAGCGCGAGAGCGAGAGGCGCGACGATATGCGCCGAGGTCCGCATAGTCTCCTCCCTGGGGGGTCGGAGCCGTCGCTTCAGAAACAACCCTTCGGGGCGCTTCGTTCCGGCGCCCGCGATCACTCCGCGAGCGCCTCCCCGCGCTTGCGCGCGACCTTGCGCGAGATCATCGAGACC
>JADBEO010000007.1:115000-123655 GCA_031316315.1 Chelatococcus sambhunathii
AAAGTCCGCGGCCGGCGTCTCGCCGGGGCAGAACGCGCCGGGCGAAAGCGCGACCGTCGTGACCGCCGGCGGCCCGCTCGCCGCCGCCCTCGAGCGCGACGCCGGGGTGTCCCCCGAGGACGCGCGGGCGGTCGCCGAAAGATTCGCCGGGCGCGACGGCTACGGCGTCGCCTCCGTCATGCCCGGCCAGCGCCTCAAGGTGCTGATGGGCCGCGTCGCCGGGCCGGGCGCCCGCCTGCAGCCGATGCGCGTCAGCCTGTTCGACGCCGACGGCGGCCATGTCGGCTCGGTCGCCATGTCGGACATCGGCGAGTATGTCGCCGTCGCCGACGCCGACGATTTCGCCGAGGAGCCGACCGCCGAGGAGATCGCCGACGAGGTCGAGCGCCCCGGCGTGCCGGGCCGGATGCGGCTCTACAACGGACTCTACGAGGCCGCCCTCAAGAACCTGGTGCCGTCCAAGATCGTCGACGAGATGGTGCGGATCGTCTCTTACGACGTCGACTTCAACCGCCCGGTCGGCCCGACCGACGCCTTCGAAGTGTTCTATTCGGACCCCAACGAGCAGGGCGGCGACGGCGAGGTCGCCTACATGTCGCTCAAGCTCGGCGGCGAGCAGCGCCGCTTCTACCGCTTCGAGACCGACGACGACGGGCTGGTCGACTTCTACGACGAGGGCGGCAAGTCGGCGAAGAAGTTCCTGATGAGGAAGCCGATGAACGGCGGCGTCATGCGCTCCGGCTTCGGCTTCCGCCGCCATCCCGTGCTCGGCTACGCCAAGATGCACACCGGCGTCGACTGGGCCGCGCCGACCGGCACGCCGATCGTCGCCTCGGGCAACGGGACTGTGGAGAAGGCGGGCTGGGCCAGCGGCTACGGCCGTCAGGTCGTGATTCAGCACGCCAACGGCTACGAGACGACATACAACCACATGTCCGGCATCGGGCGGGGCGTCTCGCCGGGCGCAAGCGTGCGCCAAGGACAGATCGTCGGCTATGTCGGCTCCACGGGCCTCTCGACCGGCGCCCACCTCCACTACGAGGTGAAGATCAACGGCCGCTTCGTGAACCCGATGACGATCAAGCTGCCGCGCGGGCGAGAGCTCGACGGGATCGAACTCGCCAAGTTCGACCAGGAGCGTGCGCGGGTCGACGGCCTGCTCGGACGCGGCCAGACGACCGCGCAGAAGGCGACTCCGCCCGACGGCGGAGGCTGACGCCCCAAAGCCTTAAGCTCAAATCTTGCGGAGCCGGACCTCCTCGATCCGGTGGCTCGCGCCCTTGCGCAGGATCAGGTCCGCGCGCGGGCGCGTGGGCCGGATGTTCTCCCGAAGGTTCGGCAGGTTGATCTCGGTCCAGAGCTTGCGGGCCGTCCGGTACGCCTCCTCTTCGGAAACCTGGGCGTATTTGGAGAAGTACGACTGCGGGTCGCGGAACGCGGTCTCCCTGAGCCGCATGAAGCGCTCGACGTACCAGCGATGCAGCTGCGGCTCGTCGGCGTCGAGGAAGATGCCGAAGTCGATGAAGTCGGAGACGAAGGGCGCGACCCTGCCGTTGGCGGGCTTCTCGCCGGTCTGCAGGACGTTGAGGCCTTCGAGGATGACGATGTCGGGCTTTTCGATCGTCATGCGTTCGTTCGGCAGCACGTCGTAGACGAGATGGCTGTAGACCGGCGCGCTGACGCGCGGCTCGCCCGCCTTGATGTCGTTGACGAAGCGCAGCAGCGCCTGGACGTCGTAGCTTTCCGGAAAGCCCTTGCGGCTCATCAGCCCTTCCCGCTCGAGCACGGCGTTCGGCAGCAGGAAGCCGTCGGTCGTGACGAGGTCGACCTTCGGCATCGCGGGCCAGCGGGCGAGCAAAGCGCGCAGCACGCGCGCCGTCGTCGACTTGCCGACCGCAACCGAGCCCGCCACCGCGATGACGAACGGTACGCGCGTCTCCTTGTGCCCGAGGAAACGTTGCGTCGCGCGGAACAGCTGCTGGCGCGCGGCCACATAGAAGGCGAGCAGTCGCGCGATCGGCAGATAGATCTGCTCGACTTCCGACATGTCGATCGGGTCGTTCATCGAGGCGAGCCGCGCGAGATCGGCGTCGTCGAGCGTCATCGGCGTGTCGGCGCGGAGAGCGGCCCATTCCTCGCGCGAGAAGGTCGCGTAAGGCGAAAGCGACGGGATCTTCGGCCGATCGTCCATCAGGCGGTTTTCCGCGCGGCCTTCTCGGCGTGGCCGGACTGGGCCGTGCGCCGTTCGAGCTCGGCCATGACCCCACGGAGCTCGACGTCCCGAACCTTCAGGGCGACGAGCAGGTGATAGAGCACGTCGGCCGCTTCCGAGACGAGCTCGGTCTTCGAGCCGCCGGCGCAGGCGAGCGCGGCTTCCACCCCCTCCTCGCCGAGCTTCTTGGCGCACTTCTCGGGCCCCGCCTCGATCAGGGAGCGGGTGTAGCTGGAGCCGGCGTCGGCCTCGGCTCGGATGGAGACGATCCGTTCGAGGTCGTCGAGGGTGAAGGCCATCGGCGAAGCGCTCACGCGAACAGGGGCGGCGAGCGGCCGCCGCGGGCCCGGGGGACGCCCCGTCAAACGTCGAGCGTTAAACCGGCGCGGCCCTCGACGCAAATATCCGTGAGGCCGCCTTTCGGCGGATCACACGCCGAGATCGAGCCGGACCGCCACGCCCGCCTCCGCGAGGCGCGCCTTGGCCTCGCCGATCGAGAACTCGCCGAAATGAAAGATCGACGCGGCGAGCACCGCGCTCGCGCCGCCTTTCGTGACGCCGTCGACCAGATGATCGAGCGAGCCGACGCCGCCGGAGGCGACCACCGGCACCGGCACCGCGTCCACCACGGCCCGCGTGAGCGCGAGGTCGTAGCCGTCGCGGGTGCCGTCGCGGTCCATGGAGGTGAGCAGAATCTCGCCCGCGCCGAGCGACGCGACCTCGGTGGCGTAAGCGACGGCGTCGAGCCCGGTCGGACGGCGCCCGCCATGGGTGAAGACCTCCCAGCGGTCGGCCTCGCCGGGCGAAGACACCTTCTTGGCGTCGACCGCCACGACGATCGCTTGGCTGCCGTATTTCTCCGCCGCCCGCGCGACGACCGAACGGTCGTTCACAGCCGCAGACATGATCGAGACCTTGTCGGCGCCGGCCAGCATCAGCTTGCGGACGTCGTCGACGCCCCTGACCCCGCCGCCGACCGTCACCGGCATGAAGCAGGCCTCCGCGGTGCGCGCCACGACGTCGAGCAGGATGTTGCGGTCCTCGTGGCTCGCGGTGATGTCGAGGAAGCAGAGCTCGTCCGCCCCCGCCGCGTCATAGGCGACGGCGGCCTCGACGGGATCGCCCGCGTCGCGGAGGTCGACGAACTTCACCCCTTTGACGACGCGGCCGTCCTTGACGTCGAGGCAGGGGATGAGGCGGGTCTTCAGCATGGGGAACTCATAGCAGAACGAGCGCCTCTCGGCCGCCGCGAACGGCGTCGGTCACGAGGCGTCTGTCGAAAGTGGCAAGGCGACCGCCGCGCTTCACCGCGAGCGCAAGGAGATAGCTGTCCGTGGTCTGCGCGGGCGTGAGCAGCCGGCTCACATCGACCAGCGCCGCATCGAGCAGGCTCACGTCATCCGGCCAGAATGCATGCCCAGGCGCCGCAACAAGATCTCCAAGCGCAGCCGCGGCTGCGGCAGGCGAGCCAGGCGAGTTGGCGTATCGTGAGCTCCCGACGATCCGCAGCACTGCGTTCTCGGTGATCGGACAGGTCGCCCACTCAATCGGCTCACGCTCGAACCACTCACAGGCCGTCAGGTGAGAGCCGTGAAGCGGGTCGATCAGCGCAATCAGAACGTTGACGTCGAGGAGCAGCCTCAAAGCTCCTCGTCTCGGAGCCGGTTGACGATCTCAAGCGTAACGACCGCGCCCGGATTGGATATGGGCAGCAGCCGCCTGCCCATTCGCATTGCGTTGGTGGGCGCCGGCGCGAGAGCCTTCCGCATCAGATCGGATACGACCGCGCCAACGCTGCGATCCTCACGCTCCGCCAGATCCTTGGCGGCCGCCAATACGTCATCGTCGATGGTCAGCGTCGTGCGCATTCAGCGACCTCATCAAGCATCACGCATCATATGCGCTCACGACACCGGACAGGCAACCGTGTGTTTCCCGCTCGATCATTCACCTCATCGCGCTGGCGAGCGTTGACCAAGAAGGCCTGTCGTTTCGCTCTCCCCGCCTAATTGTACGCAACAGCTGATCTCACCGGAGTATGTTTCTTTGACTAATACTCTTGGATACGCTTTCGCCACGATAGCCATTTTGGGCTTTAGCGTAGCCTTCTATCTTATATTATGGGAAATTATTCCTCGGACCAGCGGTGAAAAGACTTTAGGTGCCAAAGTCGCGGAAGCGTTTCGCTCCGAACGAGGGCTCATTTTCGCTTTCCTTGCGCTATGGTTTCTCGCAATAACGATCGCGATCGTCGCAATGGCGGTGCAAAATTCCGAAAGAAAAGCTGCTCAGCCCCGCGCCGCCGCCAGCGCTTCCCTTGCGTCCAGCCGCCCGTCATAGAGCGCCCTGCCCGTGATCGCTCCGGCGATCGCGCGGTTCTCCGGGGCGACGAGGCGCTTCACGTCCTCGATGCCGGCGAGGCCACCGGAGGCGATCACGGGGATCGAGACGGCTTCGGCCAGCGCCCGCGTCGCCTCAAGGTTGAGACCCTTCAGCAGGCCGTCGCGAGAAATGTCGGTGTAGATGATCGCCGCGACGCCAGCGTCCTCGAACCGCCTCGCGAGGTCGAGCGCGGTCATGTCGGAGACCTCGGCCCAGCCCTCGACGGCCACGAGCCCGTCCCTGGCGTCGATCCCGACCGCGACCCTTTCGGGATGCGCCTTCGCGGCGGCCTTCACGAAGTCCGGGTCGCGCACCGCGGCGGTGCCGAGGATGACGCGCGTCACGCCGCGGCCGAGCCAGGCCTCGACGCCCGCCATGTCGCGGATGCCGCCGCCGAGTTGCACCGGCATTTTTACGCGGCCGAGGATCCCCTCGACGGCTCCGGCGTTGCGGCTCTCGCCGGCGAAAGCCCCGTCGAGGTCCACGACGTGCAGCCACTCGAAGCCGTCGGCCTCGAAGCTCTCGGCTTGCGCGGCCGGATCGGAGCCGTAGACGGTCGCCTGGTCCATGTCGCCCTGGCGCAGGCGCACGACCGCGCCGCCCTTCAGATCGATGGCGGGGTAGAGGATCACGGCCGCCACCTCACGAAGTTCGCCAGTAGCTCCAGCCCGAGGCGCTGGCTCTTCTCCGGATGGAACTGGACCCCGGCCACATTGTCGCGCGCGACGATCGCCGTGACGTCGCCGCCATAGTCGGCGGAGGCGATCACGTCCTGCTCGCTGTCGGCCGCGAGATGGAAGGCGTGGAGGAAGTAGGCGTGGAGGCCGTGCGGTCCGAGGTCGAGCCCGGCCGTCAGCACGTGGGGGCGATGGGCGCGCAGCGTGTTCCAGCCCATATGCGGGACCTTGAGTCCGGCCTCGCCCGGCTCGATCCGCACGACGCGGCCCGGAATCCAGTCGAGGCCCGCGGTCGGCTCGTACTCCTCGCCCTCGGTCGCGAGCATCTGCATGCCGATGCAGATCCCGAGGAAGGGCTTTCCGCGCCGCCGAACGGCCTCGTCCAGCGCCTCGCCGAGACCGGCGGCCTGGCCAAGCGCGGCGCGGCAGTCTGGAAAGGCGCCATCGCCCGGCAGGACGACGGCGTCGGACTTGGCCACCACCGCGGGATCGCCGGTCACGACGACGTCTTCTGCGCCCGCGCGGACCAGCGCCTTCTCGACCGAACGCAGGTTGCCGGCGCCGTAATCGACGACCGCGACGGTCATCGCCCGGCCTCGGTCATCGCACGGAGCCCGGCTGCGGGAACAGCCCCAGCACGCCAGCCGACGGCGCGCGATAGGCGGCGGCCGCGACGGCCGGAGCCGGCTCCATCGGGCGCTCCGCCAGCCAGTCCTGGAAGAAGGCGAGCTCCGCCTCCTCGCGGGTGCGGGCCATGGCGCTCCCTGCCAGCCTATAGCCGCGCCTCTCCAGCGCGCGGGCGCGGATCCACGCGTTCTCATAGCCGACGCCGAGACTGGGCAGCGCCAGCAAGGCGCAGGCCGCGCCGCCCGTCACTCCCGCAAAGCGCACCAAAAGGACGGCGGCCACGAGGCCGGCGAACCACAGCGCCAAGCCAACCCAGCAGCGCTTCGCCACGAGCCAGAACGGCGACAAAAAGAATGCCGCCTTGGAGAAACCCTCGCGGACGGAGACGAACTTCGCCGCGTCCTCGAGCGTGCGCCGCGCGCCGCCGGGCGGCTCGTAGATCAGCCAGTTGCGCATTTAAGTCGTTGTCCCGTCAGTCGCCGATGCGTTCCTTGGTCGAGGGCAGGCGGTCGCCCGCCCTCGGATCGAGCGCGAGCGCCGCCTTGAGGCAGCGCGCCAAGCCCTTGAAGCAGCTTTCGGCGATGTGATGCGCGTTCGCGCCATAGAGCGTCTCGACATGCAGCGTCACCGCCGCATGGGTCGCAAAGCCCTGGAAGAATTCGCGGACGAGTTCGGTGTCGAACTCGCCGACCTTGGGCGCGGAGAACTCCGTGCGCCAGACGAGGAACGGCCGGCCCGACACGTCGATCGCGACGCGGGTCAGCGTCTCGTCCATCGGCATGCAGCAGTCGGCGTAGCGGGTCAGGCCCTTCATGTCGCCGAGCGCCTTGCGCACCGCCTGTCCGAGCGCGATCCCGACGTCCTCGGTGACGTGGTGGAAGTCGATGTGGACGTCGCCCTTCGCCTTGATCTCCATGTCGATCATGGAGTGGCGCGAAAGCAGCTCGAGCATGTGGTCGAGAAAGCCGACCCCGGTCGAGATCTTGGACGCGCCGGTGCCGTCGAGATCGACGGAGAGCGCGATCTCAGTCTCGGCTGTCTTGCGGGTGACGTCGCCGCGTCGCATGGCGTCTCCGGGCCGCGCGGGCTCGCGCGGAACAGTCTTCAAGAAAACGGGCGCGTGACTATCACGCTCCGTTTCTCCGCGCCAATCCGATGGATGCGGCGAGACCTCGCGGCAGAACAGAGCAGACGCGCGATTCGCGAAAGACTCGGCGTCGCGCTCTCCACACCCTCGAAAGACGCGGCGCGGCGTCTATTTCGGTTCCCGTGCCGGCGGCAAGCGCGCCGCGACGTTCAGGATCGATCGACATGGCCAAGTCCACCAGCAAGCCGGCGGCTCCGAAATCCGCCAAACCGTCCGACGATAAGACCGCCGCCGTGAAGGCGCGCAGGAAAGCGGACCTCGCAACGCCCACCAGCATCCCTTCGAACGCCGTGCAGGACATCCAGGGCGCGATGAACGCGCTGCTCGCCGACACTTTCGCGCTCTACCTCAAGACCAAGAACTTCCACTGGCACATGAGCGGCCCGCACTTCCGCGACTACCACCTGATGCTGGACGAGCAGTCGGCCGAGATCCTCGGCACCACCGACGACATGGCCGAGCGCGTCCGCAAGATCGGCGGGACCACGATCCGCTCGATCGGCCACATCGCCCGGCTGCAGCGCGTCGAGGACAACGACGCCGACTTCGTGACCCCGCATTCGATGCTGGCGGAGCTCAGACAGGACAATCTCGACTTCGTCCAGCGCCTGCGCGAGGCGCACGACCTCTGCGACGAGCATGACGACGTCGCGACCGAGAGCCTGATCGAGAACTGGATCGACGCCGCCGAGCGCCGCGCCTGGTTCCTGTTCGAGGCGAGCCGCGACGTGTGAGGTCTCCTCATCCCTGCCCCGCGGCAGCGGGGAGGGTGGCCGAGCCGAAGGCGAGGTCGGGTGGGACTTGGGGCGTCGAGCGCTTCGGCCAGGTGCAGCTATATCTTGAACCGACCCCACCCGACCTCGCTGCGCTCGGCCACCCTCCCCTCTCCGAGGGAGGGATCGGCGCCTCAGTTGCGAACAGGTCGCGAGTGCATATCTGAGCGGCTCCTTCTTCCCCGGAGCCGAAATGTCGGAACTGAAAATGCACGGCACGACCATCCTGCTCGTGAGACGAGGCGGGAAGGTCGTGATCGGCGGCGACGGCCAGGTGAGCCTCGGCCAGACCGTCATGAAGGCGACGGCGCGCAAGGTGCGCCCGATCGCCAAGGGCGACGTGATCGCCGGCTTCGCCGGCGCGACCGCCGACGCCTTCACACTGTTCGAGCGGCTGGAGGCCAAGCTCGAAAAGCACCCGGGCCAGCTGCTCCGCGCCGCCGTCGAGCTCGCCAAGGACTGGCGCACCGACCGCTACCTGCGGCATCTCGAGGCCATGATGCTCGTCGCGGACAAGCAAACGGCCCTCGTCATCACAGGCAACGGCGATGTGCTGGAGCCCGAGAACGGCATCGCCGCCATCGGCTCGGGCGGCAATTACGCGCTGGCCGCGGCGCGGGCGCTCGCCGACACGGACGCCGACGCCGAGACGATCGTGCGCAAAGCGATGAAGATCGCCGCCGAGATCTGCGTCTACACCAACGGCAACCTGACAATCGAGAGCCTCGACACTGAGGGGTGACTCTTTATCCCTGCCCCGCGGCAGCGGGGAGGGTGGCCCTGAGCGAAGCGAAGGGTCGGGAGGGGACTTGGATCGTAACGCTCGATCCTGAATCC
>JADBEO010000080.1 GCA_031316315.1 Chelatococcus sambhunathii
CCCTTACCCTCCCCTTGCAAGGGGAGGGATTTGGGGCGCCGTCCGCGTTCCACAGTCACGTTTTCGGCTCTACCATCGCGCCGAAACCAGGGAGGCGACGATGAGTTGGATGCCGGCGGAAGACCCGATCCTCGGCGACAAGCGCTCCTGCGATGCTCTGGAGCTCGTCATCGCGCCACGCGCGCGGGATCTCGGCGGCTTCGAGGTGCGCCGCGCGCTGCCGCATGGCCGCCGGCAGATGGTCGGACCGTTCATCTTCTTCGACCATTTCGGACCGGTGCAGTTCGTCGCCGGGCATGGGATGGACGTGCGGCCGCATCCGCATATCGGCCTCGCCACCGTCACCTATCTGCTCGACGGCTCGATCATGCATCGCGACAGCGAGGGCAACGTTCAGGAGATCACGCCGGGCGCGGTCAATCTGATGACTGCGGGGCGCGGCATCGCCCATTCCGAGCGCACGCCGGACGGCGTGCGCTCGAGCGGCGGCTCGATGCTCGGCCTGCAGAGCTGGATCGCCCTGCCTGAACGTCTCGAGGAGACCGACCCCGGCTTCGAGCACATCGACGCGGCGGCGCTGCCGCTGGTCGAGGACAACGGCCTCAGGGCGCGCGTGGTCGCCGGCTCCGCCTTCGGCGCCACGTCGCGGCTCTCCCGGCTCTCCGACTGGTTCTATGTCGACATGACGCTGGCCGAGGGAACTTCGGCGCCTCTCGACGCCGATCATGAGGAGCGAGCTGTCTATGTCGTCGAGGGCGAGATCGATGTCGCCGGCGACGTCTTCGCCGCGCCCCGCCTGCTGATCTTCCGGCCGGGCGACCGCATCACGGTCCGCGCGACGAAGCCCACCCGGCTCATGATGCTCGGCGGCGCGGCGTTGGAGGGGCCGCGACACATCTGGTGGAACTTCGTGTCGTCAAGCCGGGAGCGCATCGAGCAGGCGAAGGAGGACTGGCGCTCCGGCCGCTTCGCCGCGGTGCCTGACGAGACCGAGTTCATCCCGCTGCCAGAAGGGTGAGCCGGCTGCGGTTGCAGAAATCAAAACATCCGAATGCGTGCACAAGTTCTCGACCGCGCTCGTCTTCGCGGGGCCGCCGATCCATGATCGCGGCCACTGGAACGTGAGCGAAGGTGATTCAAATGGATTTCTCTGCGCTGAAGCCTTGGAGAGGGCGGGTCCGCAGCATTCTGAGGATCATGGCGGCGCTGCTGTTCATGCAGCACGGCACGCAGAAGCTGCTCGACTTCCCGATCGCCGGCCCGGACCCGCTGCCGCCGCTGCTCATGGTCGCCGGCGCCATCGAGCTGATCGGCGGCTTCCTGCTCGCGATCGGCTTGTTCAGCCGCCCCGTCGCCTTCTTGCTCTCGGGCATGGCGGCGGCCGCCTATTTCATCGGCCATGCCTCCAACGGGTTCTTCCCGATCGTGAACAAGGGCGAACTCGCGGCGCTCTACTGCTTCGTCTTTCTCTATCTGTTCTTCGCAGGTCCCGGCGCATGGAGCGTCGACGCGATGCGCCGGCACGGCGGCGTGGACTGAGCCGGTCGGCTCAGGCCTTTCCGTAGGGGCCGTCCAGCGGCGCGAGTCCTGACGCCTTGGAGCGCGAGGCCGCGATCGCCTCGCGCCTCGCCTTGCGGACCAGGCTCGAGAGGCGCGACAGGCTCGGCGCTGGCGCGCCGGCCGCGTCGAACAGGTGCCGGTCGAGCTCCGCGAGCGCGCCGCGCACCTGCGGGTCCGCCGTCCAGCGCTGCGCCGGGCCGGGCTCGTCCCGCGCGAGCCGGGTGACGGCGGCGCGGACAGCGGCCGGGTCGCGCCGCAGCGCCGCCCATCGGAGCGCCAGCAGAGCGCGCGGCGGCAGGGCGGGCACGCCCGACGCGGCGCCGCCGCCGAGGAGCAGAATGCCGAGCCCGGCGAAGAAGGCGACGGCTCCCGCGCCCGACAGAAGCAGCGCGGAGGGTTTCTCAGCCGCCGGCGGCGCGACAGGCTCGCCGCTCGGGCCGACCGCGGCCCAGGCCATGCGCTGAGCCGGGATCACGGCCTTTCGCAGCGTGCGCGCGCGGGTGTCGAACCACGGCACGTCGATCGGCTCGACGATCGCCGGGTGAGCCGTGGTGGGGCGCATGTCCCAGCGATAGATCGCGCGCGCGACGGGGCCGTTTTCGGTGACCCTGGTCTCGCGGTCGATCGGACCGCGGAAGCTGATGATGCCCGGCGAGCGCATCACGGGCGGAGGCGGCAGCTGCTCGGCGGTGACCCCGTCCGCCTCGATCGTGACGGTGCGCCGGACCGTCTCCCCGCGCGGAACCCTGTTCGGGTCGCCCGACCAGTTGTCGGTCACGCGCACGTCGCTCGATGGCAGCCACCACTGGTGCGGGTCGCGAGGGCCGCCGGGCCCCTTCCACTCCGCGACCTTCAGCTTGATCGGCGGCGACTTGACGTCGAGTTGGCGATAGCCGTTCCCGTCGACCACGGTCAGCTTGTGCGTGAAGCTCTCGATGGTGAGCTCCCCCGACTTTTCGGGGAATATCGCCAGAGTCCGCTCGAACCCCTTGGCGGGAAAGCCGTCGAACTCGGCGTCGAAATTGATGTCGCGCGTCAGGTTGGTCCAGCCGAAATTGGCGAGGGACGGCTGGATCATATGGGCGATGTTGACCAGCGGGCGGTAGACGCCGCGGATCCGCAGCATCACCAGCTCGTTCGGATAGGGCTCGACGCCGTGGGTTTCGGCGGTGACCTCGAGCTTCACGTCGTCGAAGATCGAGCGCTCCGCTGCGGCCGAGGGCGCCGAGACGGCGAGGGCCGCCGCGGCGGCGGCGGCGACGAAGCGCGGCAGGGTCACCATGGGTCCGTCACCTGCGGCGCGGCGAGCCCGCGCTCGGCGCGCTCAGTGCGTTCGACGGCGAGCTTCAGCCGGAGGAACCGGCCCGGCTCGTCGGAGATGGTGTCCAGCCATCGGGACGAGGCCTGAACGGTCTGCTGGCTGAAGCTGCGCTTCGGCAGCTTGACGAGCTGCTCGAAGGACTTGGCCACCTTGGCGCCTTCGCCGCCGGTGCGGCCGCCGCCTTCGGTCGCGCCGATCGCGCCGCGCGCCTGGGAGGAGCGTTCGTCGACGTTGCTCTGCTGGGCGCGGCCCATGCGCGAGACCTGCGAGCTGCCCGGGCTCTGCGCCTCGCGGCCGGAATCGCGGTCGCCCGCCGCGCCTTCGCCGGTCGAGTTGACGTCGTTCTCGGCGTCGCTGGGCGCCTCGCCGCCGCGCTTCTGCTTCGTCGCGTTGGCGTTGGCGGCGTTCTTCGCGTCGCGCTCCTCGCGCTCGCGCTTCGCCTTCAGCGACGCGACCAAAGCGAGATTGTAGCGGGCGTCGTCGTCGTTCGGGTTCTGGTAGAGCGCTGCCTCCAATGCCTCTGTCGACTCCGCGAGGCGACCCGCCTTCGCGAGCGCAGTCCCTCGATTGTAGTCTGCCGCAGCGTCGGACGTCTCGAAAGCGCGGGCCGCAGCCTCAAAGCGCCTCTGGGCATAGGCGACGGCGCCATCCCAGACGCTTCCCTCGAGGAACAGCGACGCCGCTGCCGGAAGTCCGGCGTCGTAGAGCGACCGGCCGAGCCGCTCGGCGGGCGTCGCCGCCAGAATGACGGCGGGAGCGGCGAGGGCGACGACGAGGCTGCGTGCGCTCATCGCTCAGCCTCCGCGCCGGAAGAGCAGCAGGGCGGGGACGGCGGCGAGCGCGAGCAGCCAGCGGCCGTAGTCGTACCACACCAGCGACGAGAAGGCGCCGGGACCGAGCCGTTCGGCGACGTTGCGGCCAAGCCGCTCGTTGACCGCCTCGGGCGTCTCGACGCCGGCCGTCGCGCCGCCGCCGATCGTGGCGAGCGCCTCGAGTTCAGGCCGTCCGGCCTGTCTCGGGCCGGGCGGCGCATCAGTCGCGGTTTTCGGCGTGACATAGAGCGTGCTGAGAGACTGCCCGTCCGAGGCCAGGCCGCGCGCTTCGCCGCGCGCGCCGTCGTCGATGCCGCCGCCGTCGGAGATCAGGACGACGTCGCCGCCGACCACGCCGGCGTCCTTTAGGGTCTTGCGGGCGAGGCCGAGCGCCCGAGCCGGCGCGCTGCCGGCGTCCGGGATCGTCTGGCCGTCGAGCGCGAAGAGGGTCGTCTCCAGTCCCTTGCGGTCCGTGGTCGGCGGCGCGACCAGATAGGCGTCGCCGGCGAAGGCGATGACGGCGACCTGGCGCGTGCCCGCCGCCTCAGCAGCCGACAGCGCCGCGAGCTTGGCGTCGCGGAACTCCGGGCTTTCGGCGACCGAGCGCGACAGGTCGAGCAGCACGATCATGGTGTCGAGGTTGCGGAAGCTCGACGCGTCGGATCGCTCGACGGCCGGCCCGACGAGCGCGAGCGCGATGAGCGCCGAGACGGTCGCCGCCACCAGCGCGCCGCGGCCCTTGCCGGCGACCACGCCGCCGCGCCGGGCGATGGCGTCGAGCAGGTGCGCGTCGACCGCGCGCCGCCAGTCGCCGACGCCGCCCGAGCGCTTGACCGCGACGAAGGCGATGGCGATCGCGAGCGGCAGGCCGAGCAGCCACCAGGGGCGGAGCAGTGTTAGGCCGAGCAGCTCGATCACGCTCTTGATCCCTCGCTCGAAGAGGGGAGGGTGGCAGAGGCGGAGCCGAGGCCGGGTGGGGTCGGCTGTTCCGGGCGGATCAGCCTCATTCGGAGACGCACCCCACCCTTACCCTCCCCTGTCCCAGGGGAGGGATGACGGTCGACGCGACGCGCAAGCAGCTCGATCATCCGGTGCGGCTCCGGATCAGCACGGTCGCGGCGGCCGCGAAGAAGGCGAGCGTCGCCGGCCACGGCCAGAGCTCCCGCCAGATCGGCGCCGGCGGGGCGAGGGAGCGCGTCGGCTCGATCTGGTCGACGGCCTTCATCGCCGCCTGCAGATCCTCGGTCGTCTTGACGCGGAACGTCCGGCCGCCGGTCATCTCGGCGATCTCCCTCAACGTCTTGACGTCGACGACGTCCGGATTGCCGTCGCCTTCGGGAATGTCGCGAGGCCCCATCGAGATGGTGTGCACGCGCACGCCCATCTCCTTCGCGAGCCCCGCTACGTCCTTCGGCGCCGAGACGCCGGCGTTGTTGACGCCATCGGACAGCAGCAACACGACCCGGGACTTGGCGTCGGTCTTCGAGAGGCGGCGCAGCGCGAGGCCGAGCCCGTCTCCTATGGCGGTCGAGCGCCCGACGAGCCCGATGGCGAAGCCGTCGAGCGCCTTCGCGACGGCCTCGACGTCGTAGCTCGGCGGCGAGACGACATAGGTCTGGTCGGCGTACGCGATGAGCCCGACCCGGTCCCCGCCGCGGCCGCGGATGAAGCTCGCCGCGACATCCTTCATGGCGTCGAGCCGGCGCGCCGTCTTGCCGTTCAGCGAGAAGTCGGTGCGCTCCATCGAGCCCGAGAGGTCCAGCGTGACCATGAGATCACGCCCGGTGGTCGGCAGGGCTTCGGCCGGCAGCACGATGCGCGGGCCTGCGAGCGCGAACACAAGCGCGATCCACGCGGCCCAGGCGGCGAGCCGCGCCCCGCTGGTCGCGGCCGCCGTAGGATCGGCGGTCCCGTGGGAGGCGGCGATCGCGCCGGGGACCTTCAACGCGCCGCCGACGCGGCCGTCGGCCGGCAGCAGCCGCGTCGCCAGAAAGGGCAGGGGCAGGAGCAGGAGCATGAGAGGGGCCGCGAGCTGCCACATGGATTTAGCGCTTCAGCTTGGCCACGAGGGCGCCGAGTTCGCGGTCGAGCTCGGGATCGTCGACGGGCGCGGAGGGGCGCGCATAGAGACCGTCTGCGAAGACGCGCCCGTTTCGCCGGGAGAACAGATCGGTCGCGAACACGCGGTCGAGCGCCGTCGTCCAGTCCGCGCCTTGCGCGCGAGCTGCTTCCTCGCCCTCGACGGTGCGCACGATCCGCCGCAGCAACGCCGCCTGCGCAGCCCTGCGATCCTCAGGTCGCAGGCGGCTGGCTTCGACGAGAGCGCCCATAGCGGATGCGCGCAGCGACAGGCGCGGCTTGAACAGCCAGCGCACGAGCAGCGAGGCGAGGAGCGCGATCAGCAGGCCGAAGGCGACGGCGAAGCCGACGTCGGACCAGAACGAGGCGGGCGGAGGCGGCAGATGCAGCGCCCTCAGGCCCGCGAGCGGGTCATCGGGCTGCATCGAGACGCTCCAGCAGCGGCGCGACCTTTTCCGGCCCGGCCTCGGCGTCGACCTCGAGCGTCGGCACGCCGAGCGCGGCGAGCCGGTCGCGCCTCGGGTCGCTGGTCGCCTCGCGCTTTCGGCCCGAGAGCCAGCCGGCGCGGCCGTCGCGCGACAGGAAGGCGTAGGCGCCGCGCGGCGCCTCGCGCTCGAAGGCGTCTGCGACGAGCAGCACCGTGATCGAGATGCGCAGCCTCGCCGCCTTCACCACCTCGTCGAAGCGCTCGCCCGGCTCGTCGAGACCGGTCGCGAGGATCAGGTGGCCGCCGCGCGGCAGCGCGCCGACGGCGGTCTCGAGCCTGTCGGCGAGCGGCGGGTCGGCGCGGTCGGCGTCCGCGAGCGCCTCGGCGTGGGCGCGGGCCATCACCCCGACCACGACGTTCATGGCGCGCTCGCCGCCCTTCGGCCGTGCGAAGGCGGGCTCGCCGGCGGTGATCGCGAGCAGGCCGATGCGGCCGCCCTCCGCGGCCGCCCGCCAGCCGACCAGCGCAAGCGCCTCGGCCGCCGCGACCGAGCGGAAGGCGCGGCGCGTGCCGAACAGCATCGCCGGGCGGAAGTCGGCGACGAGCAGGACGGCGCGCTCGCGCTCGTCGCGGAAGGTGCGGGTGTGGAGCTCGCCCGTCCGGGCGGTCGCGTTCTTGTCGATGTGGCGGATGTCGTCGCCGTCGATCCAGAGCCGGACGTCGTCGATCTCGCTGCCGCGCCCGCGCCGGCGCGTGACGATGCCCCCGGGGCGCGCCGCGAGGCGCCGCGCGGTCGAGGACGGCGCGCGGCCGGTCAGGTGCCGCAGGCCGATCAGGCTCTGCGCGTCGAGGTCGACGCCGGGGACGAAGGCGGCTTCCATCAAAGGAGTCCTGCGCGCGCATGCGAGCGCTGAGGCTCCCGGATCCCTCCCCTCGTCGAGGGGAGGGTAGGGTGG
>JADBEO010000081.1 GCA_031316315.1 Chelatococcus sambhunathii
GGACTGCGTTCAATTCTGAACGATCCCCACCCTTCCCTCCCCTTTGCAAGGGGAGGGATAAGAGGCGTCCAGCCGAGAAGGACGGCCCCTTCTGGCCCCATCGAACTCTCAGGAGAAAATCTTGCCCGAATACCGCCTTCACTGCTTCGGCGAGTCCGGCAACTCCTACAAGGTCGCGCTGCCGCTTCAGCTGGCGGGCGTGGACTGGGAGCCGGTGTTCGTCGACTTCTTCAACGGCGCGCATCGGGCCGAGGCTTTTCGCGAGCTGAACGACATGTCAGAGGCGCCGGTGCTCGAGCATCGCGGGCTCAAACTCACGCAGTCCGGCGTCATCCTCGACTACCTGACCGAGACGCTCGGCCGCTACGGCGGCGAGACGCCGGAGGAGCGCCGCGAGATCTGGCGCTGGATCCTCTTCGACAACCACAAGTTCACGAGCTACATGGCGACGCGCCGGTTCTTCCTCGCCTTCATGAAGACGGGCGAGACGCCGGTGACCGAGTTCCTCAGGAGCCGCATGAAGGCCGCCTTCGCCGTGCTCGAGGCGCATCTGAAGGACCGCAACTTCGTTGTCGGCGACCGCCCCACGATCGCGGATTTCTCGCTGTCCTCGTATCTGCACTACGGCGACGAGCTGGCCTGGTCGTTCGACCCCTATCCGGCGATCTCCGCCTGGGTCGAAAGGATCAGGGCGCTTCCGGGCTGGAAGCACCCTTACGAGCTGATGCAGCGCGGATATCGGGACGCCTAGGCGTCGGTCGGCAAGCCGAGCGACGCGGTCTCCGGCTCCCTCCCCTCTCCCGAGGGGAGGGTAAGGGTGGGGTCGGCTTCCGGATGAAACTCCACGCCTAACGCCGGCGACAGGTCCTGAACGATCCCCACCCCACCCTCCCCTTTGCAAGGGGAGGGATCCGGAGAGGTCGCGCCGTTCAGCTCACTTCAGGACGACGAAGTCCAGCTCGTCCTTGTGGGTGTCGAAGTAGTTGGTGGCGAGCTTGTCCCACCAGAGGCCGGCGTCCTCGAGCCTGCGCGTGATCGCGGCGTCGAACGGCTTGTAGCCGCGCTTCAGCATGGTGCGGAAGCTGTGGAACCGGTGGGCGTGCGGGTTCCGGTCGGCGAACACGTAGGACAGCGTCAGCTTGTTCGAGGCGCGCTTGGAGAACTTCTCCGAGTTCAGCCCCTGGCCGCGATGGACGGTTCGAAGATCGAACATCACCGCGTCGCCCGGCTTCGGGACGAACTGCACCGGCTGCTCGATCTTGTCGAAGTCGGTCTTAGCTGCATCCTCGACGGAGACGGTGAAATAGGTCTCGTCCTCGCCGTCGCCGAGCTTCTTGCGGTTGGTGCGCGGCTTCACGCAGAACGAATAGTCGTCGCACTCGAGATAGATCATCAGCTTGTAGTTCGTGTAGGCGTCGGTCGACTCGTCCCAGTCGGGGCCCTTCTTCAGGTTCTTGTTGGCGCAATCGCGGTGCCAGTTGCCCTGCACGAAGCCGTTGTGGACGTCGCAGGCCTGCAGGAAGGTCGGGGTGTTGGCGAACACCTTCTGGTAGGCGGCCTTGACCGCGTCGTCGTAGAAGAAGTCGCGCACGGATCCGAAGGCGTTGAAGGCGTCGCCGATGCCGTGGCTATCCGTCGGCTGGGTGTCGCCGATCTCCTTCTTCACCGCCCGAGCGACCTCGGAGACGACCGGCGCGAACGCGCCCGGAAGCGGATAGAAGCCCTGCTTCTTGAGCATCTCAGCGGGTGTCATGATCGTCCTGCCTTCTTGAGGTCCTGATCCCGCCGGCCGCGTCACTTCACGACGACGTCGGCCAGCTCGTCCTTGTGGGTGTCGAAATAGTTGGTCCGCAGCGTGTCCCACCACAGGCCCGCGTCCACGAGGCGCCGCTGCACGGCGTCCTCCAGCGGCCGGTAGCCCTGCTTCAGCATGGTGCGGAAGCTGTGGAAGCGGTGCGCGTGCGGGTTCCGGTCGGCGAAGACGTAGGACAGCGTCAGCTTGTTCTTCGCGCGCTTGGAAAACTGTTCGGAGTTCAGGCCCTGCCCGCGATGCGTCGTGCGGAGGTCGAACATCACCGCGTCGCCCGGCTGGGGCAGGAACTGCACGGACTTGCCGACCTTGGAGAAATCGGTCTTGGCCGCGTCTGCGACCGAGATCGCGAGATAATCGTCGGACACCGCCTTGTCGAAGAACTTCTTCTTCCGGTTCGAGCGCGGCTTCACGCAGAAGGAGTAGTCGTCGCACTCCAGATAGATCATCAGCTTGTAGTTGCGGTAGGGGTGGTCGCGCTCCTGCCAGTCCATTCCCTGCTGCGGATGCTTGTTCGCGCAGTCCTTGTGCCAGTTGCCCTGCACGAAGCCGTTGTGGATGTCGCAGGCCTGCAGGAAGGTCGGACGATCCGTGAAGACGCGCTCGTAGGCGGCCTTGACGCTGTCGTGATAAATGAAGTCCTGGACCGAGCGGAGCTTGTTGAAGGCGTCGCCGACGCCGACTTCGTTGTTGGCGAATTCCGGCTTCTTCAGCTCTTCCTTGATGTCCGCGGCCACGGCCTGCGCGACCGACGCGAAGGCGCCGGGAAGCGGATAGAAGCCCTGGTCCTTGAGCATCTGCGCTGGCGTCATCGACTCTGCTCCCGACCAATCGTCATTACGGCGACCGGATACGGCGCGTAACTATCACGAACCCGGCGCCGATAAAAAGGCCGCGCGCCTGCGCTATGTAAGGGTGCGCCAGCGCGCGCGACGGAAGGAAGCCTCATGGCCGACGCCTACATCTTCGACGCCGTCCGCACCCCGCGCGGCCGCGGCAAGCCGGACGGGGCGCTGCACGAGGTCTCCAGCCTGTCGCTCGCGGTCACGGCGCTCAGGGCGCTCGCCGAGCGCAACGGGCTCGCCGCCGGCCGGGTCGACGACGTGGTGCTCGGCTGCGTCGACCCGGTCGGCGAGGCGGGCGGCGACATCGCGCGCGCGGCGGCGCTGACGGCGGACTACGGCATCCAGGTCCCCGGCGTGCAGATCAACAGGTTCTGCGCCTCCGGCCTCGACGCGGTGAACTTCGCCGCCGCGCAGGTGATGGCCGGCCAGCACGACCTCGTCGTCGGCGGCGGCGTGGAGTCGATGAGCCGTGTCGGCCTCGGCGCCTCGGGCGGCGCCTGGCCGATGGATCCGCAGATTGCGATCAAATCCTACTTCATGCCGCAGGGCGTCTCCGCCGACCTCATCGCCACCAAGTACGGTTTTTCACGCGACGACTGCGACGCCTATGCGGTCGAGAGCCAGAAGCGCGCCGGCGCCGCATGGGCCGAGGGACGTTTCGCGGATTCGGTCGTGCCGGTCAGGGATGTCAACGAGATCATCCTGCTCGACCGCGACGAGCACATGCGCCCGGACACGACGATGCAGTCGCTCGGGAGCCTGAAGGCCTCCTTCGTCGAGATGGGCGAGATGGGCGGCTTCGACGCCGTCGCGACCTACGCCCACCCCGAGATCGAGCAGGTGAACCACGTGCACCATGCCGGCAACTCCTCCGGCATCGTCGACGGCGCCGCCGCCGTGCTGATCGGATCGAAGGAAGCCGGCGAGGCCGCGGGTCTGAAGCCGCGGGCGCGGATCAAGGCGTTCGCCAATATCGGCTCGGAGCCCGCGCTGATGCTGACCGGCCCGGTCGACGTCACGAAGAAGGTGCTGAAGCGCGCCGGCATGGAGATTTCCGACATCGACCTGTTCGAGGTCAACGAGGCCTTCGCCGCGGTCGTGCTGCGCTATCTCCAGGCTTTTGGGCTCGACCTCTCCAACGTCAACGTCAACGGCGGCGCGATCGCCATGGGCCACCCACTCGGGGCCACCGGCGCAATGATTTTGGGCATGGCCATCGACGAGCTGGAGCGCTCGGACAAGGAGACCGCGCTGGTGACGCTCTGCATCGGCGCGGGGATGGGCACGGCGACGATTCTGGAGCGGGTGTGAGGCCTAAAACAGCTCATCTCCGGTACCGACTAGGTGGCCCCAATTCGCGTCGTCCGCCATCTGCATGAGCTTCCGCATCACGCGCATTGACGGCAGGCGAGCCTGTCCCCGGGCGCCCTGCAGATGTCGGCTTTTGGGGCGCCGCCAGATGAAGCGGTATCCCGTCTCATCGCTTCCATCATCGTAGAAATACCGGCACCACTGCAGGCAAAGCGTCCAATCGTCCGGCTGGGAGAGCGACACCTCATGAATGACCTGAACACGGCCTGAAACCGCCATCGCGGCCTCCTCATCAAAGGCATCCGACACATACGCCAGATGCTACTTATCCGTCATATATGGCAGATCCGTCCGGACGTCGAGTCCGAACGCTTCCTGGCAAGGGGTTTCTCATGACCGAAGCCTTCCGCACTGAGCTCGACGCCGACGGCGTCCTCTCCATCGTCTGGGACATGCCCGGGCGCTCCATGAACGTGCTCACCGAAGCCGCCATCCGCGAGCTCGCCGACATCGTCGAGCGGGTCGCGTCCGAGCCCGGGATCAAGGGCGCGGTGATCTCGTCCGGGAAGGAGAGCTCGTTCTCCGGCGGCGCGGACCTCACCATGCTGGAGGGACTGTCGCGGCTCTACGCGACCGAGATGGCGAAGTCCGGCGAGGCGGCCGCCGCCAAGGCCCTGTTCGAGGGCAGCAGGCGGCTCTCCCAGCTCTACCGGCGGATCGAGACGTGCGGAAAGCCGTGGGTCGCGGCGATCAACGGGGTGTGCCTCGGCGGCGCCTTCGAGCTCGCCCTCGCCTGTCACCGGCGCATCGTCTCGAACGATTCTTCCACCCGCGTCGGGTTGCCGGAAGTGAAGGTCGGCCTGTTCCCCGGCGCCGGCGGCACCCAGCGCGTCGCGCGCATGCTGCCGCCCTCGGACGCGCTGCAGATGCTGATGAAGGGCGAGCAGATCCGCCCCGACAAGGCGCGCGCCATGGGCCTCGTCGACGAGGTCGCCCCCAAGGACGAGATCCTCTCCAGGGCCAAGGCCTGGATCCTCGCCGGCGGCAAGGCGGTCAAACCCTGGGACGAGAAGGGCTTCAAGCTCCCCGGCGGCCCGGTCTGGTCGAAGGCCGGCTTCATGACCTTCCCCGCCGCGAACGCGATCTACCGGCGGGAGACGCAGGACAACTACCCGGCGATCCGCGCCATGCTGCAGGCGGTGTTCGACGGGCTGCAGCTGCCCATGGACCTGGCTTTGACCGTCGAGAGCCGCCTCTTCACCAAGGTGCTGCGCTCGAAGGAAGCGGCGGCGATGATCCGCACGCTGTTCGTCTCCATGCAGGAGCTGAACAAGGGCGCGCGGCGGCCCGCGGGCGTCCCGAAGTCGGAGCTGAGGACGCTCGGCGTCGTCGGCGCCGGCTTCATGGGCGCCGGGATCGCCTATGTCGCAGCGCAGGCCGGGCTCGACGTCGTGCTGATCGACCGCGACGAGGAGGCCGCCGCCAAGGGCCGGGCCTTCGCCGAAAAGCTGATCTCCGGACAGGTGATGAAGGGCAGAGCCACCGGCGCCGAGCGCGATGCGCTGCTCTCCCGCGTCAGGCCTACCGCCGACTACGGCGCGCTCAAGGACTGCGGCCTCGTCATCGAGGCGGTGGTCGAGGACCCGAACGTCAAGGCGGAGGTGATCGGCAAGGTCGAGGCGGTTCTGCGCGACGACGCGATCTTCGCCTCCAACACCTCGACGCTGCCGATCTCCGGCCTCGCCAAGGCCTCGAAGCGGCCGGAGAACTTCGTCGGCATCCACTTCTTCTCGCCGGTGGAAAAGATGCTGCTGGTCGAGGTGATCCAGGGCAGGCAGACGGGCGACAAGGCGATCGCGACGGCGCTCGATTTCGTGCGGCTCATCAGGAAGACGCCAATCCTCGTGCAGGATTCGCGCGGCTTCTACGCCAACCGCTGCGTCATCGCCTATCTGCTGGAAGGCCATCTGATGCTGGCCGAGGGCGTGCCCGCGGCCATGATCGAGAACGCGGCGAAGCAGGCGGGCATGCCCGTCGGGCCGCTCGCGCTCAACGACGAGGTGGCGCTCGATCTCGGCCTCAAGATCATCGACGCCACCCGCGCGCAAGCGGGCGACGCCGCGGTCAACCCGGCGCAGGAGAAGCTGCTGCGGGCCATGGTCGAGAGCAACGGCCGGCTCGGCCGCAAGAACGGCAAGGGTTTTTACGACTATCCTGAGCACGGCAAGAAACGCCTTTGGCCAGGGCTGAAGGACCTGCAGCCGGCGCAGCTCGATCCAGAGACGGTCCCGATCTTCGAGCTGCGCCACCGCCTGCTGGTCACGCAGGCGCTGGAGGCCGCGCGCACCGTCGAGGAGGGCGTGGTGACCGACATGCGCGAGGCCGATGTCGGCGCGATCCTCGGCTTCGGCTTCGCGCCCTATACCGGCGGCCCGCTCTCCTACATCGACGGCATGGGCCCGCGCCGCTTCGTCCAGCTCGCCTATGCGCTGGCCGAGGCGTACGGCCCCCGCTTCCGCCCGAACAGGCTGCTGCTCGACCTCGCCGAGACAGGCGAGACGTTCTATGGCCGCTTCGCCGGCGAGAAGCCCGCCGCCGCGGCGTAGCCCGAGTTCTGGCGTCACGTCGGCCGCCTCCCTCCCCTTGCCAAGGGGAGGGTAAGGGTGGGGATGGTTCAGGATCGAGCGCGACGCCGGGCGTAGAGTTTTATCC
>JADBEO010000082.1 GCA_031316315.1 Chelatococcus sambhunathii
CCACCCAGCCCTCCCCTCGGAGAGGGGAGGGATACGGAGGCGTCGAGTCAGGTGGGTCGCCGCCTCGACCATCCGTCCCTCACAGGTCCTTGCAGAGACGCAGGGCGTCGTAGATGGCGGCGTGGATGTTGCGGCCGGCGACGGCGTCCCCAATGCGATAGAGCGCGAACCCGGTCGACAGGTCGAAGGGCTGCGGCTCGCCGCGGATGATGGCGTCGAGGTCGGTCTGGCCACGGTTGATCGAGCCGGCCTTGAGCGCGCGATAGACCGCGTCGACCGGGGTCGTTCCATGGTCGACGACGACATGGTCAACGACGCGCTCCTCCTCGGCGTCCGTCATGGTGTTGCGGAGCGCCGCGATCAGCCGGTTTCCTTCCGGATAGATCTCGATCAGCTCCATGTTCGGCGTCATGATGACGCCGAGCTTGTAGAGCTCGCGCAGGTGGATCGGCTGGTTCGTGGTGCCGACCTCCTCGGCCGCCATGCGGTCGTGGGTCGCGAGCTCGACGAGGCAGCCGCGCTTGGCGAGCTGCTCGGCGGTCGAGGACGCGGCGTGACCGCCGATCTCGTCATAGAGCAGGATGGTCCCAGACGGCTCCTTGGCGCCTTCGAGCACCTCCCAGCAGGTCGTCGCGTGCTCCTGCGCCCCCTTGGCGTGGCCGCGCGAGGCCTTGCCGCCGGTCGCTATGATCACGACGTCGGGCTTCTCGGCGAGGATCTTCTCTTTCGTCGCCTCGACCCCGAAGCGCACGTCGACGCCGAGTTTTTGCACCTGGCCGGTCAGCCAGCGGCTGACGCCGGACATCGCCTCGCGCCAGCCGGCCTTGGACAGCACGTTGATCTGGCCGCCGGCGGTCGGGTTCTTTTCGAACAGCACGACCTGATGGCCACGCTCAGCCGAGACGCGCGCCGCTTCGAGCCCGCCGGGGCCGGCGCCGACGATGACCACCTTGCGGCGCACGTCCGCCTTGCGGATCTCGTGCGGCATGCCGAAGGCCTCGCGGCCGGTCGCGGCGTTCTGGATGCAGAGCGCGTCGCCGCCGACGTAGATCCGGTCGATGCAATAGCCGGCGCCGACGCATTGGCGGATGTCGTCCGCGCGGCCTTCCGAGAGCTTCTTGACGAGATGCGGGTCCGCGATGTGGGCGCGCGTCATGGCGACCATGTCGACATGGCCCTCCGAGACGGCGCGGGCGGCGGTGGCGAGATCGGTCACGCGCTGGGCGTGGAACACGGGCACGTCGACCTCTCGCTTGATCGCACTCGGCAGGAACAGGAAGGGCGCCACGGGGAACGACATGTTCGGCAGCGAGATCGCATGGGCCATGTGGTCCCGCGCCTGTCCGCCGAGCACGTTGACGAAGTCGACGAGCCCGCGTCGGGCGTATTCGGCCGCGATCTGGAGGCAGTCCTCCTGGGAGAGGCCGTCCGCGACCATCTCGTCGCCGGTCATCCGGATGCCGATGACGTAGTCGTCGCCGACCTCCGTCCGCATCGCCTCCAGCACCTCCATGCCGAAGCGCATGCGGTTCTCGAGGCTGCCGCCGTACTTGTCGGTGCGCTGGTTGACGGCCGGCGACCAGAACTGGTCGATCAGGTGGCCGTGGGCGGCGGAGACCTCACAGCCGTCGAGCCCGCCCTCCTTGCAACGCCGCGCCGCGTCCGCGAAGGACTTCACGATCCGCGCGATGTCCTCTTCCTCGATCTCCTTCGGGATCGTGCGGGACGCGGGCTCGCGGCGGATCGACGGCGAGACGGTCGGGAACCAGTTCTCCGTGTCCCACTTCGTGCGGCGGCCCATGTGGGTGAGCTGGATCATCAGCTTCGCGCCGTGCGCGTGCACGCGGTCGGCGAACTGCCGGAAGAACGGGACGACGCTGTCGTCGGCGACGGAGATCTGGTTCCAGGGCGCCGCGGGGCTGTCGATCGCGACCGAGGACGAGCCGCCGAACATGGTCAGCCCGATGCCGCCCTTGGCCTTCTCCGCATGGTAGGCCTGGTAGCGCTCCTGCGGCTTGCCGTCCTTGCCGTAGCCGGGCGCATGGCTGGTCGACATCACGCGGTTGCGGATGGTCAGGCCCTTGATGGTCAGCGGCTTCAGCAGCGCGTGGGCGTTCGCGATCATCTCAGCGATCCACCACGAGATCGGAGGTGGGTTTCGAGCAGCAGAGCAGCGCCATGCCGGCGTCGATCTCGCGCTGGCGGATGCCGCCGGCGTGCTTCATGTCGACGGTCCCCGAGACAAGCTTCGACTTGCACGTGCCGCACAGGCCCTTCGTGCAGGACGAAGGCAGCCGCATTCCGGCCTTCCGGGCGGCGTCGAGCACCGTCACGTTCTCAGGGCAGTCGACGAAGCGCCTGGTCTTCGAGAACTCGACGCGGAAGGTCTTCACCTCCGCGGGCGTCGGCTGGGCGTCGAGCGCCTCGCCAGCCTGTTCGGCGGCAGCCTGCTCCGCGCCGGAGAGCTCCTCGAAATTAAAGCTTTCCTCGTGGTGGCGCGCCATGTCGAAGCCGGCGTCCGCCATCATCTTCCTGACGCCCGCCATGTACGGCGCGGGGCCGCAGACGAAGACCTCGCGCTCGCGGAAGTCCGGCACGGCGAGCGCCAGCATCGGCAAGCTGATGCGGCCGCTGAAGCCGTGCCAGCGCTCGGCTGGCGCGTCGCGCTCGCAGATGGGGATGAACCGGAAGCCGGGATCGCGCGCGGCCATCAGTTCGAGCTCGGTCCGGAACACGATGTCGGCGGGCGTACGCGCGGAATGCACGAAGGCGACGTCGCGCGGCTCGGCGAGGTCGTGGAAGGTCCGCGACATCGACATCATCGGCGTGACGCCGCTGCCGCCGGACAGGAACAGATACTTCTTGGCCGGGTGGTCGAAGCAGGAGAACTCGCCCATCGGGCCGAGCGCGCGCACCTCCTTGCCCGGCCGCATGGTGTCGTGGAGCCAGTTGGAGACGGGCCCGCCTTCGACGCGCTTCACCGTGATCGACACGACGTCCGGCCGGGTCGGCGCGGAGGAGATCGTGTAGCAGCGGTGGATCGTCTCGCCGCCGATCTCGAAGGCGAAGGTCAGGAACTGGCCGGGCCTGTAATCGAAGCGCTGCGGCGTGCGGGCGCCGAAGACGAAGGTCCGGACGTCGTGCGTCTCCTGCCGGACCGCCCGGCAGACCAGCACGTCGTCAGCTTCGGCGTTCCACGCGCCGGGCGCCGTCAGGCGTTCCCGGGCAGGCTCGGCCGACCCGTTGAGGCAACTGCTCACGAGCGCCGCCCCACGTAGTCGGCCATGCGGCCGCAGTACCAGTTCACGAACTTCTCGACGAGCATCTCGGTGTTCGGCGAGTAGGGGCCGGGCTCGTAGGCCGGGCTCTCCATGCTGCTCTGGCAGTAGCCGACGAGGGTGGAGTCCTGGTCGTTGGTGGCGAGCCAGACCGAGGTCAGGTTCTCGAGGTCGTAGTCGACGCCCTCGACCGCGTCCTTGTGGACCAGCCACTTCGTTCGCAGCAGCGAATGCGTCGCGTCGACCGGCAGCACCGAGAAGGTGACGATGTGGTCGCCGAGGAAGTGGTGCCAGCTGTTCGGCTGCGTCCAGAGCGACAGGCCGCCGATCTTGGCGTTGGTCAGGTCGCCGAGCAGCTTTTTGCACGCGGCCTTGGTGTCGATCGTGTGGCTCTCGCCGTCGCCGTCGAGCGGCAGGCGCTCGGTGCGGAAGCCGGTCACCATCGTGTCGAGCTCGTCGATCTCCTTCGACGGCAGCCCGGCCGCTTCCCAGTCCCTGTGGTTGTCGCGGATCAGGCAGCCGTAGCGCTCGGCGTTGGCGCGGTCGTAGTCGTCCATCTCCTCCGGCGAGAAGCCGAAGCCGTACGCGAACAGCGGGACGGTCAGCTCGGGATGGTTGGCCGCGCAGTGGTAGCACTCGCGGTTGTTCTCCATCGTCAGCTTCCAGTTGCCCGGCTCGACGATGTCGGACTGGAAGGCGACCTTGGTGTTGCGGACGTTGTGAGGCGCGATGTACGGGCCGAGGCGGCGCGCGACCTCGTCGAAGTCGGCCGGCGGCTCGTCGGCGAGGCAGATGAAGAGCAGGCCTTCGAGCGAGCGGATGTGGACCGGCTTCAGCCCGTGGCTGCAGGCCTTGAAGTCCGGGCCCATGTGCTCGGCGTGGAGCAGGGAGCCGGCGAGGTCGTAGGTCCAGGAGTGGTAGCGGCACACAATGTTGCCGACCGTGCCCTTCTCCTCGTGGACGAGGCGGGCGCCGCGATGACGGCAGACATTGTGGAAGGCGCGGACCTCGTCGTCGTCGTCGCGCACGATCAGGACCGAGGCCCCGGCGACCTCCACGGTCATGACGTCGCCCGGCTCGGCGACGTCCGGCTCGACGCCGACATAGATCCAGTTGCGCTTGAAGATCCCTTCCATGTCGGCCCGGAAGATCTCGGGGTCGCGATAGAAGGCCGCCGGCAGGGTGTAACCGCGCCTGCGATCGCGGAGCAGCTGCTGCAGGGGCGTCTGGGTCACGTCGAGCATCTTGGGGCTCCGCGCATCGCCGGGCGCCCATGTCCCGCGCCCTTGGAACGATTATGATCGCGCCGTCCCGCCACGCTGGCTTGCGAGCGACATCGACTTTTGAAAGCGCGACGCGGGGAGCCGGAGCGGCCCTGCCGACGAATACCATCCTCATGCTGAGGAGGCCGCGAAGCGGCCGTTTCGAAGCACGCAGTCGGCCTCCGCAGTCCGCCGGTTCAGATCGAAGGCAACGAAGTGCGTCCTTCGAGACGGCCCGGCGGAAGCCGGGCCTCCTCAGGATGAGGGGCGTTGGGGATGTCGAAGCGCGCGGAAGTTTCAGCAGGCCGCAACGTTCACCGCCAGGCCGCCCAGCGAGGTCTCCTTGTACTTCGCCGCCATGTCGTGGCCGGTCTGGCGCATGGTCTCGATCACCTCGTCGAGCGTGACGCGGTGTTCGCCGTCGCCTCGTAGGGCGAGGGAGGCGGCGACGACGGCTTTGTTGGCGCCGAAGGCGTTGCGCTCGATGCAGGGCACCTGAACGAGGCCGCCGATCGGGTCGCAGGTCATGCCGAGGTGGTGCTCCATGGCGATCTCGGCGGCGTTCTCGATCTGGGCGGGCGAGCCGCCGAGGATCGAGGCGAGGCCGGCGGCGGCCATGGCGGCGGCGGAGCCGACCTCGCCCTGGCAGCCGACCTCGGCGCCTGAAATGGATGCGCGCTTCTTGATGAGGCCGCCGATCGCAGCCGCGACCAGCAGGTATTCTCGGCCCTTCTCGACGCTCCAGTCCGGACAGAAGTCGCGCGCGTAGCGCATCACCGCCGGCACGATCCCGGCGGCGCCGTTGGTCGGCGCGGTGACGACGCGTCCGCCGGAGGCGTTCTCTTCGTTGACCGCGATCGCGAACAGGCTGATCCAGTCGACGATTTCGTGCGGGGGTCGGCTGTTAAGCCAGGAGCCTGCGCTCAGCTGCTCATGCAGCTTCTTCGCGCGCCGGCGGACCTTGAGCCCGCCCGGCAGGACGCCCTCCTGCTTCAGGCCGCGCTCGATGCAGCCGAACATCGCCTCGGCGATGGCGTCGAGGCCCTCGGCGATCTCGACCGCGGAGCGCAGGCCGACCTCGTTCTCGAGCTGGACCTCCGCGATCGTCCGGCCTTCGCTTGCGCAGATATTCAGGAGCTCTGCGACGCTCTCGAACGGTTTTCGCGAGGGACCGTGATCGAGCGACTCGCTCTCCCCTTCCGCGACGACGAACCCGCCGCCGATCGAGTAATAGACCGTCTCGGCAAGCACCGTGTCCTCGGCAGACAGCGCGCGAAAACGCATGCCGTTGGTGTGGCCCGGCAGGATTTGCTCGAAGTCGAAGACAAGATCGGCGGCCGGATCGAACTCCGGGCCCTCCGGCGCGAGGCGTTTCGTTTCGCCGAGTTGAGCGACGAGCGGGCCGACGATGTCCGGATCGATCGTCGCCGGTTCGTGGCCGAGAAGCCCGAGGAAGATCGCGACGTCGGTGCCGTGGCCGCGTCCGGTCCAGGCGAGCGAGCCGAAGATCTCCGCCTTGATGCGTGCGACCCCTTTGATGGTTCGGGCGTGGTCCCGGAAGCGTTTGCCCGCGACCATCGGGCCGACGGTGTGCGAGCTCGACGGGCCGATGCCGATCTTGAAGATGTCGAAGACGGAGATCATGCGGGGATCCGGCGAGAGTAACGGCGGAGGGGAGGGGTTAGGGG
>JADBEO010000083.1 GCA_031316315.1 Chelatococcus sambhunathii
CCCATCGCCCCGCCGGCCCCGCGCCCCGCGCTGGTGCGCCTCGTCGCCAGGGACTGACGCCTCACGCGAAGCCCGCCACCGCATGCGGCTCGTAAGGCGCCTCGAGCGCCGAAATCTCCTCCGACGTCAGCTCCAGCTCCAGCGCCGCGACCGCGTCCGTGATGTGGCCCGGCTTCGACGCGCCGATGATGGGCGCGGTCACCGCCTCCTTCTGCGCGACCCATGCGAGCGCGACCTGAGCGCGGGGAACGCCGCGCGCCGCCGCGATCTTGGCGACCGCTTCCGCCACCTGCCGGTCGCTGTCGAGATAGAGCGTCTTGCCGAACGCGTCGGTCTCCTGCCGCGCGCTGCCTTCGTCCCAGTCGCGGGTCAGCCGGCCGCGGGCGAGCGGGCTCCACGGGATGACCGCCACCCCCTCCTCCTCGCACAAGGGAAGCATCTCGCGCTCCTCCTCGCGGTAGATCAGGTTGAGGTGGTTCTGCATCGAGACGAACTCGGCCCACCCGTTCGCGCGGCTGACAAAGAGCGCCTTGGCGAAACGCCAGGCCGACATGGACGAGGCGCCGATGTAGCGGACCTTGCCGGCGCGCACGCAGTCGTTGAGCGCCTCAAGCGTCTCCTCGATCGGCGTCGAATAGTCGAAGCGGTGGATCTGGTAGAGGTCGACATAGTCGGTCCCGAGCCGCTTCAGGCTTGCGTCGAGCTCGGACAGGATCGCCTTGCGCGACAGGCCCGCGCCGTTCGGGCCGGGGCGCATGCGCTGGCAGACTTTCGTCGCCAGCACGATCTCGTCGCGCCTGGCGAAATCCTTGATCGCCCGGCCGACGATCTCTTCGGACGATCCCAGCGAATAGACGTTGGCGGTGTCGAGGAAGTTGATCCCGGCCTCGAGCGCCTGCCGGATCAGCGGCCGCGAGGTCTCCTCGTCGAGCGTCCAGGGATGGGTTCCGCGTCCGCTCTCGCCATAGGTCATGCAGCCGAGGCAGATGCGCGACACGTCGAGGCCCGTGCGGCCGAATTTTACGTACTCCATGTCCCGCGCCCTCCTGTCTCGCGGCCCTCTTCGGCCGACGGCCCTCAGCTAGCGGCCCCGCTTGCCGAGGAAACGCCCGCTTCGTGCAAGCGACCCCCGGCGGCGACGCACGGCCGGGCTGCGCTGTCCTCCTCCCACTGCTGCGCGCGGAGAGGAACCAAGGCGCGCCAGATCCTCCGCGCCGGGCGCTCGCGCCCGCGACGGTCATGTCCGAGAACTCATCCTCCCGGAAGGGGAGGCGCGGGACGCCGGGTCGCCGCTGCTGAAACGTTTTGACGCCGGCTCCCCGGCGTCCCGCACGCGGTGTTTTGTGCGCCGCGGCTCCTCCGTGCTCCGACGCGGGCAGACCCGTGGGCCCCCGAAGGGGTTCCGGACCAGCTTGCCCGGGGCTCTCGCCCCGACCCGCGCGTTACGGCCCACCGAAGGGCGGCCCCGTCGTAATGCAGGGCGGACGGAATTATGACCTGCGGCGGACCGCCGGCCCAGCCGGGACGCCGTCCGGGACGGGGGACGCGTGACCCCCGGCGCGGACGCCGCCCCCCGCCGCCGCGAAACCAGACGCCTCCGGAAGACGCGCTCCCTCAGCCGGCAGGGGTGATCAGAGGATGAGGAAGCCGAGGGCGGAAGTCAAGGAATTTATTCCGATAAGCCGATCGTGTCGCTAACGTGACTTCGCCGTCTTAGCGCATCTTCTCACAAGCCCTTCGCTAGGAGGGTGGGAAAGTGCCCGTATCGTCAAATCACCAACTATCTTAACACAGAGTGATACGATTGTAGTCCTCATATTGACCAACAAGCAGGCGAAACGCTAGGTGGGTAAGTTCAGTATTAGAATTAGAAGGACGGTCCAATGGCGAAGCAGATGGTCGGGTCCGACGAAGAGTTTGTCGAACTCGAAGATCAGGCTGAAAACCTCGATGATATTGAGGAATTTGATCCGATTTCCGTCTCTGAAGCTGTCGTCAGCGGCACTGATTGGACAACGGAAACAGTAATAAATCAGATAAACAAAGGAAATATACAGTTAAATCCTCGCTTTCAGCGACGGGACGCATGGGAGCCTCAGCGAAAAAGCCGGTTTATTGAGTCTCTTATATTGGGACTTCCGATCCCGCAACTTGTCTTGGCGGAATCTAAGACAAAAAGGGGATCATATATTGTTATAGACGGAAAGCAGAGATTACTGAGCATTAGGCAGTTTGCCGCCGCGCCTGACGATAAAATGTTTCAGCCACTTCAACTGTCTGGGCTGAGCATGAGAAATGATCTTCGTAGGTACTCTCTCAACGATTTGAAAAATGACCCACAGCGAAGTGATGATTTGGCTTCATTTGAAAATCAACCAATTCGAACAGTTGTCATAAAGAACTGGAGTACTGAGGATTTTTTGTATCAAGTATTCCTTCGACTTAACACGGGAAGTGTACCGCTCTCGCCACAAGAACTTAGACAGGCTCTCCACCCGGGTGACTTCGTTGAATTTGCTGATATTGCGTCTGGTGAAAGTCCGGCGCTTCGTGATCTTTTGAAATTAAAGAAGCCCGATTTTAGAATGCGCGATGCGGAATTGTTGATACGTTGGTATGCGTTCCAATTCTTCGGGCATACATACAATGGTGATCTGAAGGGATTCTTAGATCGAACTTGCCTAACTCTAAATCAAGAATGGCCACGAAGGGGCCAAGAGGTCGTCGATCATATGGCGCAGTTTGAAGCTGCCTATGACACTGCGTTGAGAATTTTTAAAAGTAATGTTTGTCGGAAGTGGACGGCGCGTGGATACGAGCGGCCGTTCAACAGAGCGATATTCGATTTCCTTCTTTACTATTTTTCTGACTCAACAGTCCGCCAAGCTGCTCTTGCAAGGGCCGCCGACATCGAGAAAGAATTTAAGGCGCTTTGTGAGAATGACTCTCAATTTCTTGGTGCAATTGAGCGTACCACAAAAAGCATCGGGGCCACTTCGTTGCGTTTCTCAATCTGGGCGGAGTCACTTAATAAGCTTTTGGGTCTCAATCTTCGTTCGCCGGTTCCTTTCTTGGGCTAAAGAAACATGGCCCAATCAACTAGATTTAGAGAACTTAGAACTCGGCTTTCGGCACTTCGGAGGCATATGCTTCCAGCGACGTTTTCTCCCGTTGGTGACTATAGCGAGCGCCAGCTCGATCGAGCGCGCGGGTATCGGCTTTTGGCTCATGCGGAAATTGAATCGTTCATCGAGGACGTGACGCTTCAGGCGGCAAAGAAGAAAATATCGGTTTGGACGACGAACAAGACGCCATCTGATTTAGTCGTTTGCCTAATCGCGCATTATCACAGCGGCTTCGACGTCGACGAGGAAGGAGTGGAGCCTGTATTTCCAGCATCATCGCGTCCGAAGGTGCGTGATGAAATTAAAGAAATCGTTGATGTTGCCTTTCGTCAATACGTAACCATTCAAAACAATAATCATGGAGTTCGCGAGAAGAACATTAAGCGTCTGATTCTACCCATTGGCGTCAGGAGGGATGAGATTGATCCCACATGGCTGACCAATCTAGACGAATTCGGCAAGCAAAGAGGTGCTACGGCGCATTCGTCAAAAAAAGCTCAGCAGCAAATTGACCCCCAAGCAGAGCTGCAGAACGTACAAAATCTACTTGAGGGATTTGCCAAATTGGATGTCATTATAACGGCTTTGGGCGAGCAATGAATTGTGTCAAGTGATCGCTTAGTAGTGACGTCCCTCAATGCGCCTCCTCCCAGTTCCCCGCGGCCCTCGCTTCCACCAACAGCGGCACCCTCAGCTGCGCGGCCGGGAGCGGGGCCTCGGCCATCACGCTGGTGATGACCGGGAGCGTCGCCTCGACTTCAGACTCCTCGACCTCGAAGATCAGCTCGTCATGCACCTGCAGCAGCATCCTCGCTCCCAGGCGCGCGTCGGCTAGCGCGTCGTCCATGCGGATCATGGCGCGGCGGATGATGTCGGCCGCAGAACCCTGCAGCGGGGCGTTGATGGCGGCGCGCTCGTTGAAGGCGCGCTCGGCCGGATTGGACGCCTTGATCGACGGGTAGTGGCATTTGCGACCGAAGATCGTGGTGACGTAGCCGTCGCGGCGGCAGGCCTCCTTGGTCGCCTCCATGTAGTCGCGGATGCCCGGGAAGCGCTCGAAGTAGGTCTTGATGTAGAGGCCTGCCTCCTCGCGGCCGATGCCGAGCTGGTTCGCCAATCCGAAGGCCGAGATGCCGTAGATGATGCCGAAGTTGATCGCCTTGGCGCGCCGGCGGGTGGAGCTGTCCATGCCTTCGACGGGCACGCCGAACATCTCCGAGGCCGTCATGGCGTGGATGTCGAGGCCGTCCTCGAAGGCCTTTCGGAGCTGCGGGATGTCGGCCATGTGGGCGAGCAGGCGCAGCTCGATCTGGCTGTAGTCGGCCGAGACGATCTTTTTCCCCTCCGGCGCGATGAAGGCGCGGCGGATCTTTCGGCCCTCCTCGGTGCGCACGGGGATGTTCTGCAGGTTCGGCTCGGTCGAGGAGAGGCGCCCCGTGGTGGTGGCGGCGAGCTGGTAGTTGGTGTGGACGCGCCCTGTCTCGCGATGGACATAGGCCGGCAGCGCGTCGGCGTAGGTGCTCTTGAGCTTTGCGAGCTGGCGCCAGTCGAGAATGCGGCGGGGGAGGTCGTGCCCTTGGCTAGCGAGATCCTCGAGGATCGAGGCGGGGGTCGCCCAGGCGCCGGTCTTGGTTTTCTTCGCGCCCGGCAACTGCATCTTGCCGAACAGGATGTCGCCGAGCTGCTTTGGGGACCCGATGTTGAACGGCTCGCCGGCGAGCGCGTGGATGTCCGCCTCCAGCGCGCCCATGCGCTGGGCGAGCTCGCCCGAGAGCCGCGAGAGCATGGCGCGCTCGATGGAGACGCCGCGCTGCTCCATGACCGAGAGCACGCCCGGCATCGGCCGCTCCAGCGTCTCGTAGACGGCCGTCATGCGCTCGGCGACGAGGCGCGCCTTCAACAGGCGCCAGAGGCGGAGCGTGAGGTCGGCGTCTTCCGCGGCGTAGGCGGTGGCCTTCTCGATGGAGGCCTGCGCGAAGGAGATGCGCGCGCGGCCCGTGCCGGTCACCTCGTCATAGGTGATGGGCGCGTGGCCGAGATGGCGGCGCGACAGCTCGTCGAGCCCCTGCGCGCCGAGCCCTGAATCGAGCGCGTAGGCCATCAGCATGGTGTCGTCATATGGCGCGACGCGGATGCCGAGCCGGGCGAGCAGAGTGAGGTCGTACTTGATCCCCTGGCCGATCTTGAGGACGGAATCGTCCTCCAGCAGGTCCCTGAGCAGCGTCAGCGCCTCGGCCGCCGGGATCTGGCCGGGCACCAGCCCGCCGCCGGCGCCGCCCTCCGAGAGGAGGTCGCCGGTCGCGGTGACATGGCCGAGCGGAAGGTACGCCGCGACGCCGGGCGCGACGGCGAGCGAGACGCCGACGAGTTCGGCCGTCATCGGATCGATGCCGGAGGTCTCCGTGTCGATCGCGACGAACCCCTGGTCGCGGGCGGTCTCGATCCAGTGCGCGAGCCGGCCCGCGTCGAGAATGGTCTCGTAGGCGGAGCGGTCGATCGTCGTCTCGGCGGCTTCCGCTCGGCGGCGCTCGGCGAGGTGCTGCGGCGTCGCGCCCTCGATGGTGGCGGCGGGGCCGCCCGCCGCGGAGGGGCCGGCATAGTCCATGCCGCGGCGCGCGCGGCCTTCCGCCGGCCGATATTCGCGGGGACTCGCCGCGCCCCCTCCCCCTTGAGGGGAGGGTTGGGGT
>JADBEO010000084.1 GCA_031316315.1 Chelatococcus sambhunathii
CGCCGGCCCCGCCGGAGACGTCGATCGAAGGCGGATAGAGCGAGAAGCCGCGCGTCACGCCGGCCGCGCCGGACGAGACGCCGCCGCCGCCAGCCGCCGTCGTGGCGGGGCGCGCGCGGAGGTAGACGTCGAAGGCGGAGGCCCCGCCCAGCTCGCCCGGCAGGCCGTCGGCGCCCGCAGTGAGCTGGGCCGCCCCTCCGGCGCCTCCGGCCCCCACGGTCACCGCGACCGTCGCCGGCAGATCGGCGGCCAGAAACTCCAGCTCGCAGAACCCGCCGGGTCCTCCCCCGCCGCCGCCCGACACGGCGACGCCGGTCCCGCGCAGTCCGCCGGAGCCGCCGCCGGAGCCGCCCGAGATCAGGACGACCCGGACCCGGCGCGCCCATGCGGGCTTCGTCCAGGTTCCCGAGGCCGTGAACTTGTCGACCTGGACGCCCGGCGTGTTCGGAAGATCCACCGCGCCGGTGGCGGGATCGGCCGAGAGCGCGGTGGTCCAGAGGGCGCCGTCCGGCGACACCTTCAGGGAGAAGCCGTCGGAGCCCGCGAGGCCGCATTCGGCGCGGCCGGAATAGGCGGTCTGGAACAGGAAGCTCGCCGTGTCGCCGGCGCCCGCCTTGTTCAGCTTGAGCTGGACGCCCGCGCCGCGATGGGTGAACAGCGCCGCCTCGCTCGCCACCGCCAGACGGTTGACCAGATCGGCCGCCGCGCCGACGCCGAGTCTCTCGAGCCCGTCGAGGGAAGCGATCGTGGTCGCCGCGCCGATCCACGCGCCGTCGACGAAGGCCAGCAGTTCCTCGGTCGCGGCGTCATAGGCGAGCCAGCCCGGCCTCGGCTGGACGAAGACCCAGCGTCCATCGAGGAAGGCGGCGATCTTGCCGTCCTGTCCGCCCCAGTCCCCGCTCGCGCCGGCGGCCACGATGTGGCGGTCGCCTTCGTCCGGCGAGCCCGGCGCGGCCGTCCGGTCGCGGTTCTTCACGCCGAGCTGAACCAGCGCGTCGAGCCGCCGGAACGCCTCGTTGACCGTGACGTGCTTCTGCGCCTGGCTCGGCGCGAGATAGCCGAGGCCGAGATGCGGGCTCTCGCTCATGGGCAGGCTCCGGAGTAGGTGGAAGGCGTCATCCCGGACGGCCGTCGGGTCGAGTCCGGGGTCGTTCTCACGGGTTTGACGAAACTCACCGTCATCGCCGGGCTTGACCCGGCGATCCATCGCCCGCGGACGCGGGCGGCACGATGGATGCCCGGATCAAGTCCGGGCGTGACGAAGCGCTTACAAGGCGAACGTCGCGCGCGCCGGTAGGCCGGGACCGACCGCCGCGGACAGCTGCCTTACGGCGATCTCCAGGTCCGCGACGGGCGCGGCGAAATCGGCGATCTGCTGCGCAGCCGCGTAGACCGCGACAGGCTCGTCGGCCTCGATCGTCCGGACGGTCTCGCCGTCAAAGATCACCTCGACGACATAGGCCTCGCTCTCCTCGCCGAGCCGGACATCGCGGATCTCGAAATCGTCGCCGCCGATCCGCGTCCGCCGGATCCAGCAGATCTCGACGTCGCCGCCGGAGATCTTGCGCGCGGACAGGCTCACAGGCGCCAGCGGACGTCGCGCGCGCAGGCCCATCGGCGCCGTTCGGTCGACGTAACGGCGGTCGCCGCGCGGCTTTGAGGCTGGCCCGGCGCGCCAGTCCAGCGTCGCGCCCGCGAGAGACTCCGGGGCGGAGGAAAACGGAACGCGACTGTCGAGGAGCACGAAGGGCCGCCCCTCGGGCGTCGGGTCGCCGATCGCGTCTTCGGTCCCGAACTGTCCGCGCAGCAGATTGGTGAGCCGCCAGAGGCCGGGATCGACCAGCTCCGCGGAGGCGAACTGCAAAACCTCCCAGGCGCCGCCGGCGCCCTTGACCGCAGCGAGGTTGGCGCCGTCGAGGAAGGCGGATTCCGTCACGCTCTCCAGCGACCTGTCGGGACCGAGCCGCACCTCGAGCGCGTTGGTCCGGTCGATGCGGCCGCTATCGTGCCGGCCGAGCGGAGCCGCGAGCTCTCCCATCGCCGCGGGACGGCGGAGCGTCGTCTCGAGCCTGTAGCCGTCGCCGTCTTTGCGCCGGTACACCGCAACGGGCGTCCAGGGCTTCGAATAGGCGGCGAGCCGCGTCGCGGCGGGGTCGCCGGCGTCGATCGTCGGCAGGTCCAGCGCTTCGAAGACCGGTTCGACGGCATGGCCCCTGTCGGGCTTCGGCCGTCGCGGCCGCTCGCGCAGGCCGACGCGGCGCACGTCCGGATCGGCGCGGGTCGCGCGGATTGGCCGGACGAACTCGTCGCCGATGGCGTCGAGCCGCAGCACCGTCGCGCGGTCGTGGGCGTGCAGCACCGCGAGGTCGCCCGGCTCGAGCGCGATCCGGCTCGGCGGCAGCGCGAACTCCGCCCGCTCTCTCGCGACCGACGCCTCGATCAGCATGCCGTCGGCGAGCGCTTCCGCCTCCTCCTCCGCCATGACCAGGGCGAGCGAGACTTCCGCCACCGCCTCGCCCTCTCCGGCCAGTCGCCGCGCCTCGACCGAGCCCTGCCGGAACTCCTCGTCCGGATCGATGTGCCGGAGTTTCAGCGCCGCCGGGATCTCGGAAGCCTGCGCGCGGGTCAGGCGCCAGGAGCCTGCGGTTTCGCCGCCGTCGACCAGATCCTCCTCCGTCAGCGAGACGACCGGGCTGATGCTCCGGTTCGAGAACCGCAACTCAGCGCCGCGCGCGACCGCCTGCGCGCCGAAGGCGTCGAGCAGCGGCTCGATCGCCTCGCGCGGGCTCATGACGCGGTCGAGCGCATAGCCCTTCACCACGCCGTCGAGCCGCTTCAGGTCGAGCGGCACGCCTAGCCCGTCGCAGAGCTCGTCGACGACATCGCGGAGGACAGCGAAGCCGAGCCGGCCGGTGAGCCAGTGGCCCCGCCGCCAGTTCTCCGCGTCGCCCCAGACGTCGTCCCGCGCCGGGAAGGCGGCTGACGGACGCGCGTCCCAGGTCCAGACGAATGTCCGCTCGACCGCGATCATGCGTTCGCCGGTCAGCTCCGAGACCGGGTTGTGGCCGCTGTCCGGCGACCAGTAGTCGAGCAGCGCGGTCAGCGCCGCGCGCTGGGCGAGCTCGTCGCGCTCGCCGCTGGAATAGTAGGGCAGCGCGGATTCGGAGGACTTCGGATCGACGAAGACGTTCGGCTGGTTGGCGCCCTTGTCCACCGCGGGACAGCCGATCTCGCAGAACACGATCGGCTTCGACTGGGGGACCCAGTTCGTCGCGCCGCCGCGCACGCCGCCCGGCCGGTCGCGATGCGCGTTCAGCCACCAGCGCCGGAAATCCTTCGTCCGGAACACCCAGTGCTCGCCATGCGCCGTGTCGACGATCGGCGTGCGGACCTGGCCGTCGCGGTCGGCGCGGCTGGCGTAGAACCAGTCGTAGCCCTCCCCGCCCTCGATGTTGGACTGCAGATAGCCCGCCTCGTAAGGCCCGTCCCAGCCCGCCAGGAGGTCGAGATGCGACGCCCCGTCCCGCCAGTCGGCGAGCGGGGTGTAGTTGTCGATCCCGACGAAGTCGATGTCGGCATGCGCCCAGAGCGGGTCGAGGTGGAAGTGGAGGTCGTTCGAGCCGTCGCCCGGCCGGTGCGGCGGGAACTCGCTCCAGTCTGCCGCATAGCCGATCCTCACATCCGGCCCGAGCTTTGCGCGGACATCCTCCGCCAGTCCCTGAAGCTCCCGCACCGCCGGATAGGCGCCCGGCGCGTCGCGAACGGTCGTCAGCCCGACCATCTCCGAGCCGATCAGGATGCCGTCGACGCCGCCCGAGAAGCGCGCGATCTCCGCCATGTGCAGAACGAAGCGGCGATAGGAGAACTCGGCCGGTCCCCAGTAGGACACGGCGCTCCGGGTCGGGTCCCAGACGAAATCTTCCGGCTCGGCCGTCCCAAAAAAGGCCGCAACCTGATCCGCCGCTTCCGCCGTCGCGTCGGGCGAGCCGGGACGTCCCGGCGCCGGATGGCAGGTGATCCGCCCGCGCCACGGATAGGCCGCCTGCTCGTCCGCGCCATAGGGGTCGGGCAGGCCGTTGCCCTCGGCGACGTCCATCATCACGAACGGGTTCAGCATGACCTTGAGCCCGCGCCGCTTGAGCTCGACGATCGCCTGCCAGATCGAACAGTCCGACGGCGCGCCGCCGATCGCGGGCCGCCCGCCGATCCGGCTGACGAGCTGCGCCGCGCCGCGTTCGATCCCCGAGACGTTCCATTCCCACGGGCTGGTTGCCTTGGTCGCGGTCTCGACCTTCGGAATGATCTCGCAATGGCCCGCGCGCAGGTCCCCGCCATGCCAGGCGACGACCAGCGAGACGTGCGACAGGTTCGGCGCGACCGCCTGCAGCTCGTCGAGCGAGGCGATCAGGTCCGCCCGGCCGTCGACATGGGCGTTCTCGCTCTCATAGGCGCCGTAGCCGACCTCCCGGTCGATGACGTCTGTCGCATAGGCGAACTCCGAAGCGCCGGGGATCAGCGTGACGCCGGTCAGCAGGTCCTCCAGCGCGGGCTTCTCGCCCTTCGGCCGGCGGATCACCTCGACCGTGATCTGCGGGATCCGGTTGCCGAAACGCTCCAGCGGCAGTTCGTCGAAGACGAGATAAGCGAGGCCGCGGAAGGCCGGCGCATGATCCTCGCCCTCGACCGCGACGATCTTCGGGTCCGGCAGTTGCTCCTCGCCGCCCTTGTGTAGGCGGATCTCGAGCCCCTCGACGTCGAGAACCTCGCCGTCCGCCCAGATGCGGCCGATCCCGTCGATGCGTCCCTCGCAGAGCCCGACCGCGAAGCTGGCGTAGTACCAGTAGCGCGTCTGCTCCGCGCCGCCGCCGAACCCGCCCTTGCCGCCGACGCTGGACTCGTCGGTGTTTTCCGTGAAGCGGCTTGCCCAGACGATCTGCCCGCCGACCCGCATACGGCCGTAGACGCGCAGGATCGGCGCCCCTTCCGTCGAGGTCGTCAGCTTCACGTCCGTGAGGCGCGGCCCGAAGATTTCCTGCCTTTTGGTCAGCAGCGCGGTGTCGATCGCCGATCCCGCCAGCCCGCCGACGGCCCCGCCGAGCGCCGCGCCCGACAGCGTCGCGCCGAACAGCGAGATGCCGCCCGGCAGCAGCGATCCGCCGATCGCCGAACCGACGGCTGTGAGCGCGAGAACGGCCATGGGGCATCCTGTGAAAGTCGAGCGCGGCGGCAGCCGCATCCCTCCCCTTGCAAAGGGGAGGGTAAGGGTGGGGATCGCTCAG
>JADBEO010000085.1 GCA_031316315.1 Chelatococcus sambhunathii
CTGACCGATCCCCACCCTGCCCTCCCCTTTGAAAGGGGAGGGATCGCGCCCTTTTCTGACTCGCCCGCGCTCGCATCCGGAGGCGCCTATGTCGCGTCGTAAGAAGGGCCTCGACATCTCCGGCTGGCTCGTGCTCGACAAGCCGATCGGCGTCACCTCGACCCACGCCGTGTCGAAGGCGCGCTGGATCTATCAGGCGAAGAAGGCCGGCCACGCCGGCACGCTCGATCCGCTCGCCTCCGGCGTCCTGCCGATCGCCTTCGGCGAGGCGACCAAGACCGTGCCCTTCGTGATGGACGGCCAGAAGACCTATCGCTTCGAGGTGCTTTGGGGCGTCGAGACGGATTCCGACGACGCGGAAGGCCAGCCGATCGCGACCTCCGAGCATCGCCCGACCCGCGAGGCGATCCTCGACGTGCTGCCGGCCTTCCGGGGCTCGGTAACGCAGATCCCGCCGAAGTTCTCGGCGCTCAAGATCGGCGGCGAGCGCGCCTACGACCTCGCCCGCGACGGCGAGGAGGTGAACCTCGAGCCGCGCATCGTCGAGGTCGAGCGGATGGAGCTGGTCGACATGCCCGCTCCCGACCGCGCCGTGTTCGAGACAGACTGCGGCAAGGGCACCTATGTCCGCGCCATCGCGCGCGACATGGGCCGGGCTCTCGGCACGCGCGGACACATCGTGGCGCTGAGGCGGACCGCGGTCGGCGGATTCACGGAAGACGACGCGATTTCGCTGGACGAACTGGAACGTTTCGGACAGGGTGCCGGCCGCGAGCAGGACCTCGCGAATTGCCTCCTACCGGTTGAGACGGCGCTGGACGACATCCCGGCGCTCGCCGTCAGCAGGGCGGAGGCGGCCCGATTGCTCAATGGGCAACCGGTGCTGCTGCGCGGACGGGACGCCCCGATGCATCGGGGTCCGGTTTCCGTGACGACCGACGGGGCGCTCATCGCCCTCGGCGAGATCGATCGCGGCGAGCTTCATCCCAGACGCATCTTCCACCTCGACCGGCCCTGAGGCCAGGTCGGGACCGAAACCGATCGAACGAGAGAGACGATGTCGATCACGCCGGAACGCAAGAAAGAACTCGTGAGCCAGTACGCCGTCAAGGACGGCGACACCGGCTCCCCCGAGGTGCAGGTCGCGATCCTCACGGAGCGCATCTCCAACCTGACCCAGCACTTCAAGAGCCACGCCAAGGACAACCATTCCCGTCGTGGCCTCCTGAAGCTCGTGAGCGCACGCCGCTCGCTGCTCGACTACGTGAAGGGCAAGGACCCGGCTCGCTATCAGAGCCTGATCGAGCGTCTCGGCATCCGCCGCTGACGCCTGCATGAAAAGGCGGCCCCGATCGGCCGCGGTTCGCTTGAGGCGCGTGACGCCGTCGCTCCGGGCTTGTCCCGGAGCCCATTTCCGCCAGCATCGCCCAGTATGGCCGCTCGAGCGGAAATGGAGTCCGGGACAAGCCCGGAATGACGTCGCGTTTGAGACGCCTCTCTGACAGGGACGTCGGCGCAATGGGGCGCCGTCGCCGAGACTGACAACGAAGGGACCCGGGACGCCATCGGGCCCGTACGTCATGGGGCAGGATCGCAGGGCGCTGTTCACAAAACAGCGCCGCGCCGTCTTGCCCGTGACGTGAGCTTCAAAGCCCGACGGCATCCTTCGGTCCGCATGACCGCAAGGACAAAAGACGCATGTTTGAGATTCATCGCGAAAAGATCGAATGGGCCGGCCGCACGCTGACCTTCGAGACCGGCCACGTCGCCCGCCAGGCTGACGGCGCGGTTCTCGTCACCTATGGCGACACCACGGTGCTTGCGACCGCCGTGTCGGCGCGCTCGCCGAAGCCGGGAATCGACTTCTTCCCGCTCACCGTCAACTACACCGAGAAGTACTACGCCGCCGGCCGCATCCCGGGCGGCTACTTCAAGCGCGAGCGCGGTCCGACCGAGAAGGACACGCTGACCTCCCGCCTGATCGACCGGCCGATCCGCCCGCTGTTCGCGGACGGCTACAAGAACGAGACCCAGGTCGTCGTCACCGTTCTCTCCTACGACCTCGAGAACGACCCCGACATCGTCGGCATGATCGGCGCCTCCGCGGCGCTGACGCTCTCGGGCGTGCCCTTCATGGGCCCGATCGGCGGCGCGCGCGTCGGCTACATCGACGGCGAGTATGTGCTGAACCCGGTCGCTGACCGCATGGGCGGCTCGGACCTCGACCTCGTGGTCGCCGGCACCCAGGACGCGGTGCTCATGGTGGAGTCGGAGGCCAAGGAGCTCTCCGAGGACGTCATGCTCGGCGCCGTGATGTTCGGCCACAAGGGCTTCCAGCCGGTGATCGACGCGATCATCCGCCTCGCCGAGAAGGCCGCCAAGGAGCCGCGCGAGCACTCCGTGGACGACACCAGCGAGCTCGAGGGCAAGCTTCAGGCTCTGGTCGAGGGCGACCTGCGCGCCGCCTACAAGATCAAGGCCAAGGCCGAGCGCCAGGAGGCCGTCGCCGCCGCGAAGAAGAAGGCCATCGAGGCGTTTTGCGCCGAGGGCGACGAGAACGCCGTCAACCCGATCAAGCTCGGCGGCGTGTTCAAGGAGCTCGAGGCCAAGATCGTCCGCTGGGGCATCCTCGACGACAAGATCCGCATCGACGGCCGCGACCTCGTCACCGTCCGCCCGATCCTGCCGGAGGTCGGCGTCCTGCCGCGCACCCACGGCTCGGCGATCTTCACCCGCGGCGAGACCCAGGCGATCGTGGTCGCGACGCTCGGCACCGGCGAGGACGAGCAGTTCATCGACGCGCTCGGCGGCACCTACAAGGAGCGCTTCCTGCTCCATTACAACTTCCCGCCCTACTCCGTGGGCGAGACCGGCCGTATGGGCGCTCCGGGGCGTCGTGAGGTCGGCCACGGCAAGCTCGCCTGGCGCGCGATCCACCCGATGCTGCCGAAGCCGGACGAGTTCCCCTACACGATCCGCATCGTCTCCGAGATCACCGAGTCGAACGGCTCCTCCTCGATGGCCTCGGTCTGCGGCGCCTCGCTGGCCGCGATGGACGCGGGCGTGCCCCTGAAGCGGCCGGTCGCCGGCATCGCCATGGGCCTCATCCTCGAGGGCGAGAAGTTCGCGGTGCTGTCCGACATCCTCGGCGACGAGGATCACCTCGGCGACATGGACTTCAAGGTGGCCGGCACTGAAGGCGGCGTCACCGCCCTCCAGATGGACATCAAGATCGCCGGCATCACCGAGGAGATCATGAAGGTCGCCCTCGGCCAGGCCAAGGACGGGCGTCTGCACATCCTGACCGAGATGGCCAAGGCGATCTCCACCGGCCGCGCCGAGCTCGGCGAGTACGCGCCGCGCATCGAGGTCATCAAGATCCCGACCGACAAGATCCGCGAAGTGATCGGCACCGGCGGCAAGGTGATCCGCGAGATCGTCGAGAAGACCGGCGCCAAGGTCAACGTCGAGGACGACGGCACCGTCAAGGTCGCCTCCTCGGACGGCAAGGCCATCACCGCCGCGCTGAACTGGATCAAGTCGATCGCTTCCGACCCGGAAGTCGGCGTGATCTATGACGGCACCGTCGTGAAGGTGGTCGAGTTCGGCGCCTTCGTGAACTTCTTCGGCGCCAAGGACGGCCTCGTCCACGTCAGCCAGATCGCCCAGCAGCGCGTCGAGAAGGTCTCGGACGTCCTCAAGGAGGGCGACAAGGTCAAGGTGAAGCTTCTCGGCTTCGACGACCGCGGCAAGACGCGCCTCTCGATGAAGGTCGTCGACCAGCAGACCGGCGAGGACCTGTCTCCGCCGGCCGGCGAAGGCGGCGAGGAGAACGGCGGCGAGGAGCAGCAGCGCTCCGGCGGCGGCCGTCGCGACCGCGGCCCGCGTCGCCGCCGCGAAGAAGCGGCCGAGTGACCCTCGCCGCTCATACGCAGCATTGATCAAGCGCCCTCCGGGGCGCTTTTTCATTGCCGGGCAGGCGGAACGAACGGCATGGCGAACGAGGCGCGCGATTTGCGCGCCCGCATCGCCAGGCGCGATGGCAAGCCTCACAAATCTTCGTTTCACGCGGCGCCGCAAGCCGGGTTACCACTTGGGCGCGCGGTTCCGAACCGAAGGAGCGCTCCATGGCCGAAACCTCCACCGTCGCGGCGCCGGACTGGTCGGCGATCCCGGCCCCGGTCGACGACGGCGGCTGCGCGCATCTCGCCGGCCTGACGCTCCCCTCCATTCCGCTCGCCGCGACCGACGGCTCGACCATCGACCTTTCCGCTCTCCCCGGCCGCGCGGTCGTCTACGCCTATCCGCGCACCGGCCGGCCCGGCGTCGAGAATCCGGACGGCTGGGACATGATCCCCGGCGCGCGCGGCTGCACCCCGCAAAGCTGCTCGTTCCGGGACCATTTCGCGGAGCTGAAGGAGCTCGGCGTCGACCATCTGTTCGGGCTGTCGACGCAACCGAGCGCGTATCAGAGCGAGGCCGCAGAGCGGCTTCACCTGCCCTTCGCCGTCCTGTCCGACGAGGCGCTCACGCTCTCGAAGGCGATCGACCTGCCGCTGTTCGAAGCCGGCGGCGAGACGCTGACCAAGCGCTTCACGCTCGTCATCGACGACGGCGTCGTCACGAAGGTCTTTTACCCTGTCTTCCCGCCCGACCGCTCCGCGCAGGACGTCGTGGACTGGCTGAGGAGCGAGCAGGGGCAGGCATGAGCGTGACTTGCATGCTTCGAGACGCCGTCCTGACGGACGGCTCCTCAGCATGAGGACGGTCTGTGCCCGAAAGAGGTGGAGAAAGCCTTCGACGTAATGCCGGGACGGGGCTGAACGAGCCCCACAACATCTCCGGATCCCTCGCCTCCACACAACGCCGCTGTTGCGGCGTTGTGCGCAAACAGAAATCGCAAGTCGGAAACATCCGACTTGCGTGGGGAGGGTAGGGTGG
>JADBEO010000086.1 GCA_031316315.1 Chelatococcus sambhunathii
GGCGTAGGGCGGGCGACTGCGTCCAGCTTCTTTCTGAAGCGACCCCACCCGACCCCGGCTGGCGCCGGGGCCACCCTCCCCTCTTCGAGGGAGGGATCGCAGCGGCTGCGCCCTGCCTCCATCACACCACCTTCACGTAGCCCATCATGCCAGTGTCCTGGTGCTCGATCAGGTGGCAGTGGACCATCCAGTCGCCGGGGCGGTCGGCGACGAAGGCGATGGTGATGCGGTCCTTCGGCGTCAGAAGCACGGTGTCGGCGAAGTGGACCGGCGCGCCCGCCCGCGTCGACGAAAGCACCTTGAAGGTGAAGCCGTGCAGGTGGATCGGGTGAACGTGCGGCGTCTCGTTGGTGAGTTCCGCGACGTAACTCCGCCCCTGCCTCAGCGTGAACAGCGGTGGCGGGATGCGGGAATGGTCGCCGGCCGGCCAGCTCTCGCCGTTGACGCTCCAGTTCACCTTGTCCGAGGCGCAGAGGCTGTCGAGCAGCGCCTTGTCGAGCGGGTCGCCCTCCTCGGCCGAGGCCGCGAGCGCCGCCTTGCCGCCGGCCGCCGTGGCGAAGGCGAATTTCAGCCGCTCGGCGCCCTTCAGCTTCGGCTCGGGGATGTCGCCCTTCGACAGCGGCGCCGGATCGAAGGCCGATTTCGGCCGGTCCTCCCCCTCGCCTGAAAAGGTCGCGAGCGTGACAGGATTCGCTGAGAAATAGTCGACCAGCGTCCCCCGCCCCCCGGCCGCCGGCGCCCGGACCACGACGTCGAGCCGCATGGCTGGGCCGAGCCGCCACTCCTTCAGCGGAAAGGGCGAAACCGGGTTGCCGTCGATGGCGATCACGGCGGCCTCCATGCCCTCGAAGGACAGGTCGCCAACCCGCGTCAAGTCGAGATTGAGGATGCGGATGCGGCAGTCGCCGCCGGCCGGGAGCTTGATCGTCGGCGCGACTTGCGCGTTCGCCGTCCGCACCGTGCCGAAGGTGCCGGCGCGCAACGCGCCGCGCGTCGTCATGAAGGGCAGCCACTCGCCGGTCGCCTCGTCGAGCCGCCAATCCTTCAGCACGAGCGCGACGTCGGCGTCGTAGGCGCGAGTCTCGTCGCCCTCGACGACCATCACGCCCGCAAGGCCGCGGCCGAGCTGGGCGACGGTGTCGCAATGCGGGTGGAACCAGAAGGTGCCGGTGTCGGGCGGCGTGAAGCGGTAGGCATGGCGCTCGCCAGGCTTCACCGGCGGCTGCGTCATGTAGGGCACGCCGTCCTGGTCGTTGGGGATTCTCAGCCCGTGCCAGTGGATCGAGGTGTGCTCCGGCAGCCGGTTCTCGAAGTCGACCGACAGCGTCTCGCCTTGGGCGAGGCGGATGAGATGGAACGGCTCGTCGGCGTAGGTCCAGACGCGGCTTGCGGGGCGATCGGCGCCCATCAGCTTCAGCGAGCGCTGCGCGGCGGCGAAGGAGACCTTTTTCTCGCCGCTCGCCGGCCCAACCGTGCGCGCCGGCAGCGGCACGGCCTTCGGCCCCTTCGCAAAGCCCCTCGCCGACAGCAACGCCGCGCCGGCGACGGCGAGGCCGCCGCCGAGAAGCGTTCTGCGGGAGGGAGAGAAGCGCGACATCGACGTCTCGAATAGCCGTCATCCCGGACGGCCCGAAGGGCCGAACCGGGATCGCAGGCAGGACAGAACTCGTCATGGTCCGGCTCGACCGGACCCTCCATGCTTCGCGTGGAGCTCTACGCCGACGATGGGTCCTCCGGGAACTCGTGTGTTCCCGAGTTCCCCACTCTGGATGGCGCAGATCGGGAGCACCCGATCTGCGCGCAAGCGGGAGGACGACGAAGCGGCTCGGGCGCCATGTCCTGAGGACGATCCCGGATCGGCGCTCACGCGCCGTTCGGGATGACGCCGCAGACTTAGGGCAGACTTACTGCGTCACCTTCTCTGGCGCGTCGAGGCTGTCGGAACCCTCCACGCTGATCTTCACGCCAAGCTTGGCGACCGTCGCCTCGATGCCGCGGGTCTGGGCGACGAGGGCGTCGATGACGTCCTGCACCACCTTGTTCCCCTCGGCGTTGCCTTCTCCGATCATCTGGTCGTAGGCCTCGCCGCCGTCGGCGCGGTCCTTCATGACCTTGGCCTTGTCGAGCGTGGCGACGAACAGCTCGTCGAGCTTCTTCGCCTGGTCCGGGGCGTTCGCCTCGGCATAGGCCTTCGGGCTCGGGCCCTCGACGGTCGAGCCGTCGGCGCGGACGTACTTGCCGTCCCAGATCGCCTTCATGCCGACGATGTCGAAATAGTGCGAGTTGTGGGTGTTGTCGGAGAAGCAGTCATGCTCCTCCTCGGGGTCATGGAGGATGAGGCCGAGTTTCATCCGCTCGCCGCCGAGCTCGCCATAGGAGAGGCTGCCGAGGCCGGTGAAGATCGGCGCGAGCGAGGAGGCGCCCTTCTTCTTCATCAGCGCCGTGCGCGCCTTGCCCTTGGCCTCCCACAGCGCCTCCATGTCGCCGAGATCCTTCACCAGCAGGTCGGTCGCGGCCTTGAGGTAGGCGGCGCGGCGGTCGCAGTTGCCGTGGGTGCAGCCGGAACCCTGCACGTAATCGGTGGCGGGACGGTTTCCGGCGCCGGGGCCGGTCCCGTTGAGATCCTGGCCCCACAGCAGGAACTCGATCGCGTGGTAGCCGATGGCGACGTTCGCCTCGACCTCGCCGGCCTCCTGCAGGCTGTTCAGCAGCTTGGCGTCGATCTTCGTCGCGTCGATCGTCTTGCGGCCAATCTTGATCTTCGGGTTCGCGATGACGTTGGCGGTGTAATACGGGTTCTCGTCGGACGACTCGCCATATTTGGAGTCGACGTAGTCGATCAGGCCCTCGTCGAGCGGCCAGGCGTTGACCGTGCCTTCCAGATCGTCGACGGCCTTGTTGCCGAAGCGGTAGCCCTCGGTCTGCTGATAGGCCGGGCGTGACGCGATCCACGCCTTGCGGGCGTCCGCCAGCGTCGCGTCGGTCGGATCCTTCAGGAACGCGTCGACCTTGCCCTGCAGCGCTTTCGCGCCGGCGACGGCGTCGGAATACATCGCCTGAGCGATGTCGGCGTAGGTCTTCAGCACGTCCTTCGGGGCCGGGCCCTCGGCGAGGGCCGATGTGACGGCGAGGGCCGCGAGCCCCGCGCCTGCGAGCGCGGACATGAACTTGCGCATGATGTCGTCTCCTCGCGCGCCCGAAATCGACCATGATCGGCGCCGCGTCGAAACCGAGCCGAACGCCTTGCTCACGAGGATGTCAACTGACCTGTAAACACCTTTGATCAAACGCCTTTTTTGGCGCGAAGGTCGATTTGGAATAAGTCCAATCTATGCAGGTTTCCAGGTCGTGGATCGCACTGTCGTCGTCCTTCGGCTTGGCGGGAGGATCTGCCTCGGGCGCCGGCGCGCAGACTTCGATGGTCGGGTCCCAAGGCTGTCCCGTCTGTATGGCCGCTGCGACTCGACGCCCGCAGCCCCCTCACCCGCTCACTTCGTTCGCGACCTCTCCCCGCTGGGGAGAGGTGAAGAGACGACGCCGCTTCTCACCTCTCCCCAGCGGGGAGAGGTCGGCCCGTAGGGGGTTTGCGGCGGGCGATATCTACCGCTCGATGACGATCCGCGGCGCGACGCGGCCGCCGACGCCTTGGCTGAGCCGCGCCCAGACCGCTTCCGCGATCCGGCCATAGGCCTTGGCGTCCTCGCTCTCGGGCGACGAGACGACGATCGGCGCGCCGGCGTCGGAGGTCTCGCGGATCTGAAGCGACAGCGGGACCTCGCCGAGGAAGGGCGTTCCCATCGCCTGCGCCTCGGCACGTGCGCCGCCATGGCCGAAGAGGTGGGCATGGTGGCCGCAGTTCGGGCAGCTGTAGTAGCTCATGTTTTCGACGATCCCGAGGATCGGCACGTCGACCTTCCGGAACATGGCGACGCCGCGCCGGGCGTCGGCGAGCGCGAGATCCTGCGGCGTCGAGACGATCACCGAGCCTGAGAGTTTCACCCGCTGCGCCATGGTGAGCTGCGCGTCGCCGGTGCCGGGCGGCATGTCGACGATCAGCACGTCGAGCTCGCCCCAGTCCACTTCCGTGAGCATCTGGGTCAGCGCCGACATCACCATCGGCCCGCGCCAGATCATCGCCGTGCCGGCATCGACCAGGAAGCCGATCGACATGATCTTCAGCCCATGCGCCTCAAGCGGCTTCATCCGCTTGTCGACGACCTCGGGCCGGGCGTGCAGGGCGAATAGGGTCGGCACCGACGGCCCGTAGACGTCGGCGTCCATTAATCCGACGCGCAAGCCCTGGGCCTTCAGCGCGAGGGCAAGGTTGGCGGCGGTGGTGGACTTGCCGACGCCGCCCTTGCCCGAGGCGACGGCGACGATGTGCTTGACGCCGGGGACGCCCGCGCCGCTCGGCTGGGCCGGACGGACCGGCGGCGCCGCGCCGGGCGCGGCCTCGCGCGCGCCGCGGGACATCATCGGCGAGGAGGCCGGACGCGGGGCAGGCGCTGGCGCAGAGCCGGGCGCCTTCTCCGCCGTGAGGGCGACCAGCACGTCGGAGACGCCGGGCAGCGCCTTCACCGCGGCTTCCGCCGCGCGACGGATGCTCTCAAGCGCGGCGGCGCGCTCGGGCGTCGTCTCGATCGAGAAGATGACCCGGCCGCCGGGCATGACGGCGATATTCGACAGCGAGGGAGACTGGCCGAGGCTCGGCGCGCCGTCGGGCGCCGGGACCGCGGCGAGCGCGCGCCGGACGTCGTCTTCCGTGACGGCCATGACCAGAACTCCTCATCGTTTCCGCGCGCCCTATGGACCTTGGGCGCTTGCCCGGTCAAATGGCGCCATGAGGCGAAGAAGCCAAGCCGCAAGCGGCGCGCCCTGCTCCCTCCCCTTGCAAAGGGGAGGGCGGGGTGGG
>JADBEO010000087.1 GCA_031316315.1 Chelatococcus sambhunathii
CCCTACCCTCCCCTCAGAGAGGGGAGGGATTCTGAAACGTCGCGCTCGAACTCCGGCCGGGAGCTCGCGCTATGAGCCTCGCGCGCGCCGCTTCGGCCCGCCCCGCTCATGGCACGCGCGAACGCATCGAGGCCGCTGCGCTAAGGCTGTTCGCGGCCAAGGGCGTCGCCGGCACCTCGATGCGCGACATCGCGCATGAGGTCGGCGTGACCGAGGGCGCGATCTACCGGCACTTCGCCTCCAAGGACGACCTCGCCCGCGCGCTATTCCTGTCGCGCTACGGCGCGCTCGCTCACGGAGTCGAAGCGATCCGCGCTCGCGCGCCTGACTTTTCGAACCGGCTCGACGCCCTCGTCCGTCTGTTCGCCGACGCGTTCGACAAGGACCCGGCGGGCTTCGCCTATGTCCTCGTCTCCCAGCACGAGCACCTGCGCGACCTTCCAGCAAGCTCGCCGGATAATGCCGTCGAGGCGCTCGGGCGCGTCTTCGCCGACGCCATGGCGCGCGGCGAGATCCCGGAACAGGACGTGGCGCTCGTCACGGCGCTCGCGCTCGGCCTCGTGGTGCAGCCGGCGATCTTCCGGATCTACGGACGGCTCGACGCGCCGCCCTCGGCTTATGCGGCCGAGATAGCCGGCGCGATCCGAAGGGCGGTGGGGGCGGCGTGACATGCTGCTCGACCGCCGGCCGAGGGAGCGGGGAGCTGCGCGATGGTTCATCGCGGGGCTCGCGGTCCTGCTCCTGCTGCCCGCGCAATACTGCTTCGGCCCACTGCCGTTCCCGAGCCCGTTTTTGATGCTGCTGGTCGCGCCGGGACTGCAATCGGAGGCGGGGCTTGAGCGCGCCATGCTCGCCCGCATCCGGTCGGCGACGCAGGGCATGAGCCGCGACCAGGCGGTGCGGTATCTCGAGCGTCGGGGCCTCGGCTGCCAGACGCGCGGGATCACCCACTGCACCTACGAGCAGATGCTGATGCCGGCGATCTCGCGGGGGGTGAACGTGCGTTTTGACGCCGACGAAAGCAAAGGCGTCGCGGGCGTGAATGTCGGTTTCACCGGGCCTTAGCGAGCCTCAAGCGCGAACGTTAACCGATCGTCGCGAATTTTCGGCGCTTTCGCGCTTATGTGCATCAATTCGTTCGCGCCTTGCGCAGTATACAGTGCGCCCGCAAGCATTCGCAGCCGCGAAGACGCCAATGAACGCTGAAGCGCCGCAGAACCCAGCCCCCTCTTCCCGCCTCGACTGGGTCGACGTGGCGAAGGGCGTGTGCATCGTGCTCGTGGTGATGATGCACTCGACGCTCGGGGTGGAGAAGGCGACCGGCGGCGAAGGCTTCATGCATCACGTCGTGGCGTTCGCGAAGCCGTTCCGGATGCCGGACTTCTTCATGATCTCCGGCCTGTTCCTCGCGCTCGTGATCGATCGGCCCTGGCGGCTCTATCTCGACCGCAAGGTCGTGCATTTCGCCTACTTCTACGTGCTGTGGCTGCTGATCCAGGGCGCATTCAAGTGGCCGGGGCTCGCGCTCGAGGAGGGCGCGGGCGCTGTCGCGCACGCCTTTCTGCTGGCGTTGGTCGATCCGTTCGGCACGCTCTGGTTCATCTATCTGCTGCCGATCTTCTTCGTCTTCGCCAAGCTCGTGAAGACCCTGCCGCCGCTGCTCGTGCTCGGCTTCGCGGCGATCCTCGAGATGCTGCCGATCGAGACCGGCTGGATGGTTCCCGACGAATTCTGCGCGCGGCTGTTCTACGTGATGCTCGGCTGGTACGGCGCGCCCTACGTGTTCCGGCTGGCGGACTGGGCGCGCGAACATCGGCCGACCGCGGCCGCGGCGCTCGCGCTTTGGGCGCTCGCCAATGCGGCGGCCGTCTGGGGCGGCGTGTCGGAGCTCCCCCTGATCAGCCTCGCGCTCGGCGTCGCCGGCGCTATGGCGATCGTCTCGGTTTCGGCGATGATCGCGGGAAGCGCCGCCGCCGAGCCCCTGCGCTACGCCGGCGAGCGATCGATCGTCGTCTATCTCGCCTTCTTCCTGCCGATGGCCGTGACCCGTACGGTCCTGATCAAGACCGGCATGATCGACGACATCGGCTGGATGTCGCTGATCGTGACCGTGTCCGGCGTGGTCGCGCCCCTCGTCTTCCATTGGCTGGTCCAACGGACAGGAATCGGGCTCTTCCTTTTTGAACGGCCCCGCGCCTTCCGCATCGCCGAATCCGACCTGGAGAAGCCGCGCCTCCAGGCTGCGGAATGACTTTGCTCGCAATTGCGTGAACAACGCAGTGGTCGAGCAAAGTGACGGCAGGACAGCTCTCGATTTCGTGAAGTCTATCACGCCGCCAGAGGCCGATTCCTGCTTATTAATTAGAATAAGTCTCCTTCGAGATCGGCGCCGAAAGCCCTATAGACCGGGCTTCCGCGTTTCGGCGCTGAGAGAAGGGAGAACGCCCTATGAAGTTCAACAGAGCGCTGCTCGTCGCGGCTTTCGGCGCGTCGGTTCTGGCGTGTCCGGCCTTCGCCTTTACCCAGGAGCAGGTCGACAAGGGCAAGCAGGAGTACAACACGCACTGCCGCACCTGCCACGGAGCGAACGGCAAGGGCGCGCTCGGGCCGGCGCTCGCCGGCGACCAAGCCAAGCAGAAGTGGGGCGGCAAGCCCTCGAGCGAGTTCCGGACCTTCGTCTACGAGCAAATGCCCCAGACCGCGCCCAAGTCGCTCAAGGACGACCAACTGGACGTGCTGACGGCTTATGTGCTGTCGCTCAACGGCGCAACGCCGGCCGACAAGCCCTACGCCAAGGACGAGGAATTCCCGAAGTAAGGCGGTTCGCGGCTGCCGCTGCTCAGGGGGCGCGTCAGTCTGGCGCGCCCTTTCTTTTTACCTAGACGAAAAAGAGCTTCACGCCTTTGTTACGGCGTTCGCCGCGTTATAAAGCGCGGAAGCGTTCATGCGCTCCAAGCGTTTTCAATGCGCCCCAACAGAAGGGAGATCGCCCGTAATGAAGTTCACCAGGACGCTCGCCGCCGCTTTCGGCGCCGCGCTGCTCGCCGGCCCGGCTCTCGCCGCCGAAGGTCCGTTCACGCAGGCGCAGCTCGACAAGGGCGGCTCGGAATACAACACCCACTGCCGCACCTGCCATGCCGCCAAGGGCAAGGGCGCGCTCGGGCCTGCACTGACGGGCGACCAGTTCAAGGGCCGCTTCGGCGGTCAGACGGCCGCGGACGTGCGCAGCTGGATCCATCAGAACATGCCGCAGACCGCGCCTGGCTCGCTCAACGACGACCAGCTGAACGTGCTGATGGCCTATATCCTCTCGCTGAACGGCTACACGCCGGGCCAGACCGAAATGTCGCCCGACTCGGCGAAGACGGTCACGATCGAGAAGTAAGATCTCCGCGGGAGCGTCGAGCGCTTCCCCGACACTCTCAAGGCCGGACGCCATTCAGGCGCTCCGGCCTTTTTCGTGGCGACACGGCCGGCGTTTTTGGCGCATGGGCGTCGGTCGCGGACGCCCCGCCGGCATGGGCGGTGATCCGCCGCCGGCTCGTCGAATTCCTCGCGGCTGCGGCCAGCTGCGGCGCCCTGCTCGGCCTGATCGCGACGATCCGGAGAGGATACCACGCCGCGCCGGCCGTCGTCGCATCGCTCCTTGCGGCCCTGCTCGCCCTCGCCGCAGCTCTCGCGGTCCACGCGAGGAAGGAAGCGGCGGGCGCCCTCGTCGCCGTCGCGGGCGCGTTCCGCGCTCTGGTCGGCCGGGTGCGGCGCGCGCTCACCTGACGTCCGAGCCGGGTTCCTTTCGCGCGGCGGGTCCTTATAGTCCGGCGGCCCAGAAAGCCCGGACCTCCCCATGCCCAGCCGCCCCGTCGCATCAGGCGACCACGTCGTCCTCGTCGACGGCTCGTCCTACATCTTCCGCGCCTTCCACGCGCTGCCGCCGCTGACCCGACCCTCCGACGGGCTGCCGGTCGGCGCGGTATCGGGCTTCTGCAACATGCTGTGGAAGCTGCTGCGCGACGCCGGCTGGGTCGACCCGACGCATCTCGCGGTGATCTTCGACAAGTCCGAGGTGACGTTCCGCAAGGAGGTGTACGAGCACTACAAGGCGAACCGCTCCGAGCCGCCGGAAGACCTGATCCCGCAATTCCCGCTGATCCGCAGCGCGACTTGCGCCTTCTCGATCGCCTGCCTCGAACAGGCCGGCTACGAGGCCGACGACCTGATCGCGACCTATTCGCGCCTCGCGGCCGAGGCCGGAGCGGAGGTGACGATCGTCGGCTCGGACAAGGACCTGTTCCAGCTCGTCGGCGGCGGCGTCACCATGCTCGATCCGGTGAAGGACAAGCGCATCGGCCCGGACGAGGTGTTCGAGAAATTCGGCGTCGCGCCTTCGAAGATGATCGACCTGCAGGCGCTCGCGGGCGACAGCGTCGACAACGTGCCGGGCGTGCCGGGCATCGGCGCCAAGACCGCCGCCCAGCTGCTCGAGGAGTATGGCGACCTCGAAACGCTGCTGGAGCGCGCGCATGAGATCAAGCAGCCGAAGCGCCGCGAGAACCTGATCGCCAACGCCGACCTCGCCCGCGTGTCGAAGCGCCTCGTCACGCTGGAGACGAACGTGCCGCTGGAGGTCCCGCTCGACGAGCTTGCCGTCCACGAGCCGAACCCGTCGCGGCTAATCGCCTTCCTCAAGGCGATGGAGTTCTCCACCCTGACCCGCCGCGTCGCCGAGGCCACGGGGGTGGAGATCTCCTCCGTCACCCCCGATCCGGAGATGATGTCCGGCCGGCGCGCGGCTCCCCCCTCCCCCTTGAGGGGAGGGTTGGGGT
>JADBEO010000088.1 GCA_031316315.1 Chelatococcus sambhunathii
GAGGAGCGACAGGCAACGTCGAGCTCCATGCCCGGCGCTCCCCACCCTACCCTCCCCTCAACGAGGGGAGGGATCCGGAGAGGTCGCGGCCAGACTCACACGATCTTGCAGAACTCGTCGAAGTCGGGGCGCGGGAGGCGGTCGAACATGTTCTTGCCGTCGCCGAAGCCGAGGTTGACGAGGAAGTTCGACTTGAACTTGCCATCGGGAAAGAAGGCCTCGTCGACCTTCGTCTTGTCGAAGCCGGACATCGGGCCGGCGTCGAGGCCGAGGGACCGGGCGGCCATGATCAGGTAGGCGCCCATCAGCGTGCCGTTGCGGAACGCCGTCTCGTCGATCGCGGCCTGGTTCCCGGCGAACCAGCTCTTTGCGTCCGCATGCGGGAAGAAGCGCGGCAGGTTCTCGTGCCATTCGGTGTCATGCGCGACGATCACGCAGACCGGCGCCTTCATCGTCTTCTCGCGGTTGTTGGAGGACAGCGCGGGCGAGAGCTTCGCCTTGCCCTCCTCCGAGGTCACGAACACGAAGCGGCCCGGCAGGCCGTTGGCGCTGGTCGGCCCCATCTTCACGAGCTCGAACAGCGCGCGCAGGGTCGTCTCCGGCACCGGTGTGGGCTCGAAGGAATTGTGGGTGCGCGCCGAGCGGAACAGCGTGTCGAGCGCGGCGTCGTCGAGCGGCGCGCGGTGCGGACCGGTCATGAAGCGTCCTTTCCAGAGAGTGCGGGTCGTGAGCTTGTCAGCGTCGGGCGGATTTGCGAACCCGCACATAGAGGGCGCCGGCGCCGCCATGGACAGGGTCGGCGGCCTCGAAGCCGACGACGACCGAGCGCATATGCGGCTCGCCGAGCCACATCGGCACGGCGCGGCGCAGCACGCCGCGCTCGGCGTGGGGGTCGGAGGCGGTCTGGCCCTTGCCGGTGATGACGAGGACGATCTTGTGGCCGCGCGCCTGGGCGCCGGCGAGGAAGGCCGTCAGGCGGCGATGCGCGTCCTCCTGCCTCAAGCCATGGAGGTCGATGCGGGCGTCGATCTCGACCACGCCGCGTGCGAGCCGCCGGCGAAAACGGGCCTCGAGCGGGGCGAGGGGCGTCGGCGGCTTTGCGGCGGGGCGGCGCAGCAGCGCCGCCGGCGCCGCGTCGGACGGCGGCGGCGCGGGCGCCTCCGGTTCGGGCGCTTTCGGAGCGACGGGCCGCGCCTTGCCGGGCAGGGGCGCGACGGTCTCGACCACCTTCGCCCAAAGCGACAGCTCGGCCTCGCTCGGCGTGCGCCTGCGCCGTCCGCTCAACGGAGCGGCTCGGGTCGCGGCAGCAGCACCACAAAATCGGTCTGCTGGCGCATGCCGCCCGCGACCGCGCCGGCGGCGTCGCCCGTTCCCGCAAAATAGTCGCCGCGCGCGATCCCCTTGATCGCCGATCCCGTGTCCTGCGCGATCATCAGCCGGCGGAAACGCGCGCCGTCCGGAAACCTGCCGTCGATCCACATCGGCAGGCCGTAAGGCCACAGCGCGCGGTCGACGGCGAGGCTGCGGCCGGGCGTCAGCGCCACGTCCTGCGCGCCGCGGGGGCCGTCCTCCGGGCGCAGAACCTCGTCGATCTTGAAGAAGATGTAGCTCTCGTTCCGCCGCATCAGCGCGCGGCCTTCCTCGGGGTTCCTTGCGAGCCAGGCGCGAATCTGCGCCATGGTCGCGACCTCCTTGGTCATCTCGCCCTTCTCGACCAGCAGGCGTCCGATGCCGGTGAAGGGGCGGCCGTTCCGCCCGTCATAGGCGAGGCGGATCATCCGTCCGTCCGGCAGCTTCACCCGCGACGAGCCCTGGATGTGGACGAAGAAGGCGTCGATCCAGTCGAGGAACACCAAGGGGCGCGCCAGCTCGCCGAGGACGCCGTCCTCGATCTCCGACCGGGTCGGGTAGGGCTCGAACCCTTGGCCCTTGCGCCGCGCCGCCTGGATGTTCGGGGGAATGCCGGGCAGCGTCTCCCCGAGCATCATCGAGACGAGGTCGGCGGGACGGCCGAGCAGCGGGGTGGTGAAGCGCTTCGTCTGGACGAGCGAGCCGAACGATTCCGGCTCGTAATAGCCGGTCAGCATGCCGCGGCCGATGCGGAAGGCCTGGAACGAGGTCTCAAAGAAGCGTTTGGCGGCGCGCTCGTCCGCCGGATCCAGCGCCATGCCGCGCGCGCAGACCGATGCGAGCGCCTCGCCCGCCGGAACGCCGGGCCGAAGCGCGGGCGCGGCGGCGTCAATCATGCCGCAGGATTTCATCCAGACGGAGAAGGCGGCCGAATGGTCGTCCTTCTCCCAGCCCGCGATCTGCGAGAAGGCGACGGGCTCGAGCGCCGCGGGGTCCGCCTTCGCGCCGGCTGCGGCCAGGAGGGCCGAGGCCGCGAGATTCAGAGCCGTCACGATCGCTGCCCCCCGGCGCATCGCAATGACGCCGTCAGAGCGGTTCGGTGGAGATCAGCCGCCAGTTCGGATCGCGAGCGTTGAGCTCGCGCGAGAAGGTCCAGACGTCGATGAGGTCGGCGATCTCGGTCGGGCTGCCGTCGATCACCGCGCCGGCGCGGTCGCGCGTGGCCGTGATCAGCTTCGAGACGAAGCGCACCGTGACCTGAGCGGTGCGTCCGGCGACCTCGGCGGCGGCGATCTCCGCCTTCTCGATCGAAACGAAATTGGACTCGACCGTCTCGCCGCGGTTCTCGCGTTCCGCGATGGCGGCGCTGAAGCTCTCGAACACCTCCCGGGCGAGAAGCGGCTTCAGCGTCTTGCGGTCGCCGGCCGCGAAGGCCGAGACGATCATCTCGTAGGCCGCGCGGGCGCCGACCAGGAACTCCTTGGCGTCGAAGTCCCGTTCCGCCTCGGCGATCCGGTCAAGTCCGCGCGCCACCGCCGAATTCGGCTCGGCGACGCCGGCCCAGCGATCGACCGCGGGCGCGTCATCCTCGGAGGCGGCCTTCGGCGCTGGCTCGGACGTCCGCTGCGGCAGCGGGATCACCGTGTCGTTGACCGGGTCCGGCTGCGGACGGCCCACGAACGGATCCTGCGGACGGCGCTCGTTGCCGGTGCGCGTCCCGAGGACCGAGCGCAGCTTCCAGAACACGAACAGCGCCAGGCCGGCGAAAATGATCGTGTAGATGTCGAAGCCGTCGTTCATTTGGTCTCGCAGTCAGAAGCCGAGCGCCCGCCACAGGCGGAGGCCATCCCTACCATATGTGAGAAGGTCCGCCCCCGATTCCAGTCGCTCCGAGCAAACGCTTGAATTCGAAGGGCGTCGACCCCCACATAGATCCACGCGCCTTCGCGCTTCAAGGAGTTTCACGGACACGTCATGGCCCGCATCCTCGGCCTCCTGCTTCTGCTCCCGGCCATCGAGCTGGTGGCGTTCCTGGCCGTCGGCGCCGCTATCGGCTTCGGCAAGGCGGTGCTGCTGCAGCTCGCTTTCTCGCTCGTCGGCGTCGCGATGATCGGCTCGCTCGTGAGCGACGCCCGCGCCAAGGCGCGCGGCGGTCTGTTCTCGATCGCCCTCGACGGTGAGGCTGGCATGCGCGGCTTGGCCGGCCTGCTGTTCGCCGTGCCGGGCTTCGTCACCGACGCGCTCGGGATCGTGGCGCTGGCGCCGAGCCTCAGGGCGCGGCTGCGTCGCTTCCTGACGGGCGGCAAGGCCGAGACCATCGATCCGACCCCGCACCGGCCCCGCGCCGAGCGTCGGCCGGACGGCGGGATGCTGGACCTCGACACGCGCGAGTGGCGCGAGGTCGAGCCCGCCGGCCGCGGCAAGGCTTGAACGGCGGCCGATCGTCGGCTTGTTCAGCGCCGTCCCTCGTGTTACCCGCGCGGCCTGTTTCGGCGCCTCGTCCTGACGCGCCCTGACGCATTCGCGCGTCCCGAGGAAGTCTGATGGCCAACACGAACGGAAACGGCGGCTCCGCGGCCGCCGAGAACAAGGCGCCCGCGATCAACGTGCTGGCGCAGTACGCCAAGGATCTCTCCTTCGAGAATCCCAACGCGCCGCGCTCGCTCGCGCCGCGCCAGACCGCGCCGCAGATCGAGATCAACGTCAACGTCAACGCCCGCAAGGTCGGCGACACCGACTTCGAGGTCGAGCTCGTCATCGAGGGCCAGGCCAAGGACGCCGACAGCCTGATCTTCCGCGTCGACCTCACCTATGGCGGGGGGTTCCGCGTCGTGAACATCCCGGAAGACCAGATCCACCCGATCGTCATGATCGAGTGCCCGCGCCTGCTGTTCCCGTTCGCCCGCCACATCGTGGCCGACGCGGTGCGCAACGGCGGCTTCCCGCCGCTGATGATCGACCCGGTCGACTTCGCCGCGCTCTACCGCGCGCGCGCCGAAGAAGCCGCTCAGCAGGGTGCGAAGGCGTAAGTCGCCGCCGACCTTTGAAAGATGAGCGCGATCCCTCCCCTTGCAAAAGGGAGGGCAGGGTGG
>JADBEO010000089.1 GCA_031316315.1 Chelatococcus sambhunathii
TCGGAAGCAGCGGCTCGATCAGCCGCCACTCCGCTTCGCTGAGATCGTAGCGCGCCATCCAAGATCCTCCCCAGACCTTGAATCAGCCACCAGCGCGCCACGCAAACTTTATGAGTTCAGAACCTAGCGCGACGCCATGAAGCGGCGGACCTTGCCGCAATAGACCGCGCCGGCGCGCGTCACGCCGCGGACGCCGTGGCCGCCCTGGTACTTGGAGACCGCGCCGCAGGTCGAACCGCCCGCCTTGGCGTGGGCTTGGGCGAGATAGCGCATGCCGTATCTGAGGTTCGTCGAGGGCTCGTAGAGGCCGGCGCGGCTGCCGCGGTAGCCCATGCCCTTGGCGGTCTGGTAGCTGAGCTGCATGAGCCCGATATAGCCGCCGCGGCCGGTGGCGCGCGGGTTGTACATGGACTCCACCTTGACCACCGCATGCGCAAGCGAAGGGCTAACGCCGGCCCGCTGCGCCTCCGCCGTCACCATGCTGTGGATCGAACCGCGCGGCGCCGCGGCGACGGAGGCTTCGGCGGGGCGGTCGACGCGCTCGTACGGAACCTCGCGCGACAGGGCGACCGGGCGGCTCTGGGCCGGGCCGCGCGCCGCGAGACGCCGCGCCGGTTCCGCGCGGGACCGCTTCGCCTGAGGCGACGGCGCGCCGGCCTGCTGCGGCTGCGCGGCCCCGGCGTTTCGCGCCGAGGTGAACGCGGACGCGCCGAGTGGCGCTTGAGGTTGAGCGGCAGCGCCGTTCGCCGCTGCGCTAGATTTGCCTTGGAACGAAGTCCCCGAGCGAGCGCTTGAAGAGGCAGACGGCGCAGCTGACGCCGAGGCGACGGTCGCCGCTAGCAACGCGACGACGATCGTCGATTTACGCATGGGTACACTCCCGATGATTTGCACGGGGTGACCTTACGCTTGAGCAAATTGGTCTTGGCTGGACGCTCGTCTGTTCGAAGCCTGACGCTCGAATGACGAAAGTGCGGCGCAGCAAATCAGCGCTTTGGGAGCGCCGCGAGCAATCGACGCAGCGTCTCGATGGTCGAGAAATCCGCCAGCCCGTCGACCTTTGCGGGCCGGAAATGGCGCTGGAAGGCGGTGACGACCTTGGCGGTCCCGGCGTCGTAGCTGCCGGTGATCTCGATGCCGTAGCCATACATGGAGAACATCGCCTGCAGGTGCTCGACCGGCTCGCCCTCGTCGCCCGGACCGATGCCCGCACCCTTCGCGTTGAGATCGGTGGGCGCGACCCAATGACCGACCCCCGCCCTCGCCAGCCGCCCCCACGGGAACTTCTCGCCGGGATCGTCCTTGCGCTTCGGCGCGACGTCCGAATGGGCGAGCACCATCTCGGGGCGGATCGACCAGCGCTCGCAGATGTCGCGGCAGAGCGCGATCACCGCCTCGATCTGGACGTCCGGGAAATCCGGATAGCCGTGGTCGTGGCCGGGATTGCCGATCTCGATGCCGATCGAGCGGGAGTTGACGTCGGTTTCGCCGTCCCAGCTCGAGAGGCCCGCATGCCAGGCGCGCAGCCGTTCCGGCACGAGCTGGAGGATGCGTCCGTCCTCCAGCACGACGTAGTGGCAGGAAACCTGGCTCTCGGCGGAGATCAGCCGCTCGCAGGCCATTTGGGTCGAAGCCATTCCGGTGTAGTGCAGCAGCAGGATATCCGGCTCCTGCCGGTCGCGCCGCTCGTCGTGGTTGGCGGCCGGCCGCACTAAGTCGACCAGCCGGCTGTCCGCCTCAAAAGCCGTCACGCCAGCGCCCGTTCCGAGCGAATCGCGTCCCAGGCCGCGTTGATGACCGCGAGCTTCGAGGTCGCGATGCGGACGGCCTCGGGCGGCAGCCCGCGCGCCGTGGCGCGGTCGGGATGGTTCTCGGCGACCAGCGCGCGGTGGCGGCGCTTCACCTCGGCGTCGGACGCGGTCGGCTCCACGCCCAGCACCTCGTAAGGGTCGTCCTCGGGCAGCTGGACATAGCGGCCGAAGGCGCGCCTGAGGCTCGCCTTGTCGAGCGCGAAGACGTCGGCGACGCTTGTCAGGTAATTCACTTCCGCCTCGTGCATCGCGCCGTCGGCGGCGGCGATGTGAGCGAGGCCGTGCAACACGTCCTCGAGCGTGGCCGGCTCGTCCTTGAACAGATCGTGCAGCTGGCGGGCGTACGATTCGTAGCCCGCGACGTCATAGGTCGCCCGGTCGAACACGCCCTGGACCTCCTCGAGGTCCTTGTCGTCGATATGGAAAATCTTGCGGAACGCCTCGACCTCGACCGGCGCGACCACGCCGTCGGCCTTGGCCATCTTCGCCGACAGCGCGATGACGCCGATCGTGAAGGCGAGGCTCTTGGAGTCCGCCTCCTCGGCGGCCTGCGCCTCGGGATCGGTCGCCCGGTCGACAAGAAAGTGCCCCGCCAGCGCGCCCGCGACCGCGCCGAGCGGCCCGCCGAGAAAGAAGCCGCCGGCCGCGCCTCCAAGCTTTCCCCAAAACGCCATGCATCGCTCCGCTCGTTCGCGCGGGACGTTAGCGCATGAGGCGCGCGGGATGAATCGGCTTTCGCGACGTCAATGACGCAGGCCGCCGACTGCGTGCTTCGAGACGCGCCGGCTGAAGCCGGCGCTCCTCAGCATGAGGATCGTCGCGTATGTTGCGCCGCTCCAATGCTTCTCGCCTTCCTCATGCTGAGGAGGCCGCCTTGGCGGCCGTCTCGAAGCACGCAATACGGCTCAGCTTCCCATGACCGACGCACGCTGGCAGTTCTGGATCGACCGGGGCGGCACCTTCACGGACGTGATCGGCAAGGCGCCGGACGGCGCGCTCCATGTCCGCAAGCTGCTGTCGGAGAACCCGGAGGCTTATCGCGACGCGGCGGTCGCGGGGGTGCGCGAGGCGCTGGGCCTTACGTCCGGCGAGCCCGTTCCGGCCGAGAAGATCGGCGCGGTGAAGATGGGCACGACCGTCGCGACCAACGCGCTGCTGGAGCGCAAGGGCGAGCGGACGGCGCTGCTGATCACAAAGGGCCTGAAGGACCAGCTCAGGATCGGCTATCAGGCGCGCCCAAAACTGTTCGCGAAGAAGATCGAGAAGCCGGAGCCGCTTTATGAGCGCGTCGTCGAGATCGATGAGCGCGTGCTGGCGGACGGAACCGTCGAGGCCACTCCGGACCTCGACGCGGTGCGCAGACAGCTCGAAGAGCTCAAGGCCGACGGCTTCGATTCGCTCGCCGTCGTCCTCATGCATTCCTACGCCTGGCCGGAGCATGAGAAGGCGGTCGGCGGGCTCGCCTGCGAGATGGGGTTCGCGCAGGTCTCGATCAGCCATGAGGTCTCCGGCCTGCCCAAGATCGTCGGGCGCGGCGACACCTCCGTCGTCGACGCCTACCTGACTCCTGTCCTCTCCCGTTACGTCGCGCGGGTGCGGGACGAGCTGAACCTGCCGGAGGACGAGGCGGGGCGGCTGATGTTCATGACCTCCGCGGGAGGCCTCACCTCGGCCAGCCTGTTCCAGGGAAAGGACGCGATCCTGTCCGGCCCCGCCGGCGGCGTGGTCGCGATGGCCGCGACCGCCAAGTCGGCCGGCTTCGACAAGGTCATCGGCTTCGACATGGGCGGCACCTCGACCGACGTCGCGCATTTCGACGGCGCATTCGAGCGCTCCTTCGAGACGGTGGTCGCCGGCGCCCGGATGCGCGCGCCGATGATGCGCATCCACACCGTCGCGGCCGGCGGCGGCTCGATCCTGCATTTCGACAAGGGCCGCTTCCGCGTCGGGCCGGATTCCGCCGGCGCCTCGCCCGGCCCGGCATGCTACCGCAACGGCGGCCCGCTCACGGTCACCGACGCCAACGTCATGCTCGGCAAGCTGTCGCCGGAGCTCTTTCCAAAGATCTTCGGCCCGAACCAGGACCAGCCGCTCGACGCCGACGTGGTGCGAGAGAAATTCGAGGCGATGGCGCAGGAGATCGGCGACGGCCGCAGCGCGAGCCAAGTCGCGGACGGCTTCGTCGCGGTGGCTGTCGCCAACATGGCCGAGGCCATCAAGACGATCTCGGTCGCGCGCGGCTACGACATCACGAAGTACGCGCTGAACTGTTTTGGAGGCGCCGGAGGCCAGCACGCCGCCCTCGTCGCCGACGCGCTCGGCGTCGACACGGTGCTGATCCATCCGCTGTCTGGCCTGCTCTCGGCCTACGGAATGGGGCTTGCGGACATTCGCGCCGAACGGACGGCGAGCTTGCGGCTGAGGCTTGAGGACGCGGCGCAGGCCATTGTCGAGCAAGCCGGCAGTCTCGCCGCTGAAGCGCTGGACGAGCTCGCCCGTCAGGAGGTTTACGACGCGACGACGGAAGTACGGCTGCATATCCGCTACGACGGCACGGACGCGACGCTGGAGGTTCCGGTCTCGCTCCACCTGTCCCCCTCCCCCCTGCGGGGAGGGGTTAGGGG
>JADBEO010000008.1 GCA_031316315.1 Chelatococcus sambhunathii
CAATAACGAGAGCCGGCGCAACCAAACCGAGCGCGATCCTTCCCCTTGCAAAGGGGAGGGCTGGGTGGGGATCGTTCCGGATAAAGCGTCGCCGCTGACGGACCTCTATCCGATCCCGCTCGAGGAGCTGATCTCCGCCCGCAACGATCTCGAACCGCCGGCCCGGGCGCTCATGGCGGAGATCGCGCTCGGGATCGACGCCCTCTCTGCGACCGACGGCTGCCGGCTCGCGCGGATGTCGGGCTCCGGCGCCACCGTGTTCGGCCTGTTCGAGGACCAGCGCGCCGCGCGGCGGGCGGCTCGGGCGCTTCGCGCGCGCTTGCCCGGCTGGTGGATTCGCCCGAGCATGCTGCGATGACCGCCGCCGTCTATGTCGCCGCCGCGCTCGCCGAGATCGGCGGCTGCTTCGCCTTCTGGTCGGTGCTGCGCCAGGGCGCGCCGGCGGCGTGGCTGCTTGTCGGCCTGACCAGCCTGATCGTCTTCGCCTGGCTGCTGACGCTGGTCGAGGTCGACGCGGCCGGCCGGGCCTACGCCGCCTATGGAGGCGTCTATGTCGCCGCCTCGCTCGGCTGGCTCTGGGCTGTCGAAGGCGTCCGTCCCGACCGCTGGGACCTGACAGGCTCGGCGATCTGCGTCGTGGGCGCCGGCCTCGTGCTGTTCGGCCCGCGGGGCTGAGCGTCCGAGCCTGACAGCGCCGTCGCCCTGGCCGGAGTGCCGGAGCCCATTAGCGCCGGGCATCGAACCAGTACCAACCGACAGCGGTAATGGGTCCCGGAACAAGTCCGGGACGACCGCGGCGGTTCACGTGGCTTGATCTGAAATCATTTCACCCCCCGTTCCGCAAGTCGTCCGCCGTGGCGATCGTGAGTCCGAGCCGCCTGATGAGGTCGGCGGCCGCCGCGACGAGATCGGCGTTGGAGCGCGCCAGCGAGCCGTCGGGCAGGTAAAGATTGTTCTCGAAGCCGACCCGGGCATGGCCGCCGAGGGCCGCCGCCGTCGCGACGCAGGCCGCTTCGCGCGCGCCGAACGCGCAGACGCTCCACTGCGAAAAGCGCGGCGCATCCGGCGACAGGAACGGCAGAAGGTCGGCCGGCGCCGAGCGTTGTCCCGGCGTATAGCGCCCGAGCACGTAAAGGACCGGCAGGTCGTCCGGCGCGACGCCGCGGCGCGCAAGATCGGCGAGCCGCGCGGCGTCCTCGACGGAATAGAGAATGATCTGGGGCGCGCACCCTTCCGCGCGCGCCCAGTCGAGCAGTTCCGCGAAAGCGCGCTCTTCAGAAGCGTCCGGCGCGAGCTCCCTGAGCGCGAGCGAGACGGCCTCCGGCCGCGTCGCCTTCACCACCGCGCGCTGCTCGGCCGGGGAATAGATCCCGAGCGACTCGCTGGTGATCTGGACCACGAGCCGGTCGCCGACCTCGGCCCGGATCGCACGCGTCGCTTCCGCGTAGGCACCGGCGTCGAGCAGGTGACGCCCGTCCCGGTCGCGGACATGGACGTGGATCATCGAGGCGCCGGCGTCGAGGCACGCGGCGGCGCAGGCCGCCAGCTCGGCCGCCGAAATCGGGATGGCCAGATGGTCACGTTGACCACGGTGGCCACCGTTCGGCGCCACCGCGATCGACGTCGGCCGAAGCGGCATGTCCGGCGTGGAATGATTCATTCGTATCTATCCGCCAGCTGTATGCAACATATGTTGCATGCGTCCGGAGCGTCGTCTAGCCTCGGCGCCATGGACCAGCCGGGACTGAGAGACGCGATCGTCCGCTCCTTCGACGACATGTCGGAGCAGCTCCAGTCCGCGGCGCGCTACGTGCTGGACGAACCCTCCGACGTCGCGCTGCTGTCGATGCGCGAGCAGGCCCGCAGGGCCGGCGTCAAGCCGGCGACGATGACGCGGCTCGCGCAGGCGCTCGGGCTCTCGGGATACGAGGAGGTGAAGGCCGCCCACGCCCGCGCCGTGCGCGACGCCGGGGCCGGCTTCGCCTCCGACGCCGGCGCCCGCTTCGAGGCCCAAAAACTCAAGGGCGACAGGGCGGTCGCCGCCGAAGTCGCGACTGCGATCGCCGGAAATGTCTCGAAGCTCGCCGAGCCGGACTCGCTCGAGCGCCTCGTCGCCGCCGCGGAACGCCTCGCCGGGGCGAGCCGCGTGTTCTGCCTTGGCCTCAGAGCCAGCCACCCGGCGGCCTGGCATCTCGGCTATGTGCTGAGCCTCATCGGCGACGGCGTCGTGCAGCTCGACGCGCCGGGCGGCTCGGGCGGCGACGCGCTGGCGCGCGCGAGAGCCGGCGACGTGCTGTTCGTCGTCAGCGTCCATCCCTACACCCGCGCGGCCGTTCAGCTTGCGGAGATCGCCCGGGCGCGCGGATGCGCCGTCGTCGCCGTCACCGACAGCCCCGTCGCCCCGCTTGCCCGGCTGGCCGACGTCGCGATCTTCGCCTCGACCGCGAGCCCGTCCTTCTTCCACGTCATGTCGCCCTGCTTCGCCGTGGCGGAGATCCTCGCCGCGATCGTCGCCGGCCGGCGCGGCGAAGCCGCCGTCGAGGGCCTACGAGGCGTCGACGCGCATCTCGCTGCGCTCGACGCGCATATCGTCGACGGTTCCAGGAGGGCGTCTTGACCCATCTGCTGCATCGCGCCGCGAACGCCGTCATGCCGGTCGCCGTGGCGGGCGAAGGGATCGAACTGATCGACGCCGACGGGCGCCGCTACATCGACGCCTCGGGCGGAGCGGCGGTCTCGTGCCTCGGCCATGGCCATCCCGACGTGATCGCGGCCCTCCACGCCCAGCTCGACAGGCTCGCCTACGCCCACACCGGCTTCTTCACGAGCGAACCCGCCGAGGAGCTCGCCCGGCTGCTGGTCGCGAAGGCGCCGCAGGGGCTGACACGAGCCTACTTGGTGAGCGGCGGATCCGAGGCGGTCGAGGCCGCGCTTAAGATGGCGCGGCAGCATTTCGTGGAGATCGGCCAGCCGCAGCGCCGGCACGTCGTCGCGCGCCGCCAGAGCTACCACGGCAACACCCTTGGAGCCCTCGCGGCCGGCGGCAACGAGTGGCGCCGCGCGCAGTTCCGGCCGCTGCTGATCGAGACGCACCACGTCGACCCGTGCTTCGCCTATCGCTTCCAGGAGCCGGGCGAGAGCGACGAGGCCTACGCCGCGCGCGCCGCTCAGGCGGTCGAGGACAAGATTTTGGAGCTCGGGTCGGACGAGGTGATGGCCTTTGTCGCCGAGACGGTCGTCGGCGCGACGGCCGGCGCCGTCCCGCCGGTCGCCGACTATCTGAAGCGCGTGCGCGCGATCTGCGACCGCTACGGCGTGCTGCTGATCCTCGACGAGGTGATGTGCGGCATGGGCCGCACCGGCACGCTTCACGCCTGCGAGCAGGACGCCGTCTCGCCGGACCTCATGACGATCGCCAAGGGGCTCGGCGGCGGCTACCAGCCGATCGGGGCGGTGCTGCTCAGCGAGAAGATCTTCGAGTCCTTCGCGCGGGGGTCCGGCTTCTTCCAGCACGGCCACACCTATATGGGCCACCCCACGGCGGCCGCGGCGGCGGTCGCGGTCCAGACCGTGATCGAGCGCGACCGCCTGCTCGACAATGTGGTCGCTATGGGCGACCGGCTCCGCCGGCGGCTGGAGGAGCGCTTCGGCGACGCGCCGCATGTCGGCGACGTGCGCGGCCGCGGCCTGTTCGTGGGCGTGGAGATCGTCGAGGACCGCGCCGCCAAGACGCCGTTCGATCCAGCGCTCAAGCTGCACGCCCATGTGAAGCGCGAGGCGATGGCGCGTGGTCTTATGGTCTACCCGATGGGCGGCACGGTCGACGGAGTCCGGGGAGACCACGTGCTGCTGGCGCCGCCCTTCATCGTGACCGAGACCGAGATCGATGAGATCGTCGTGCGCCTCGGGGACGCCGTCGACGCGGCGCTTGCCCGCGCGGCCTGAATCCACAAGGCTCACCTGCCCGAACTGGAGAGAGACGAATGACGAAGGCTCCGAAACTTCTCGTCGCCGCGGCGCTCGCGGCCATCGGCCTCTCCGCAGGGCCGGCCGCCGCCCAGCAGAAGTTCGTCACCATCGGCACCGGCGGCGTCACCGGCGTCTACTACGCCGTCGGCGGGGCGGTCTGCCGGCTGGTCAACAAGGACCGCAAGGCCCACGGCATCCGCTGCTCGGTAGAGTCGACCGGCGGCTCCGCCTTCAACGTCAACGCCATCCGCGGCGGCGAGCTCGATTTCGGCCTCGCACAGTCGGACGTGCAGTACAACGGCATGAACGGCCTCGGCGCCTTCAAGGACGCCGGCGCCTTCGGCGACCTGCGCGCGGTGTTCTCGGTGCATCCGGAGCCCTTCACGGTGCTCGCCCGCAAGGAGTCGGGCGCCAAGACCTTCGACGACCTCAAGGGCAAGCGCGTCAATGTCGGCAATCCGGGCTCCGGCACGCGAAACTCGATGGAGGAGCTGCTCGCGGCCAAGGGCTGGACGCTGAAGGATTTTTCGCTCGCCTCCGAACTGAAGGCCGACGAGCACGGCCCGGCGCTCTGCGACGACAAGATCGACGCCTTCTTCTACGGCGTCGGCCATCCCTCCGCGAACATCCAGGACCCCACGACGACCTGCGGAGCGAAGCTCGTCTCGATCACCGGCGAGACCGTCGACAAGCTGGTCGCGGGCAAGCCCTACTACGCCAAGGCGACGATCAAGGGCGGGCTCTACGCCGGCAACCCCGACCCGACCGAGACCTATGGCGTGCTCGCGACCGTCGTCACCTCGGCCAAGACGCCGGACGACGTCGTCTACCAGATCGTCAAGGCGACGTTCGAGAATTTCAATGAGTTCAAGTCGCTGCACCCGGCCTTCGCCAATCTCGATCCCGCCAAGATGATCAAGGATGGCCTGTCGGCGCCGCTGCATCCGGGCGCGGAGAAGTACTACAAGGAGAAGGGCTGGCTCTGAGCTCTGACCGCCGGGCCGCGCCGTGACCGCAGTCCAGCCGACCGCCGTCGCGCCCTCCGCCGAGCTCGAGCAGCTCGTCGCGGAGGCCGACGTCGGCGGCCGCAAGCCGAGCGGTCTCGCGGCCGGACTGCTCTCCACGGTGGCGATCGGCTGGTCGCTGTTCCAGCTCTGGTACGCCTCGCCGCTGCCGTTCGTCGTCGGCTTCGGCATCCTCAACGACACCGAGGCGCGCGCCATCCATCTCGGGATCGCGCTGTTCCTCGCCTTCGCGGCCTATCCCGCCTTCGCCTCCTCGCGGCGTGACCGCATCGGGCCGGTCGACTGGGCGCTCGCGGTCGCCGGCGCCTTCGCTGGCGCCTATCTCTTCCTGTTCTACCGCGAGCTCGCCGCCCGTCCGGGCCAGCCGACGACGCTCGATCTCGTGACGGCCGGCGCCGGCGTCCTGCTGCTGCTCGAGGCGACGCGGCGCTCGCTCGGCCTGCCCATGGTGATGGTCGCCTGCACCTTCCTCGCCTACACCTTCGCCGGGCCGTGGATGCCGGACGTCATCGCCCACAAGGGCGCGTCGCTGACTAAGGCGCTGCAGCATCAGTGGCTGACGACCGAGGGCGTCTTCGGGATCGCGCTCGGCGTCTCGACCAGCTTCGTCTTCCTGTTCGTCCTCTTCGGGACGCTGCTCGACAAGGCGGGCGCCGGCAACTGGATGATGCAGATCTCGATCGCGCTGCTCGGCCATCTGCGCGGCGGGCCGGCCAAGGTCGCGGTCGTGTCCTCGGCGCTGAATGGCGTGGTGTCAGGCTCCTCGGTCTCGAACGTCGTCTCGGGCGGCATCTTCACCATTCCGCTGATGAAGCGCACAGGCCTCTCCGGCGTGAAGGCCGGCGCGATCGAGGCGGCGTCCTCGATCAACGGCCAGATCATGCCGCCGGTGATGGGCGCGGCCGCGTTCCTGATGGTCGAGTATGTCGGCATCCCGTACGCCGACATCGTCAAGCACGCCGCGTTGCCCGCCATCGCGTCCTATGTCGCGCTGCTCTACATCGTGCATCTCGAGGCGCTGAAGATCGGCTCCAAGCCGATCCCGCGCGAGAGCTTTCCGTTCAGGACGCGGCTGCTCCGGAACGGGCTCGGACTGACGGGGTCGATCCTCGTGCTGTGCCTCGCCTATTGGGGCGTGCTCGGCGCGCAGGCCGTCTTCGGCGCCGCGGCCGGCTGGGTCCTCGCGGCGGTCGGGGCGGGCCTCTACGTCGCGGCGATCGCCTTCGCGGCGCCGATGCCGGACCTCGCCGTCGACGATCCGAACACACCGATCCTGAAGCTGCCGCGCGCCTGGGACGTGACGCGCACCGGCCTTGATTTCCTGATCCCGATCTTCGTGCTGCTCTGGTGCCTGATGGCCGAGCAGATGTCGCCGGGCCTTTCTGCCTTCTGGGCGACGCTCTCGATCATGCTGATCCTCGCGACCCGGCGTCCGCTGCTGGCGCTGTTCCGCAAGCGGCCGGTGGCGGAGGAGGCGCGCGGCGCGCTGGCCGACCTGCTCAAGGGCCTGGCGCTCGGCGCCCGCAACATGATCGGCATCGCGATCGCCACGGCTACCGCCGGCATCGTCGTCGGCACCGTCACGCTGACCGGTCTCGGGCTGATGATGACGGAGTTCGTGGAGTTCGTCTCCGCCGGCAACGTCATCCTGATGCTGGTGCTGATCGCGGCGGTGAGCCTCGTGCTCGGCATGGGCATCCCGACCACCGCCAACTACATTCTGGTGGCCACCCTGATGGCGCCGGTCGTTGTCGAGCTCGGCTCGCAGGCGGGCCTCGCCATCCCGCTGATCGCGGTCCACCTCTTCGTCTTCTATTTCGGCATCATGGCCGACATCACCCCGCCGGTCGGCCTCGCCGCCTTCGCGGCGGCGGCGATCTCGCGCGAGGATCCGATCAAGACGGGGCTTCAGGGAGCGCTCTACTCGCTCCGCACCGCGATCCTGCCCTTCGTCTTCATCTTCAATCCGACGATCCTGCTGATCGGGGTCGACGGCTGGGGCCACCTCGCGGTGGTGATCTTCGTCTCGATGGCGGCCATCCTGCTGTTCTCGGCCGCGACCATGAACTACTTCGCGACCAGGAGCCGGCTGTGGGAAAGCGCCGTCCTGCTGGTCGCCTGCTTCGCGCTGTTCCGGCCGGACTGGTTCATCGACCGCTTCCATCCCTCGACCGTCGATCGTCCGGCCTCGGAGTTCCTCGGCAAGGTCGCCGCGGCGCCCGCCGACCACAGGCTGGTCTTTGCGGTCGAGGGCACGACGATCGAGGGCGAGGACGTCCGCAAGACCTTGAGCCTCCCCCTCGGCGAGCCCAAGGCGACGCCGCAGGAGCGCCTGCGCGACGCCGGGCTCTCGGTCTCGGCGCTGGGCGATCAGGTGACGATCGGTCCGGTCTCGTTCGGCTCCTACGCAAAGCGCATCGGGCTCGAGACGGGCCAGACGATCGCGGCGGTGATCGAGCCGGCCCCCGGCCGGCCGTCGCCGGGCTTCGTCTACGTCCCGGCGCTGCTACTCGCGGGACTGATCTATCTCCTGCAGCTGCGCCGTCGCCCGGCCCTCGCGTGAGGGGAGGACTGCGCGGGGCGTCGACACACGCTCGTTTCATCGTCTTGACAAGGTCTCGGCGCTACGACGGGCCTCATCGACAACCGCTCGGCCGACCACCCGCGAATTTCTGCGGAGCTCGCAAAATGCAAAAATGCAATTGGAATGACGTTACTAGTGCAGTTGAATTTTTCTGACGCAATCATGACCTGAGCTCTCTGAGCGACGGCCGCCGAACGAGCCGGCGCCGCTCATCCAAAGGAGAGCGTCATGAAAAGCTTTGCATTCGCACTCGCCGCGCTGACCGTTTCGAGCGTCGCGGCTGTCGCCGATCCCGTCACGCCGAGCACCATCACCGGTTATTCCGCCTCGGTGGCGGTGGCGCGCGGCGTCCCGCTCGACGGCTCGGCCAACGCCCGCCTCGACCGGCAGGCGCCGCAGTTCCGCCAGTCGGCGGCTGACGATGTCCGTGGCCCCGTCGTGAGGACCTCGATTCACCGGGACGTATCCTCACGCTAAGATCGCTCCGGCAGCGGCGACGGGCAGGATCGCCCGCCGCCGCCTTGATTTTCCCAGTCACGGCCGGTTCAGGACTGGCGAGGGGCGCTCGAAACTCGGGCGCCCGCGTTTCATTCCCCAGAGCGGCTGGGCGATCGCCGCGAAGGCCTCGTCGCAGGACTGCGCGTCCAGCGCGACGAGATCCGCCGCGCCGCCGACGCGGATGCCATAGTCGGACAGATTCATCAGCCGCGCCGGCCCTTCGGTGACGAGGTCGAGGCAGGTCCGAAATTCCTCCGGACCCACCTGCGCCACGTTCGCGTAGAGATTCGCCATCCTCATCAGCGACAGGTCGCCGAACGGCGTGAACGGATTCTGCACGTTGTTGGTGGCGACGGCGCAGGCGACGCCCTGCGCGCGGAGCTCGTGCACGCGGGTCATGCCGCGCGGGCGGTTGGCGAATTCGTCGCGGCCCATCAGGAACAGGTCGGTCGCGGGCAGCGCGGTCACCGCGACGCCGGCGTCGGCGAGACGTCTCGCGGCCGCGTCGAACTGGTCCTGGGGCATGGCGGACAGCCGCGTGACATGGCCGATCGCGACCCGGCCGCCGCGTCGCGCGGCTTCGGTCCGGCGGCAGATCTCGTCCAGGAACGTACTCGACGGCGCCAGGTCGAAATCGAGGTGGAGGTCGAGATCGACGTCGAATTCCCGCGCTAGCCCGAACAAGACTTCGATCTGCGCGATCGGATCGGCGTCCGTGTATGGGCAGCCGCCGAGCAGGTCGGCGCCGTCGCGGAGCGCCTCGACCAGAAGTTCCTCGCATCCAGGATCGTTGGTCAGCCCTTCCTGCGGGAAGACGCAGAGCGACAGGTCGAGCGCCCAGGCATAGTCCAGCTTGAGCCGCTTGAGCGCGCGATAGCTCCTCAGCCCCGCGCGCGGATCGACCTCGACATGCGTGCGCATGCGCGTCGTGCCGAAGCCGATGGCGCGGTCGAGGCAGCGGCTGGCGCGCGCGTAAACGTCCTCCTGGTCGAATTCGCGCTTCAGCGCCGACACCGCCGCGATGGCGGCGCTCAGGTCGCCATGGTCGTGGCCGCAGCGGCCGAGTAGGCAGGCCTTGTCGAGATGGACGTGGCTGTCGACGAAGCCCGGCAGAACGAGGCGTCCGCCGGCGTCCCTGACCGGCGCGTCGGCGCGGATCTCACGTTCGATCGCGACGATCTCGCCGGCCGCGATCCCGATCGCCATCGGCTCGGACCCGTCGGGAAGCCGGGCGTTGGTGACGACGAGATCGAGGGTCATGACGCGCTCCGCACCGCACAATAGCGTCTATATTGCAGCGCGATGCGGCTATGCTCGCAATCGCACGCTGGTCACAGGAGCGCCGACGCCGATGCACGACGACCTCCCGGCCGACGCCGCGCTGGTGCGCGACTTCCTCGAAGCGTCGATGGTCCCCGATCCAGAGAGGGCCGCAGGCTACATGGCGCCGGACGTCGAGATCACCTTTACCGGCGGGCGCAAGTTCTCGCATCCGAGCGGGCCGACCGGCGTCAACGCGCGTCGGTACAAGTGGGTGAAGAAGCGTATGGATCGCTTCGACGTCGCCCCGGGCGAGGGCGAGACGGTGGTCTACAGCGTCGGGACGCTCTACGGCGAATGGCCCGACGGCGAGCCCTTCGAGGGCAATCGCTACGTGGATCGCTACGTCGTGCGGAACGGCAAGATCGTCATGATGGACGTGTGGAACGACAGCGCCGAGCGCATCCTCGTCCGCAAGGGCATAGACGCCTGAGCGCGGCGCCGACGGAACTCGCCGCCGCGGCGCTGTTCGACGGCGCTCGCCTGCGAAGCGACGTCGCGCTGCGCCATGAGGGCGGCCGGATCGTTTCGATCGAGCCGCTCCCAGGCCCCGTCGCCGCGCCCAGGCGCCTGGTGATCCCGGCGCTGGTCGACGCGCACGACCATGCGCGGCCGCTCTCCACCGTGTCCTTCGGCGGCGCCTTCACGCCGCTCGAGACATGGTTGCCGCGCACGATCTTCGCGACGCCGCCGGACGCCTATCTCGCGGCCGCCGCGGCGCTGGCGCGCGTCGCGCGCGCCGGGTGCGGCGCGGCGATGGTCCACTACACGCGGCCAAGCGGCGTCTTGCCGATCCTGGACGAAGTCCGCGAGGTCGCCCGCGCGGCCCGCGACGTCGGCGTCAGGATCGCTTTCGCGCTCGCGGTCCGCGACATGAACCCGCTGGTCTATGGCGACGAGACTGAGGTTCTGGACGGCCTGCCCGAGGCGACCCGCGCGCTGTTCCGCGAGGCGTTCGTCAGGCCGGCCATGAGTCCTGACGCCTATCTTGCTCTGGTCGACGAGATCGCGGAGGCGATCGCGGGGCCGTTGGTCGACGTCCAGTACGGGCCGGCCGGCCTGCAATGGTGCTCGCCGGGCCTGCTGGAGGCGATCGCCGAAGCGTCCGAGCGGACCGGCCGGCGGGTCCACATGCACCTGCTCGAGACCGAGCGGCAGCGCGCCTGGGCGGACCGCGCCCATCCGGAAGGCGTGGTGACTTTTCTCGAGCGCATCGGCCTGCTGTCGGACCGGCTGACGCTCGCGCACTGCGTCCATGCCCGGCCTGACGAACTTGACCGGATCGCCGCCTCGGGGGCGCGGATCGTCGCCAATTTCGGCTCGAACATGCATCTGCGCTCCGGTCTGTCGCCGGTCGCCGAAGCCCGCCGGCGCGGCGTCTGCGTCGCGGTCGGCATAGACGGCGCCGCGCTGGACGACGACGACGACATGCTGCGCGAGATGCGCCTGGCCCACGGCGTCCACGCCGGCGCCGGCCTCGACCCGAACTGGACCCGCGCGGAGTTCCTCGCCTTGGTGGTCCGGACCGGACGCGCCGCCGTCGGCGCGCCGGGCGACGGCGCGCTGGGACCCAGCGAGCCTGCGGACTACTGCGCGCTGGATCTCGACGCGCTCGATCGCGACGCGATCATGCCGGTCGATCCGCTCGACCTGATGTTCGCGCGAGCGAACGCCAGCCATGTGCGCGAGGTCGTCGTGGCCGGGCGGAGCGTCGTCCGCGACGGTCGCGTCGTCGGCGTGGACCTGCCGGCGCTGGAGGCCGAACTGCGTGCGCGGTTCAGAAGTCAGGTCGGCCGCTACGCCGGCCTCGACCGCGCCTGGCCGAGCTTCGACGCGGCGCTCCGCCGCTGGTTCGAAGGCTGCGTCGGGTGCGGGTGACGGGCGTCGAGACTCAGAGCGCCTTCATCTCTGCCCTGACCCTCGCCATGAACCGGCGCCGCTTGTCCTCGCCGGCGACGTTCATGTGGTAGAGCGCGAGGTGCCTGGCCTTCGCGCCGCCGGTCAGCCAGCGGATGTAGCGGGTCACCAGCTTGCGGGGCGGATCGGCCATCAACAGCGCCATCCAGCGCGGGCGGCCGTAGGTGACGACCCCGACAAGCCGCTTCACGTTGGTAAGCATCGGCTTCACATGGGCCGGATCCGACAAGTCGAAGGCGACGCCCGGCATCAGCACGCGGTCGAAGAAGCCCTTCAGCATCGCGGGCGGACCGAAGGTCCAGGTCGGAAACTGCAGCACCATGGCTTCGGCGCGCCTGAGCCGCTCGATGTACGGCTCCAGCCCGGCCTGATTGACCGCCTCGTCGTGGTAGTGGCGGCGCGCCTCCTCGCTCAGCACCGGATCGAATTTCTCCGCATAGAGGTCGAGCAGGTCGACCTCGTGGCCGGCCTCCGCGAGCCCCGCGAGCGCCTCCGCCCGGATCGCGGCGTGAAAGCTCTCGGGCAGCGGGTGGCAGTAGACGTAGAGGACGCGCATTGGCGTTCAGCCGCGGCGTGGAAACGGACTGCGTGCTTCGAGACGCCGTCCTGACGGACGGCTCCTCAGCATGAGGACGATTTGCGCTCTGGCGTCCTCGACATCCCTCATGCTGAGGAGCCCGCAAAGCGCGCGTCTCGAAGCACGCAGCGCTGTTCGTCCATTTCGGTCATGCGCGCTCTGGGACGTAGGTCCGCATCTTGCCCGGATTGAGCAGGCCGAAGGGATCGACATCGCGCTTGAAGCCGAGCTGGTCGGCGTCGGCGCGCTTTTCGCCGCCGCCGTCCTCGAGCGTCGCGACATGCGGGTTGGCGATGGTCACGCCGCTCGCCTCGTGGACAGCGATGATCTCGTTCAGCCGCTCCGGCGTCGTGAAGCGCACGACCGGCAGCCCGCTGACCCCGACCTCGCCGCGGAAGCGGATGAACTCGCAATGCGGCAGGATCTCGTCGGGAAAGCGCGCCGCCATCTCGGCGACGCTTTCCAGCGCGCGGCTTCGCGGATGCAGGCACTGCAGGTAGGTGACGGTGCGGTCGCCCTTCAGCATCTGCAGCGTGGTGTGGTTCCAGGTGTATTCGTAGAGCGGCTCCTGACCGGGCGCGTCGCTCGCCGGGCGCTCCAGCGTGATCTCCCCCCGGCCCGCGAGCAGCTCGCGGAATGACTCCAGCGAGGCCTCGGCCACCATGGCGATCAGGATGGCCTGACCGTCCGGACAGGCGTCCCTCACCGCGCGGAACGCCGTCGGCAGCGGCCAGGCGATCGGGCTCAGCAGCTTCTTCACGATCCCGTCGGCATGCGCGACGTCGTCCGCAAAGACCATCGCCTCGCCGAAGGTCTCGAACGTGACGATCAGCTCGATCCAGTCCCAGGCCGGCGCCAGCGGCATCTCCAGCGCGGTGATGATCCCGGTCGTGCCGTAGGCGCGGTTGATGTTCTGAGCGGCGTCGCCGCGCAGCTCGATGATCCGCGGGGTCTCCTCCATGGTGACGATACGCGCCGCGAGGATGTTGCCCTTCTCGCGCAGGCCGCCATAGGTCACCGAGCCGATCCCGCCCGAGCCGCCCGCTACGAAGCCGCCGATGGTGGCGCGCCGCTTGGTCGAGGGATGCATCCGCAACTCGAAACCCTTCTCCTGGGTTTCGGCGTCCATGTCCGACATCACCATGCCGGGACCGACGCGGCACGCGCCGGGCTTCAGCCACTCGATCCGGTCGAGCGCGTTCATGTCCAGCAGCACGCCGCCGTGGAGCGGCATGCACTGGCCATAGTTTCCGGTCGCGGCCCCGCGCGGGGTGAGGGGAACGCGATGCTTGGCGCAGGCGGCCGCTGTACGGACGACGTCCGCCTCAGTCCGCGGCGCGACGATCACGTCGGCGAACTTGCCGGCGAGCTCCTCGTTCAGGATCGGGCTGTACCAGTAGAAGTCGCGGGAGCGGCGCTTGACCTGCTTGCGTTCTGTGACGACCGGCACATCGCCGAGATCGGCGATCAGCGCCGAGAGCGTCGCGGCCGGGACGACGGTTTCGGCTTCGGCCTCGATCGTATCCGGCGCGCTCATGCAGCCGTCGAGATGTCGTGCGAGGCCGCGATCTTCGACCAGATGTATTCGCCCGCCTTCACCGGCCCGTAGCGCGGCGGATTCCCTTCCCCGCAGCAGCTCGGCAGGCAGGCGACCTCCGCCTGCTCGTTCGGCGCGGTGAAGGCGACCATCGAAAGCCGCGCGGTCGAGCCGGTGAGGGTGCGCTCAGGATTCGAGACGCGGTGAAGCGTCGATTTCCACCGATCGTTGGTCCAGCGCGCGAGCAGGTCGCCGACGTTGATCACGAAGCTTCCCGGAAGCACGCCCGCCTCGTGCCAGACGCCGTCCTTGTCGGCGACCTCGAGGCCGCCGGGCGCCTGGTCCTGCCGAAGGATGGTGAGCCCGCCATAGTCGTGATGCGCGCCGTAGCGAAGCTGGCCCGGCGCGGGCGGCTCGGGCTGGTCCGGATAGTGGACGAAGCGCAGGGTGAGCGCGGGATCCTCGAAGACCGGATCGAAGTGGTTTTCGGGCAGGTCGAGCGCGATCGCCGAAAGCCGGGTCAGGCGGTCGGTCAGGGTGAGAATCTCGCCGCACCAGTCCTTCACGAGTCCCGAGAGCTCCGGCGGTTCGGCCGGCCAGATGTTCGGCTTCGCCGTCCGGCATTCGCGATGCGGCGCGTTGAAGACCAGCGCCTCGCAGAGATCGGTCGGGGTTTCGCCGTTGAGCGTCTTGGCGACGCTCTCGACGCCCATCGGCAGATAGCCCCGGCCCTTCGTCTTCTCCGGCGCCTTGTCGGCGAGCTTGGTCTCGAGGCTCTGCTCGAAATAGCGCTTCATCGCGTCATAGGTCGCGGCGGCGAGACTCTCCGGCACGCCGTGACCGACGACGACCGCGAAGCCCGTCGTCTCGAAGGCGTCGCCGAAGGCGCGGCCGACCCGGCGCTTGGCGGCCTCGTCGCCGTCGATGAAAGGGGCGATGTCGACGATCGGCAGGTCCATCTCAGCTAGCTCCTCGACGAGACGCGGACGGATGCGTTGGACTGGCGCGCTGCGTGCTTCGAGACGCCCGCCCGGAGGCGGACTCCCCGACGCGAGGACCGGGGGGAGGATGCCATGGCCGAGCCATGCCTCGTGCCGGAGAGCGGCCTGGAGGGCCGCGTCTCGAAGCACGCAGTCGGATTGCGCCAGCGAAATTGGGACATCACTTCGCCCCGAGGAAATCGAGCGTGTAGGCCTGCTTGTAGTCGAGCGACGCGGGATAGACGCCGGCCTTGGTCATGACGTCGAAGAAGGCCTTCCAGCGGACGTCGGTCATCGCGCCGAGACCGAGCTTCGCCGCGTCGCCGCCGTCGACAAGGCCGCGGCTCTTCATCTGGTCGATCTTGAACTTGAAGAGCTCCTCGCCGCCGGTCGGCACGATCTCCAACACGCCTTTCATCGCGGGGCCGAAGTCGCCGCTCATGCAGTCTGCCCAACCCTTCTTGCTGGCGTCCACGAAAGCCTGCACGGTCGCCTTGTTGGCCGCGATGTACTTCTCGGTCGCGAACACAGTGGTCGCGTAGTTGTCGTAGCCGTAGTCGGCGAGCAGGATCGAGACCGGCGGCTTCGGCAGCTCCTTGCCGAGCATCATCGCGTCCTCCGTGATGTAGCCCTGCTGGATCGCCTTCTTGTCGGCGAGGAACGGACCGGCCGTGTAGCTGAAGGGCCTCAGCTGGCTGTCGTCGAATCCCTTGGACGCCTTCAGGAACTGCCAGTATTCCGAACGCGAGAACTGGCCGACCATGATGGGCTTGCCTTTCATGTCGTCGAGCGTCGCGATCCCCTGGTCGGGATGGGCGACGAGCGTCTGCGGGTCCTTCTGGAAGAAGGCCGCGACGGTCCTCGCCTTCACGCCCCTGTTGACGAGGTTGAGCGTCGTGAAGCTGGAGCCCATGCCGAGGTCGATCTCGCCGGAGGCGACCAGCAGCGGCAGGTTGACGTTGGGATTGCCCGGCACGAGCGTGACGTCGAGCCCGGCCGCCTCGTAGTAGCCCTTGCCCTTGGCCTGGAAGAAGCCGCAGTGCTCGCCCTCCGGCACCCAGTTCAGCCCGTATTTGACCTTGGTGAGCGCGAAGGCAGGCGTCGCGGCCACGGTCGCGAAGATCGCCGCCGCGAGGCCGAAGCCAAGGCGGCGGTGGAGGGAGGCGGAGGTCATGTCGTGGCGTCTCCAAGCGGCCCGCGCGGGACCAGGGCGTCGAAGCGGTCGAAGGGGGCGAGGACGCTCATGCGAGCTCCTCGTGGCGCACGATCGTGGGGACGAAGGGCCAGGAGACGGCCGGAACCGCCTCGGAAATCTCGTCCTCGCCGTGGTCGCGCAGCAGCTTCAGCAGGCGCTTGCGCATGATCATGCCGGGTCGGTCGGAGGGCATGTGCGACTCCACCTTGCGCGCCATGTCCATCGTCGCGTCCGGATCGGTCGACTCGAGGATGTCGCGGTCCTCTTCGACGATGACCTGATCCCAGGCGATCAGCTCCTCGGTCGAGCAGCTCGCCTCGTCGTCGTTGCGGTAGAGGATCTGGGCGAGCTTGATCCGCCCGTCGTCGACCGGCGTCGCCGAGTTGATGATGATGTGGCGCAGGCCCGACGGATACTCGATATCGAGCCGCCGCGCGAAGGGCATGAACCACTTGTTGCGCATGTGGCGCCGCGTGGTCGGCTCCTTCGAGCCGGTGACGCGATGCGCCTGCGGCGGGTTCGCGATGGTGACGATCGTCTCCGCTTCGAAGCCGTAATCGGTCTCGCGGATCTCGTATTTCTCCGGGATCGGCTGGTCGATCTGCCCGAACGTCGATCTGTGCACGAAGGCGAAGTGCGCGTTGTCGAAGGAGTTCTCCATCAGCCGGAAGGCCGAGGTCTCCCAGTCGTCGTGGAACTGCATGATCCGGCGGAACGACGGATCGGAATCCTCAGGCACCTCGGGGATGTCGGCGAGCGGCTCGTCGAGGCAGACCCAGGCGTAGCCGTAGCGCGGCTTGCAGCGATAGCTCTTCACGCCGAGCCGCGGGACCACCTGCTCGGGCGAGAACTGCGGGATGTCGATCAGCTGACCGGTGCGATCGTAGGACCAGCCGTGATAGCCGCAGACGATCAGCCCCTTGTCGCACCACCCCTTCGACAGCTTCGCCGTGCGATGGCAGCAGCGGTCCATCAGCGCGGCCGGCTCGCCCGAGCCGTCGATGAACAGCACGAGCTTTTCGCCGAGCAGCGTGAACGGCTTCGGGCCGTCCTTGAGGTTCTCGAGCTTCTCGGTCGCATACCAGAAGCGGCGCAGGACCTTTTGGCGGGTGATCAGCATGACGCCTCCTTCCCCCTCACGCCTCGATCCGCCGTTCGCTGTCGTGCCAGCCGCCGAGCGCCCAGGCGGACAGGCCCGCCATGGCGACGAACAGCACGACGCCGGCGATCGTGATCAGGAACAGCGCGGCGAACATGCGCGGGATGTCGAGCTCGAAGCCGGACTGCAGGATCTCGTAGGCGAGGCCGGCGCTGCGTCCGCCCGTGCCCGCCACGAACTCCGCGACCACCGCGCCGATCAGCGCGAGCCCGCTCGAAATCCTCAATCCCGCGAAGAAATACGGCAGCGCGCTCGGGATCCTGAGCCTGAGCAGCGTCTGGAGCCCGCTGGCCTTGTTGATCCGGAAGAGGTTCGCGAGGCCCGGGTCGACGGTCCTGAGCCCGATCGTGGTGTTGGAGATGATGGGAAAGAGCGCGATCAGCGTCGCGCACAGGACGAGCGCGGTCTGGGTGTCCTTTACGAGGATGATCAGCAACGGCGCGATCGCGACGATCGGTGTGACCTGCAGCATCACCGCATAGGGGAACAGGCTGCGCTCGATGGCCCGGCTCTGGACGAACAGGAAGGCGGTCAGCACGCCGATGACGATCGCAAGCGCGAAGGCGATGAAGGTCACCTTGAGGGTGCTGCCGAGCGCTCGGAACAGCGACGACGCATTGTTCAGGAAGCTGTCCGCGACGACGCTCGGGGCCGGCACGAGGAACACCGGAATCTCGAACCAGCGGCAGGCGGCCTCCCAGGCCGCGAGCATCGCGATCCCCGTCGCGACCGGCGGAAAATAGGTCTTGAAACGCTCGGAGTGCGCGAGCGGCGTCATCGGTCGCGCCCCCGGCCGCTCGCGAGCGAAGCCTCCATAAGCGCGACCGACAGCTCGCGGCAATAGTCGGCGAACTTCGCGCTCGTCCGGAACGCGTCTCCACGCGGGAACGGTTCGTCGATCTCGATCTCACGGAACAGGCGGCCGGGCTGGGCCGCCATCACCACGATCCGCGTCGAAAGGAACACCGCCTCATAGATCGAGTGGGTGACGAAGATGGTGGTGAAGCCGCGTAGCCGCCACAGCTCGGAGAGGTCGGAGTCGAGCCGGTTGCGTGTGAACTCGTCGAGCGCCCCGAAGGGCTCGTCCATCAGCAGCATGTCCGGCTCGGTGACGAGCGCGCGTGCGATCGAGACGCGCATCCGCATGCCGCCCGAGAGCTGGCGGGGGTAAAGACGGCCATGGCTCGACAGCCCGACGAGCGCGAGCGCCTCGTCGACCCTCGGGGCCGCCTCGTCCTTCGGCATGCGTGCGAGGTCGAGCGGCAGCCGCACGTTGCCCTCGACGCGCGCCCAAGGCATCAGCGTCGCGTCCTGGAACACGATGGACAGCCGCCGGCCTGGCTGGCCGACCTTGTCGAAGCCGCCGCGCCACCAGAGCAGGCGGCCATCGGTCGGCTGGATGAGGTTCGCGATCAGCGACAGAAGCGTGCTCTTGCCGCAGCCGGACGGGCCGATGAGCGAGACGAACTCGCCCTGAGCCACGGTCAGGTCGATCGGCGTCAGCCCTCGCGTGCCGTCGGCGAAGACCTTGTCGACGCCGAGAATCTCGACGGCGGGCGCGGCCTCGGCGGGCGCCATGGCGAGAGAGGGCGAGGGCAGGGGGGCGGCCGCCATCGACGCCCTCAGTCCAGCCTGACCGAAAGATCCTTCACGAACTCCGTCGTGAAGGCCTTGGTCCAGTCGGCCTCGGCTTTGAGAAGGCCGGCCCCGACCATGTAATCGCGCGTCGCCTTCCAACGCTCCCCGGTCATCTGGCCGACGCTCGTCCGGCCCTCGGCGTCGAGTGCGCCGAGCTCCTTCATCTTGGCGATCCCGAAGGCGATCTGCGCGTCGGTCATCTTCGGGTTGTCGGCCTTGATCAGCGCGTTGGCCGGGGCCGGATTTCCGAGATAGTCGCGCCAGCCCTCCATCGACGCCTTCACGAAGGCGCCGATCGCGGCGCGCTTCTCCTCGAGCGTCTTGCGCGTGACGACGATCGTCGTGCCGTAGGGCGGGTAACCCTCCTTGGCGAACAGGAAGAAGTTGGCCGGGACGCCCTTTTCCTGCGCCTGGAACGGCTCGGAGGAGGGGTAGGCCTGCTGGGCGATCTTCGGGTCCGCGAAGAACGGCGTCAGGCTGAAGGTGTAGGCCTTGGCCTGCGCGTCGTCCGCGCCGTACTTCGCCTTGAACCACGGCCACCAGGTCGTTCGGCCGGAAGTCGAGACCAGGATGACGCGGTCCTTGAGGTCGTCGAGGCTCCTGACGTCCTCATGGGTCATCATGCCTTGCAAGTCGTATTGGAAGCTCGCCGCGACGGTCACCGCCGGCAGTCCCTTCTCGACCGCGTCAAGCACCTGCAGATCGTAGCCGAGGATCGCGTCGACCTCGCCGGCGAGCAGCAGCTGCATGCCTTTGACCTGCGGGCCGCCCATGCGGATCTCGACGTCGAGGCCGGCTTTCCCGTAGAGCCCCGTCGCCTTGGCCTCGTAGAAGCCGCCATGCTCGGCCTGCGCGTACCAGCTAGTCAGGAGCCTCAGCTTCTCCGCCGCCTGCGCGGTCGCAGGCGCGGCGAGGAGCGCGCCGCAGACCGCGGCGGCAGCGAGCGCGCGCAGAAGGAGCTGAGGTGTCGCCGTCATCTCGCCTCGTGATGCAAGGATCGGTCTGCAGACCGGACAGTTCCATCACGGGGCGTTGCGTGCGAGCATTGTTTATCGCGCGTCGTGCTCGCAAAAAGCGTTCAGCGCCGCTTCAATGGGCGCCAGCCCAAGCAGGCGGCGCCGGATCGGGAAATCGCCATGCTGCATGGTCGGATGCTGCGCTATCTCGACGAGGTCGCGCGCGCGGGCTCGATCCGCAAGGCCGCCGACCGGCTGAACGTTGCGGCCTCGGCGATCAACCGTCAGATCCTCTCGCTCGAACAGGAGCTGGAGACGCCGATCTTCGAGCGCATGCCGGGCGGGCTGAGACTTACGGCGACCGGCGAGATCCTGATCGTCCACGTCCGCGAGACGCTGCGCGAGCACCAGAAGACGCTCGGCCGCATGGCCGCCCTCAAGGGGCTGATGCGCGGCGAGGTGGTGATCGCCACCATGGGCGGCCTCGTCGACGTCCTCAGCGACGTGCTGTCCGAGTTCCGCCGGCAGCATCCGCGCGTCAAGCTCGTCGTGCGCGTCCTGCTGGGGGAGCAGATCGTCCGGGCGGTGCTGGACGGCGAGGCGGATCTCGGCCTCGCCTACGATCTGCCGCAGCATCCCCGGCTGTTCCGCGCGATGGAGTGGCGCCAGTCGCTCGGCGCGGTGTTCGCGCCGGACCATCCGCTGGCCGACCGGCTGTCGGTGCGCTTCGCCGATCTCATGCCCTACCCGCTGGTCACCGCGGAGCGCGGCATGGCCCTCAGGGAGGCGGTGGAGCAGCAGGTGCCGTCGAACATCGAATTCCTGCCCGCCGTCGAGACGAACGCGATCGAGCTCATGAAGCTGCTCGCGCGCGAAACCCCGTCGATCACCTTCATGGGCCTGGTCGAGGTCCAGAAGGAGGTGCGCGCAGGCCGGCTCGCCTTCGTGCCGTTCTCGGGAACCTCGGCGCGCCAGTCGCTGGCGCTCGTCCACCGCGCGGCCGGATCGCTCGACGCGGTTGCGAGCGTCGTGGTCCAGCACATCTCGGCGCAGGTCAGCGCGCGCGCCGAGACCTGATCCGGCCGCTGCCGAAAACAGTACGCGTCGCACGCAAATCGGTGCTTGTGAGCGCACGCGGTCTGTGGAGCCTTTCCGATCAGCCAAGCTGGCCTTCCAGGCCGCTCCGGTCGGCGCAAGGAGGCTGCGACATGGCCAATCTTCCCGTCATCGACTTCGCGCCGATGCTGTCCGACGACCCGAAGGGCCGAAGCAGGCTGGCGTCCGAACTCAGGGCCGCCTGCATCGCCAACGGCTTCTTCTACGCCACCGGGACCGGCGTCTCCCCGGAAGCCGCCGCGGACGCGATCGCGGCGGCGAAGGAGTTCTTCACCCTGCCGGAGGCCGTGAAGCTCACGATCTCGCAGGCGCGCTCGCCGCACGGGCGGGGCTATGAGTCGATGAGCAATCAGCGTCTCGAGCCCGGCGCGGAGGCCGACCTCAAGGAAGGCTTCATCATGGGCGTCGACCTGCCCGCCGACGATCCGCGGGTCGTCGCGGGGTGGCCGCAATATGGCTGGAACCTCTGGCCGGAGGGGATGGACGCCTGGCGGGCGCGGGTGGAGGCCTATCACGCGGCCATGATCGAATGCGCCGGCGTGGTGATGCGCGCGCTCGCGCTGTCGCTCGACGTCGAGGAGACATACTTCGACGACTTCCGCCGCGAAGGCGTCGCGACGCTGCGCATGCTGCATTACCCGCCGCAGCCGAAGGACGCGTCCGCGGCCGCCCGTGGCGCGGGCGCCCATAGCGATTGGGGCGGCGTCACCATACTGCTGCAGGACGAGGTCGGCGGCCTGCAGGTCAAGAACGGCGAGGATGACTGGATCGACGCGCCGCCGATCCCGGGAACCTTCGTGGTCAATCTCGCCGACTTCATGCCGCGCTGGACCAACGGCCTCTATCGTTCCACCGTTCACCGCGTGATCAACCGCTCCGGACGCGAGCGCTACTCGCTGCCGTTCTTCTTCGACGGGCGCGGCGACTACGTCTCCGAGACGATCCCGACCTGCATCAGGCCTGGCGAGACGCCGCGCTTCGCGCCGCTCTCCGTGAACCAGCATCTCGCCGAGATGTATGCGGCGACCCGCGCCGCCTGAGTCGACGGGCGCAGCTTCGCCCCGCCCTCCGGAGCACGAGACATGCAGAGCATTCCCGAGCACGCGTTCACGACCGATCGGCCGACGACGCTGCGGCGCGCTCGCTCGCCCGTTGCGTTCCTGCCTGAAGTCGTCGGCGTCGCTCCCGACCGGGACGGCGCCGCGCTCGTCGATATCGCGATCGCGGATGGACGCGTGGCGAGCGTCGCGCCCGCCGGGTCTGGCCCCGCGCTCCCGGGCGACGTGGATCTCGGCGGCCGCCATCTCTGGCCGACGCTCGTCGACGTTCACGCTCATCTCGACAAGGGCCACATCGTCGAGCGCACGCCCAATCCGGACGGCACGCATTTCGGCGCATTGACGGCCACGGCGGAGGACAGGACGCGCTTCTGGCGCCGTGACGACCTGATCCGCCGCATGGAGTTCGGGCTCGCCTGCGCGGAGGCGCACGGCGTCTCGGCGATCCGAACCCATCTCGACAGCCAGGAAGAGCAGGGCCCGGAGACCTGGGCCGCGTTCGGCGAAGTCTCGGTCGCTTGGAAGAACCGCGTCGCCCTCCAGGCGGTCGCTCTCGCGCCGATGGATATCTTCCGGGGGCCGTACGCCGAACAGCTCGCGGATATCGTGGCCGAAACGGGCGGGCTGATGGGCGGCGTGACGCGCGCGACCGGCTCTCGGATCGAGGATGGGCTCGCGGATCTCGACGCGCTGCTCGATCGCCTTTTCGCGCTCGCCAGCGACCGCGACCTCGACGTCGACCTCCATGTCGACGAGACGAACTACGCCGCCGGCGCGACCTTGCCGGACATCGCGCGCGCAACGATCCGAAACGGCTATGAGGGACGGGTGACCTGCGGTCATTGCTGCAGCCTTGCGCTGCAGGACGAGGCGACCCTCGCCGAGCACGTCAGGCTCGTGCGCGACGCCGGGATCTCGATCGTCACGCTGCCGACGGTCAACATGTACTTGCAAGACCGCCAGGCTGGCCGCACCCCGCGCTGGCGCGGGGTGACCCCCGTCACGGAGCTGCGCGCCGCAGGCGTGCGGGTCGCGGTGGCCGGCGACAACTGCCGCGACCCGTTCTACGCCTATGGCGACCACGACATGCTCGACACCTTCCGCCAGGGGGTGAAGATCCTCCATCTCGATCATCCCTATGGCGACGCGGCGGCGCTCGCCGGCCCGGCGCCCGCGGCGATCATGGGTCTTTCCGACCACGGCGCGATCCGCCCGGGCGCGCCCGCGAGCTTCATCGTTATGAACGCGTGGAGCATGGATCAGGTGCTGGCCCGCCCGCAAAGCGACCGGATCGTCGTGCGCAACGGGCGCAGGCTCGCCGGCGGCCTGCCGTCCTACGCGACGCTTGTCGCCGCCGAGCCCGGACGTCCGACCGAGCACGCCGCGGCATGAGGTTCTCGTCGCGCTGGTGGTGGGACCTGTCGACACGCGAATTCGCGGCCGCCGATATCAGCGGCGTCGTCGCGATCCTTCCCGTCGGCGCGGTCGAGCAGCACGGGCCGCATCTGCCCGTCAAGGTCGACGCGGCGATCAACGCCGGGATCGTCTCGCGCGCCGTCGAGCTGATGCCCCACGACTTGCCTGCGCTGGTCATGCCCGCCGTCCCGGTCGGCAAATCCAACGAGCACCTGGCCTATCCCGGCACGATCAGCCTGCCCTACGAGGTGCTCGGCCGCGTGTGGTTCGAGATGGCCAAGTCCGCCTGGCGGGCAGGCGTGAGGAAGATCGTGTTCTGGAACTCCCATGGCGGGCAGCCGCAACTGCTCGAGATCGTCTGCCGCGAGCTTCGGGTCGAGCTCGGAATGCTGGCCGTCGCGGCGATGTGGTCGCGCGTGATCGACGTCTCCGACCTCTATTCGGCGCGAGAGAACGCCCACGGCATCCATGGCGGCGAGTCCGAGACAAGCGTGATGCTGCATCTCCATCCCGAGCTCGTGCGCATGGACCTAGCCGAGGATTTTTCCCCGCGCACGCTGGAGCTCGAGGCGAAGGGCTCCGCCCTCGCCGAGCGCACGGTGGCCTTCGGCTGGCAGGCTCAGGACCTCCATCCGGCCGGCGTCGCCGGAAACGCCGCGGCCGCCGACGCGGCGCGCGGAGCGGAAGAGGTGGAGCGCGCGGCCAGGGCCCTGGTGCGGATCGTGACGGACGTCGCCGCCTTCCCGCTGGCCTCGATTTCGCAAGAGACGGCGTTCGGACGGGAGCGCGCATGAAGAGGGCGATCAGGACCGCGTGCCTCGGACGCCCGCCCCGCGCCCTTCGACGACAGGATAGGAGCAACGCCATGCTGCAATACAGCTTCGAGAACGCGCAGTCCGCCAAGGCCTTCCGCATCAGCCCGAACGACACGAACTACTTCGCCATGCTGTTCGACGGCGAGAAGGACCAGATCGACAACATCTTCGTCATCGAGATCTTCACGCCCGGCGGCGCGACGCCGCCGAACGAGCACGCCGCCGCGCACGAGTTCTTCTACGTGATCGAAGGCGAGGGGCTCGCGCGCTGCGAGGACAAGACGATGCCGATCAAGAAGGGAGACGCGCTGCTGCTGCGGCCGGGCGCCGAGCACGTCATCCAGAACACCGGAGCCGGCAAGCTCTACACCCTCACCGTCATGACCCCGAACGAGGGCTTTGCCGAACTCATCCGGGGCGGCGAGGAGGTCGAGCTCGACGAGGAGGACATGCGGGTCCTCGGCGGTCTGAAAGGCTGAACCGCGTGAAGGCTGACGTGCGGCGCCCGCTCGGCTCGAGCGAACGCAACCGCTGGCTCGTCGACGAGGCTTCCGTCTCGCTGCTGCGCGACGCCGCTCCGGCGCGGCCCCTGACGGTGCACGATAAAGGGCGCGCGATCACCTTCGACGTCGCGCGAACGGCGATGATCGTCGTCGACATGCAGAACGACTTCTGCCACCCGGACGGCTGGCTCGCGCATATCGGCGTAGACATCATGCCGGCGCGGGCGCCGATTGGGCCGTTCAAAGCGCTGCTGCCGGCGCTGCGCGCGGCAGGTGTGCCGATTCTTTGGGTCAACTGGGGGAACCGGCCGGACCGGATGAACCTCAGTCCGGCGCTTTTGCACGTCTACAACCCGACCGGCGCGGGAGTCGGCATCGGCGACCCGTTGCCGAAGTCGGGCGCGCCCGTGCTCGAGGCGGGGAGCTGGGCGGCGGCGATCGCCGACGGGCTCGAGACCGACCCCGCCGACATTCAGGTCGCCAAGTACCGGATGTCGGGCTTCCCCGACACGCCGCTCGACAGCATCCTCAGGAACCTCAGGGTCGATACGCTGCTGTTCGGCGGGGTCAATATGGACCAGTGCGTGCTGTGCACGCTGCAGGACGCCAACTTCCTCGGCTACGACTGCCTGCTGGTCGAGGATTGCTGCGCCACCACCTCGCCGGACTTCTGCCGGGAGGCGACGCTCTACAACGTCCGCCAGTGCTTCGGCTTCGTCACCGACGGGCCGGCCCTGCTCGAGGGGCTGAAGGCGACATGAACGCTTCGGCTCGCGGCGCGCCTGGCCGGCCTACGACACGCCGAGCTTGCGCCGTTGGCGCGCGATGATGGCGATTGTGGCGAGCGCGATCCCGATCACGGCGAACGACACCAGCGTCGTCACAGCGCCGAGCGCATAGAGCACCGGCGTCGTGACATTGGTGGTCATGCCGTAGATCTCGAGCGGCAGGGTGTTGAACGAGCCGGCGGTCATCAGCGTCCGCGCGAACTCGTCATAGGACAGCGTGAAGCCGAACAGCCCGACCCCGACGAGGCTCGGCGCGATGATCGGCAGCACGACATGGGCGAAGGCTTGCCAGCTCGTGGCGCCGAGGTCGCGCGCCGCCTCCTCGTAGGCCGGGGAGAAGCGGTTGAAGACGGCGAACATGATCAGCACGCCGAAGGGCAGCGTCCAGGTGAGGTGCGCGCCGAAGGCGGACGACCACCAGTTCGGCTCGAGCCCCGCGATCTGGAAGGCGAGGCCGATGCCGAGGCTGATCAGGATCGACGGCACCACGAGGCTGGAGATCGTGAGGTAGAACAGCGGCGTCGCGCCGAGGAAGCCGCGCCGGAAGGCGAGCCCCGCAAGCAACGAGACCACGACGGTGGTCGCCATCACCATCAGTCCGAGCATGAGCGAACGGGAGAAGGACCCGCCGAAGTCGCCGACGGCCTGCGTCTCGAACAGGTTCTGAAACCAGCGCAGCGAGACCCCGTTCATCGGGAAGGTGAGGCCGCCGTTCGGTCCCTGGAAGGACAGGAGCAGGATGGTCGAGAGCGGGCCGTACAGGAACAGCACGAACAGGCCGAAGAAGGCGGCCAGCAGATAGAACTCGAGCGTGCGGCGGTCGGCCTGCATCACAGCTCCTTCCGGATGTCCACGATCCTGAGGATCGCGGCCATCATGATGAGCACCAGCACGAGCAGCGCGACCGCGTTGGCGGCAGCCGCCGGATACTGCAGCAGCGAGATCTGGTTCGCGATCATCAGCCCCATCGAGGCGGACTGGCCGCCGGACATGAAGCGCACGGTGATGAAGTCGCCGAGCACCAGCGTGATGACGAAGATCGAGCCGATCGCGATGCCGGGCTTCGCCAGCGGGATGATGACGTTCCAGAGGATCTGAAAGCCGTTGGCCCCAGCGTCCCGCGCCGCTTCGATCAGCGACCGGTCGATGCGCACCAGCGTGTTGAAGATCGGCGTCACCATGAACAGCGAATAGAGGTGCACCATCGCGAGCACGACGGCGAACTCCGAGAATAGAAGAAACTCGAGCGGCGCCGGCACGATCCCGGCTTCGACGAGCGCCGAGTTCAGCAGCCCGTTGCGGCCGAGGAACGGCACCCAGGAGATCATCCGGATGATGTTCGAGGTGAGAAACGGCACGGTGCAGACGAGGAACAGCAGCGTCTGCATCTTCGAGGTGCGGACGTGGAAGGCGAGGAAATAGGCCACCCAGAATCCGACGAAGAGCGTGATCGCCCAGACGATCGCGACGAACTTCAGCGTGTTCAGGAGGGTCGACCAGGTGACCCAGGAGCCGAGCGTCTCGGCATAGTTGAGCGTGACGAAGGCCGGGTAGATCTGGACGCTGTCGTAGTCCCAGAAGCTGACGATCACGATCGCCGCGATCGGCAGCAGCAGGAACGCGCCGAGGATCAGCCCGAGCGGCATGGCCTGCAGATAGGGGGCGAACGGCGGGGCGCGGCGGCGTCTTTTCGGCGCGGGCGCGTCGGAGACGGCTGCGGGAGCAGCTTCTGCGGCGACGCTCATCGAGCTTGGCCTAACGATCGGGTTCTCTTCTCCCGGTCGCGGGAGAAGGTAGCGATGAGGAGGCGTCCGGCCTCGGGGGCGCTTCCCGACAGACCCTCACCCTTACCCTCTCCCGCAAGCGGGAGAGGGGGGCGGAAGCGGCGCGCCATATGAGCCGGAAACCCGCTCACGCCGCGATGAACTCGTTCCACTTGCGGACCATGTAGCGGTCCTTGTCCATGACGGCGTTCCAGCAGGCGACCTTGCCCATGCGCTCTTCGAAGGAGCCGCCGTCGCGCACCGCGCCGGCCTTCTCGATCGGCTTGCCGTCCGGCGACTTGATCTCGGCGGCGGCGGGCTTGCCTTCCATCCAGAAGGCCCATTCCTCGGGGCTCATGTGCTGCTTGGCCGTCGACAGGCACGCCGAGTAGTAGCCCTGCCGGTTGAGATAGGCGCCGCACCAGCCGGACAGGTACCAGTTGATGTACTCGTAGGCCGCGTCGAGGACGATGCCCTTGACGTTCTTGCCGATGCCGAGCCCGCCGCCCCAGGCGCGGTAGCCTTCCGCGAGCGGCTGGTAGACGCAAGGAATGCCCTTCGACTTCACGGCGGTCACCGCCGGCGACCACATCGACTGGATGATCACCTCGCCCGAGGACATCAGGTTGACGCTCTCGTCGAAGGTCTTCCAGAAGGCGCGGAACTGGCCGCCCTTCTTGGCCTCGATCAGGACGGCGATCGTCTTGTCGATCTCCTCCTCGGTCATGTTGCCCTTGTCGCCGTATTTGATGAGCCCTGCGCTCTCGCAGATCATCGCGGCGTCCATGATGCCGATCGAGGGGATGTTGAGGATCGACGTCTTGCCCTTGAACTTGGGGTCGAGGATGTCCTTCCAGTTCCCGATCGGCCGGCCGACCAGATCAGGCCGGATGCCGAGCGTGTCGGCGTTGTAGATGGTCGGGATCAGCGTCATCCACTGCGTCGGCTCCTTCGCGAAGGTCTTGGCGCCGGGCCCCTCGACGAAGGTCACCGTGTGCGGGGCGGTGCCCTGCGCGATCGTGCTTTCGGGCGTGAGCTTGCCGGTGGTGAAGATCGGGACGATCTGGTCGTAGTACTTGATCTTCTTGACGTCCATCGGCTGCAGCGCGCCGGTCGGGAACACCTTCTTGCAGATCCAGTATTCGATATCGGCGATGTCGTAGCTGTTCGGCTGCGTGACTGTCCGCTGGGTGACGCTGTCCGAGTCCAGCGCCGTCATCTGCAGGGTGAAGCCGAGGTCTTCCTTCACCTTCTCGGCGATGGCGTTGAGGTTGGAAACGCCGGTGCCGAACTGGCGCAGCGTCACGTCCTTGATGTTCTGCGCCCAGATGGTCGGGAAGCCCGTGATTGCGCCGGAGCCCGCGGCGACGCCGGCCGCGGCCGCGCCCGTCTTGAGGAGGTTTCGGCGGTCAAGGCCGAGCGGCGTTTCCGTCGTGTCGGTCATGGCGGTCGTCTCCTTAAAAGTCAGTGGGCTGTCGGTTTGAGGACATGCACGTCGGCGAGCGCCCAGGAGAGCGCGACCGCCTGTCCGATCTCGTGGGGCGCTTTGTCGAAGGCGCTCTCCTCGGCGTAGACGGTGAAATCTTCGACGCCTGGCGCATCGAGCGTCACCTTCATCGAGCCGCCGCGGTACTCGACGTTGCGGACATGGCCGGTGAAGCCGAGGCCGGGCGTCGCGCTCTCGCCGATCGTGATCCGGTCCCGGCGCACGGCCGCCTCGGCCGGCTCTCCGATCGCGAGATGCGGCGCGGATGGAATGCGGAACGAGGCGCCGTTGGGCGCGGCGATCACCGCGCCTTCGCCGTCGAGCGCGGTCACCTTGCCGGAGAGCACGTTGTGCTCGCCCATGAAGCGCGCGACGAACGCTGTCGCCGGCCGGTGGAAGATCTCGCGCGGCTCGCCCGCCTGCTCGATGCGCCCGTCTGACATGATCACGACCAGGTCGGCGAGCGCCATCGCCTCTTCCTGGCTGTGGGTGACGTGGACGAAGGTGACGCCGAGCTGCCGCTGCAGCCGTTTCAGCTCCTGGCGCATCCGCACCTTGAGGAAGGGATCGAGCGCCGACAGCGGCTCGTCGAGCAGCAGCGCCTGCGGACTTGTGATCAGCGCGCGGGCGAGGGCGACGCGCTGCTGCTGGCCGCCCGAAAGCTGCGCCGGCCGCCGGGACGCGTACTGGTCGATATGCATGAGCTTCAGCATCTCGAGCGCTCTGGCGCGGCGCTCGGCCTTCGCGACGCCCTTCATCTTCAGCGAGAAGGCGACGTTGTCGACGAGATCGAGATGCGGGAACAGGGCGTAGGACTGGAACATCATCGAGGTCGAGCGCCTGGCCGGCGGCAGGTCCGTCACCACCACGTCGCCGAGGCGGATGTCGCCGGACGTCACCGTCTCGTGCCCCGCGATCATCCGGAGCGTCGACGTCTTGCCGCAGCCGGACGGGCCGAGCAGGCAGCAGTAGGTCCCGGCCTTGATCTTGAGGCTGATGGAGTCGACCGCGACGGCGTCGTCGCCGTACTTCTTGGTCAATGAGGCGAGGTCGATCGTGGCGGCGTTCGTCAAGCTCGGCTCCGAAGCGCTTCGGCCCAGACAATGAGCAACGGACGTGCCAAGGCGGTCGGTCTGGCGCGGCATCGGCCGTGTCGCGCGACTGTGAACTGGGCTTAGCCCAAAAGATAGGCAGCCGCCTGCGGGCGCGCCGCGTTCAGGCCGGAATCGCGCAACTGGGAGCCACGATCGGTGAGCTTGCGAACGCCCGGAACGAGCGCTCGACGCGCTCGGGGTCGATGTTGCGCGCGATGACGACCAGACTCGAGCGACGCTCGCCTGGCGGCCACGCCGCGTCGAGGTGCTCGGGCGCATGGACGACGCGCTGCACGCCCTGGATCGCGACCGGCGCCGTGACGCCCTCGATCTCGATGACGCCCTTCAGCCGCAAGATGTCCCCGCCATGGCGATGGAGCAGCATGGACAGCCACAGGCCGAACCGGGCCCAGTCCAGCGGACGGTCGGCTTCCAGCAGGAAGGCGTGGGCGCCGTGACCGGGCTCGGCCGCAGGCTGGTCCGCGACGCAGCGGCTGATCGGCCTGTCGTCCGAGCGGCCGAGCCAGAGCGCCGGCGGGGCAGAGGTCTCGTCGAGCAGGAGGATGTCCGCCGAAGGGTTCAACGCGCGGAGCCGCGCCTCGATCGCCCTCGTCGTCTCCGCGCCGGCGAGATCGACCTTGGAGATCACGATCCGGTCGGCGGCCGCCGCCTGACGCAGCGAGACCTCGTGGGCGTCGAGCGTCTCCGCGCCGTTCAGAGCGTCGACCACACAGATGACGGCGCCCATCGCGAGCCGATGTTTCAGCGCCGCATCCGACACGATGGTCGCGACCACAGGCGTCGGGTCGGCAAGCCCCGTCGTCTCGATCGCGATCCGGTCGAACGCGATCTCGCCGCGCGCGCGGCGGCCGAGCAGGCCTTCCACCGCGGCCTTCAGGTCACCGCGCACGGTGCAGCACACACAGCCGCTCTTCAGCAGGACGACGTCGCCGTCGATGCGCTCCAGCAGCAGGTGATCGAGGCCGATCTCGCCGAACTCGTTGACGAGGACCGCGGCGCCGGCGAGCTCCGGCCCCTTCAACAGCCGACGCAGCAGCGAGGTCTTGCCGGCGCCGAGAAAGCCGGTGACGACGTCGACCGGAAGCCGCCCCGTCATCGGCCGCTTCGCTCCAAACGCGCGATCACGGCCTCGTCGAGCGGATCGCAGGCTCGGCCGAGCATCCGCTCGGCGGCGGGCCAGAGGTTGCCGAACCCGTCGACGACGCTCTGGCGGCCGGTGCGCGAGGCGAGCACGTAGCGCGTGCCCCACGGTTTGAGAGCGAGGCCGTATGGCGCGAGAGCCGCGTTCGCCACGCTGGCGCGCCGCGCGCGCTCGGCGGCGGGCGTCGCAGAGGCCGACGCGACGCCGTCGCTCCAGTGTCCGTGGGCGAAGGATCCGCAGAGCCCGCACATGCAGTCGCTCCCTATCGGTTCAGAGTTGCATCAACGGAATGCGTGCTTCGAGACGCGCCCTGCGGGCCGCTCCTCAGCATGAGGGAGGTTGGCGCTTTGCGGTCCATGATCTGGCATCCTCCGACGTCCCTCATGCTGAGGAGCCCGCGCGAGCGGACGTCTCGAAGCACGCCGTCCGCCGATCCAGTCCTCAGGATTGCGGCCGGGCGTTTCCGGAACGCGGGAAGCGCTTCGCGAAATCCTCGGCGATCTCCTCCATCGCGACGAACTTGACGCCGTCGTGGGCGCGCATGTGGTCGTAGAGCCGCTGGTGCATCTGCAGCACGTGCGGTCGGCCAGAAACGTCCGGGTGGATCGTCAGCGGGAACACCGCGTAGTCGTAGTTCTCGTAGACCCAGTCGAACTGGTCGCGCCACATCCGCTCGATGACGTGCGGATCGACGAAGCCGTGGCTGTTCGGGGCCGCCTTGATGAACATCATCGGCGGCAGGTCGTCGAGGTGCCAGGAGGCGGGGATCTCGACGAGGTCGGTCTCCTCGCCGGATGCGAACGGCTTCATCCAGGCCGAGGGATGCTGCGAGTAGTCGATCTTGGTCCACTGGTCGCCGACCGTCACATAGTAGGGGTGATGGTCGTTGTGCATCAGCGAGTGGTCGTAGCGGACGCCCTTCTTCTTCAGCAGCTCGTTCGTCTTCGGCCCGAACTCCCACCACGGCGCCACGTAGCCGCGCGGCCCCTGGCCTGACAGATCGGCGATGACCTCGACGCATTTGTCGAAGATCGCTTCCTCCTGGTCCGGCGTCATCGCGATCGGGTTCTCGTGGCTGTAGCCGTGCATGCCGATCTCGTGGCCGGCTGCCGCCACCGCTTTCATCTCGTCCGGGAAGGTCTCGATCGAATGGCCGGGGATGAACCATGTCGTGCGGATCCCCCACTTGTCGAACAGCCTCAGCAGCCGAGGCGAGCCGACGCGGCCGGCGAAGACGCCGCGGGAGATGTCGCACGGGCTGTCCTCGCCGCCGTATGAGCCCAGCCAGCCCGCCACCGCGTCGACGTCGATCCCGTAGGACACGAAGATTTCCTTGGGCATGGCGTCCCTCCTTGCTGGCTTTTTTGGCGCGCCTCTCGGCGTGGCGCGCCAGATGGCGCCGGGTTTGCTCACGGAAAGAGACGGGGGCGTCCGCTCCCGCGGGTTTGACCGCCCAACTCCGAGAGAGACGACCTTATGTGCCAAGGCGACGATCCGTCCTGCCCAGAATTTCGGCTGCATTACGATGCGCTGAGGCGTGACCTCGACGCCGAGCGGCGGAGCTTCCTGAAATCAGGCTTCGTCGCGGCCGGCGGTCTCGCCTCGCTCGCGGCCGGGGGCGCCTCATTGGTCACGCCCGCGCTCGCGCAGGCGACGGCGGCGAAGGCCCCGGCCGAGCGCAAGCATCATTATTTGCCGGCGAACGCCGACACCGTGCACTGGGGCTACTTCTCGAAGACGCTCAAGCCGCGCGTCGAGTGCGACAGCGGCGACATCGTCACCATCGAGACCCTGACGCACCATGCCTGCGATGATCGCGAGCGCATGGTCGAGGGCGACGAGGGCGCTGAAAGCGTCTTCCTCTGGACCAAGGACAAGAAGGGCGTCGACCGCCGCGGCGCCGGGCCGACCGACCCCAAAGTCTACAAGAAGGGATCCGGCGAAGGCCAGGGCGTCCACGTCATGACCGGTCCGGTCTATGTGAAGGGCGCCGAACCCGGCGACGTGCTCGAGGTGCGCATCCTCGACTGCGCGCCGCGCCCCTGCGCCAACGCCAAATTTCCCGGCAAGAGCTTCGGCTCCAACGCCGCCGCCTGGTGGGGCTTCCACTACAAGGACCTCCTCGGCGGCGACAAGCGCGAGGTGATCACGATCTACGAGGTCGACACGTCCGGCGCGAAGAGCTGGGCGCAGGCGGTCTACAACTTCAAATGGGTCCCGCAGACCGACCCGTTCGGCGTGACGCACGAGACGATCGACTATCCGGGCGTGCCCGTGGACCACTCGAAGACCAGCCGCCAGTTCGACGTGCTGAAAGGCGTGCGCGTGCCGATCCGGCCGCATTTCGGCACGCTCGGCCTCGCGCCGGCCGAGGTCGACTTCGTCGACACCATCCCGCCGAACTGGGTGGGCGGAAACATCGACAACTGGCGCATCGGCAAAGGAGCGACGATGTACTACCCGGTCGCCGTCGAGGGCGGCCTGCTGTCGGTCGGCGACCCGCATGCGAGCCAGGGCGACAGCGAGCTCTGCGGCACCGCGATCGAGTGCTCGCTGACCGGCGTCTTCCAGCTGATCCTGCACAAGAAGGCGGATCTGACCGGCACGCCGCTCGAGGCGCTCGACTATCCGATGCTCGAGACAAAGGACGAGTGGCTCGTCCACGGCTTCTCCTTCGCCAACTACCTGAGGGAGTTGGGGCCGGAAGCGCAGTCGGCGATCTATGGCAAGTCGTCAATCGACCTCGCGATGCGCGACGCCTTCCGCAAGATGCGCCACTTCCTGATGACCACTCAGAAGCTCACCGAGGACGAGGCGATCTCGCTGATGTCGATTGGGGTCGATTTCGGCGTGACGCAGGTGGTGGATGGCAATTGGGGCGTCCACGCGGTGGTGAAGAAGGACATTTTCGCAGGACGCGTCTGAGCGCGGCGACCGTTGGACATTCGGGGGACACAACGATGACGCATGACTTTCTTACGGGCGGGCTGAGCCGCCGCGGCGCTCTCAAGATCGGCGCGGCGGCTCTCGGGACGGCGGCCGTCGGGCTCAAGCCGCGCGCCGCCGCGGCGGCCGAAGATCTGGTGGTCGGCGTGGTCTATGTCGGGCCGCGCGACGACTTCGGCTGGAACCAGTCGCACGCCGTCGCGATCGACGCGCTGAAGAAGACGCGGGGCGTGAAGGTCCTCGAGGAGGAGCGCGTTCCCGAGACCATCGACGTGGTCAAGACCATGCAGTCGATGATCGAGCTCGACGGGGCGAAGTTGATCTTCGGCACGTCCTTCGGTTACTTCAACCCGTTCATGATAGATCTGGCGAAGAAATATCCGGACGTCCAGTTCCGGCATCCCACGACGCTGTGGAGCGCCGACAAGCATCCGATGAACCTCGGCGGCTATTTCGCCTCGCTCGACCAGGCGCACTACGCCTCGGGCGTCGCGGCGGGCTATTCGTCGAAGAGCGGCAAGCTTGGCTTCATCGCGGCGAAGCCGATCGGCATCGTGCTGCGGTCGATCAACCAGTTCACGCTCGGCGCGCGCAAGGCCAATCCGAACGCGACCGTCAGGCTCGTCTTCACCGGCGACTGGTCGATGCCCGTCCGTGAGGCGGAGATCGCCAACACGCTGGTCGACTCCGGCTGCGACCTCATCGCCTGCCACGTCGACAGCCCGAAGGTGATCGTCCAGGCGGCGGAGGGGCGCGGCGTCAAGGCGTGCGGGCACAACGCCTCGCAGGCCTCGCTCGCGCCGAAGGGCTTCGTCACCGGCGCCGAGCTGAAATACGAGACGATCTACAAGGAGTTCGCGGAGCTGCTCGCGGCCGGAAAGCCGTTGCCGAACGTCGCCGTGGGCGGGTTCGACAAGGACATGGTCCGCCTGACGCCGTATGGCGCCGGCGCGACCGAGGAGGCGCGCAAGGCCGCCGACGCGGCGGTCGCCGATCTTGTCGCGGGCAAGCCGATCTATGTCGGCCCGGTCAAGGACAACAAGGGCGCGACGGTGCTGGGGGCCGGCCAGAGCTACGGCAACTACGCGCCCGAGCTCGACGCCGCCTCCTTCCTCGTCGAGGGCGTGCAAAGCTCTCTGACGTGAGCGCTCCGAAAGCGCTGCGTCCCGCCCTGAAGATCACGCATGCCGGCGCGCTCGCCATGATCGAGTCCGCGGTGGCCGCCGCGACCCGGCTGGGCGCGCCGGTCAATGTCGTGATCGTCGACGAGAGCGGCGTCGATCTCGCGATGGTCCGCATGGACGGGGCCAAGTTCCTGTCGATCGAAACCGCCCGCGCCAAGGCGCAAACCGCCGCCTCGCATCGCCGGCCGACGACAAAGATCCCGTCGGAGATCGCAAGCGGTCTCGCTTTCGCCTCGGGGGGGCGGATCACCGACATGGCGGGCGGCCTGCCCGTCATGTTCGACGGCGCATGCGTCGGCGGCGTCGGGATCGGTTCCGCTTCGGACGAGGACGACATCGAGATCGCGCTAGCGGCCCTGTCGGCGATCGGAGCGGACCGTCCGGCGCTCTGACCAGCAGCTGGCATGCGCCTTGTATCCAACGCCTCTGCGCAGCGCCGAGGAACGGGCATGTCATCAACCGCGCATCCGGTCGACGAGGTGGTCGGGGCCCCGAGGCTCATAACTCTCGGATTGCAGCACGTGCTCGTGATGTACGCCGGGGCGGTGGCGGTGCCGCTCATCATCGGCAGGGCGCTGAAGCTGCCGCCCGAGGATGTCGCCTTCCTCATCAGCGCCGACCTGTTCGCCTGCGGGCTGGCGACGCTGTGCCAGTCGCTCGGATTTCCAGGCGTCGGCATACGCCTGCCGGTGATGATGGGCGTGACCTTCGCATCGGTGGGGCCGATGCTGTCGATGGCGGCGGCGCCGGAGATCGGCCTGCTCGGAATCTACGGCTCGGTGATCGCTGCCGGCGTCTTCGGCGTGCTGGTCGCGCCGTTCGTGAGCCGGCTTCTTCCGCTGTTCCCGCCGGTCGTCACCGGCACGATCATCCTGGTCATCGGCATTTCGCTGATGCGCGTGGCGATCAACTGGGCAGGCGGCGGCCTGCCGACGATCACCAAGGTCATTCCCGGAGAGGCCGCGCCGGGCGCGTTCCCCAACCCCGCCTACGCCCAGACGCTCGGCCTCGTCGTCGCGCTTTTCACGCTGCTCTTCATCCTCGGGCTGATCCGCTGGGGCGCCGGCTTCGTCTCGAACATCGCGGTGCTGCTCGGCATCGTGGCGGGCGCCGCATTCTCCGCGATCTTCGGCCTGATGCATTTCGAGAAGGTCGAGGCGGCCTCGTGGACGTCGCTGATCACGCCGTTCCATTTCGGCGTGCCGCAGTTTCATCTCGTGCCGATCGCGACGATGTGCATCGTCATGCTGGTGGTGATGATCGAGTCGCTCGGCATGTTCCTCGCGCTCGGCCAAATCACCGGCAAGGAGCTCGACCAGAAGGACCTGACGCGTGGCCTGCGCGCCGACGGTGTCGGCACGATCCTCGGCGGGCTGTTCAACACCTTTCCCTACACCTCGTTCTCGCAGAACGTCGGGCTGGTCGGCGTCACCGGCGTCAGGTCGCGCTGGGTGACGGTGACGGGCGGCTGCATCATGCTCGCGCTCGGGCTGCTGCCGAAAACAGCGGCGCTTGTCGAGGCCGTTCCGCAGCCGGTGCTCGGCGGAGCGGGAATCGTGATGTTCGGCATGGTGGCCGCCACCGGCGTGCGGATCCTTTCGAACGCCGACTTCGACAAGAACCGCTTCAATATGTTCGTGGTCGCGATCTCCGTCGGCTTCGGCATGATCCCGATGGTCGCGCCCACTTTCTTCAGGAACCTGCCGGACGTGCTGCATCCGCTCCTCGAATCCGGCATCCTTCTCGCCGCCGTCGTCTCCGTGCTGCTCAACCTGTTCTTCAACGGCCTCGCAGACGCCGAGGAGGCGAAAGCGCATGCGGCGTCCGCCGCGGCGACGGCGGAGCATGTGTGAGGGGCGTCATGATCCATGCCGCCGCCGTCATCGCCGGGCTTGACCCGGCAATCCATCGCTTTGGCCAAGATGACTTGGGCCAAGATGACTTAGGCCAAGAGAACTTGGGCCAAGAGAACTTGGGCCAAGAGGATGGATGCCGGGTCAAGCCCGGGCATGACGCGGAAACGACTGGCTGCGCCTTGCGCCGGAGGAACTGAGGCTTGTCGACGCTGCTGATCCGTCACGCCGACGTCCTCGTCACGATGGACGAGACGCGGCGCGAAATCCCCGATGGGGCGCTTTTCGCCCGCGACGGGGTGATCGAGCAGGTCGGCGCGACCTCCGAACTGCCGGAGATCGCCGATCTGGTTCTCGATATGACGGGCCGGGTCGTGATCCCCGGCCTCGTCAACACGCACCACCATCTCTACCAAAACCTGACGCGCGTGGTCCCGGCGGCGCAGGACGCGCTGCTGTTCGGCTGGCTGAAGACGCTCTACCCGATCTGGGGACGAATGGGCCCGGAGCACATCCGGGTCTCGACCCTCGTCGGGCTGATGGAGCTCTTGGAGACCGGCTGCACGACGAGCTCCGATCACCTCTACATGTTTCCGAACGGCGCGCGGCTCGACGACTCCATCGAGGCGGCGGTCGAGATCGGCGTGCGCTTCCATCCGACGCGTGGATCGATGAGCATCGGCGAGTCGAAGGGCGGCCTGCCGCCCGACGCGCTCGTCGAGGACGAGGACGCGATCCTCGCGGATTGCCGGCGGGTGATCGAGACGTTCCACGATCCGGCGCCGTTCTCGATGGTGCGGGTCGGGGTGGCGCCGTGCTCGCCGTTCTCCGTCAGCCGCGAGCTGATGCGGGATTCCGCGGAGCTGGCGCGGAGCTACGGCGTCGGCCTCCACACACACCTGGCCGAGAACGTCGAGGACGTCGCCTATTCGCTCGCCACCTTCGGCGCGCGGCCGGGCGCCTATGCGGAAGAACTCGGCTGGTGCGGGCCGGACGTCTGGCACGCCCACTGCGTCCAGCTCGACGCGCAGGAGATCGGCCTGTTCGCGCGAACGGGCACCAGCGTTGCGCACTGCCCGTGCTCGAACATGCGGCTCGGCAGCGGGATCGCGCCAGTGCGCGAGATGATGGCGGCGGGCGTGAAGGTCGGGCTCGGGGTCGATGGCTCCGCCTCCAATGATTCCGGCCACATGCTCAACGAGGCGAGGCAGGCGCTGCTGCTGCAACGGGTCGCGAAAGGCGGCGACGCGCTCACCGCCCGCCAGGCGCTCGAACTCGCGACGCTCGGCGGGGCGTCGGCGCTCGGACGCGACGACATCGGCGCGCTGGCGCCGGGCAAGGCGGCGGACCTCGCCGCCTTCGACATGCGCGACGTCGCCTTCTCGGGCGCCCAGTGGGACCCCGTCGCCGCGCTCGTCTTCTGCGGTCCGGGGCGCGCGGACCTCGTCGTCGTCAACGGCCGCGTCGCCGTCGAGCGTGGCCGCTGCGTCACGGTCGACCGCGAGCTGACGCTGGAGCGGCACGCCTTGCTTGCGCGCCAACTGATGGATGGCGCGAATTAGGGCGCCGGTCTCTCAATTTGAGAGGCGCTGAATCAAGTCTGTGCAGCTTTCAGTCAAGAATAGCGCTATCTCGCCTCTTTTTACGTCATTGTGATTGATTGGATACACTGCTGTATCACTAAGAACTTCACGTCCCCGTCATATTGACCCTCTGGTCGCGCCATGTGACCTTCGTCCAAGCATCGGGGGTCGATGTCATTTTGTGTCAGCACCGGCGCGACAAGACTTGCGCCGGAAGGACGAAGTACGTCTTGACGGGGAAATCTGCACTATGACTTGTGCGACTCGCTTCACTAAGACTTGGGCGACCGGACTGCTGACCGCGGCCGCCTTGCTCTCCGGCGCCGCGGGAGCTTTCGCCGCCGACATCGCCGAGCCGGCTCCGGCTGCGCCCGCACCGTTCACCTTCTCAACGACCGAGATCCAGTTCCAGCTCGGCAAGCTGAAGAACCCGTTCGTACCCGGCGGCGGCGACGCCAACTGGACGCCGATCGTCACCCTGCAGCACGCCTCCAGCTGGGTGTTCGGCGACGTGTTCTTCTTCGTCGACTTCCTCGACGACCGGAAGAAGGACGGCTTCAACGATCAGGACGCCTACGGCGAATTCTACGCCTACTTCTCGTCCTCGAAGCTTCTCGGCGTCAACTACGGCGACGGCTTCATCAAGGACGTCGGCGTGGTAGCCGGCATCAATGCGGACGCGGACGCCAACTACCGGGGCTACCTGCCGGGCGTGTACGTCGACTGGAAGATGCCCGGCTTCGCCTTCTTCCGCACCCAGTTCACCGCGCTCATCGACGACAGCGACAAGAAGGGCCCGAACGGCCGCCAGAAGGACGGCTGGCAGTTCGACAACTCCTTCGCTGCGCCGTTCTCGATCGCAGGCCAGTTCTTCAGCTTCGAAGGCCACTGGGAGTACACGGCGAACAAGGAAACCAACGTCGACGGTTTCAGGATCAAGCAGAAGGACTGGTTCCTCGCCCAGCCGCAGCTGCGCTGGGACGCCGGCTACGCCCTGACCGGCAAGAAGGACGTGTTCTTCCTCGGCACCGAATACCAGCTCTGGGTGAACAAGCTCGGCTCCAAGGTCGACGAGAGCCGTTTCCAGGCTCTGGCTGTGATCCGCTTCTGATTTCCGCCTCTCTCTTCCTTCCCGACTTCTTGGGCCGGCGGTTCTCCGCCGGCCCTTTTTATTTGTGGGAGATGCGGGATCGAGGGCGAAGCTGGCCGAGACACCGGTCGCCGTGCCCGGGCCTGACCCGGGCATCCACCTTGCCGGCCGCGTCCCCGGCCGATGGATCCTCCGGTCAGACCCGAGGATGACGGGTGAGTTTCTCAGGCCTGCGTCGCGGCGATGGCTGCGATCGCGGCCCGCGAGCTCGACACCCAGCCGAAGATGCCGCCTTGCGCCTTGATCATCTTCAACCCGTAGTCGTGGAATTCGGGGAAGTACGAGGCGCAGCAATCGTCCAGCACGACGCAGCGGTAGCCGCGATCATTGGCCTCCCGGACCGTGGTGTTGACGCAGACCTCGGTGGTCACGCCGCACACCAGCAACGTATCGACGCCGCGGTTCCGCAGCATCAGCTCGAGATCGGTCTGGTAGAACGCGCCTTTGCCGGGCTTGTCGATGACCGGCTCGCCGGGCGCCGGGGCCAGAGCCGCGATGATGTCGTGGCCGGGCTCGCCCCGGACCAGGATGCGCCCCATCGGCCCTTCCGCGCCGATCCTCAAGGATGGCTCGCCGCGCTCGACCTTCGCCTTGGGCGCGTCGGACAGGTCCGGCCGATGCCCCTCGCGGGTGTGGATCACCAGCATGCCGGCCGCCCGCGCCGCCGCGAGCACCGCCTGGCAGGGGGCGACTGCCGCGGCGAGCAGCGAGATGTCGTTTCCGAGCGTCTCGCCGAAGCCGCCGGGTTCGAGAAAGTCGCGCTGCATGTCGATGATGACGAGGGCGGTCCGGGCGAGGTCGACCGTTATCGGCTGCGGCTCGGCGTCGATGGTCGCCATCGTCTCAATCCTCGTCGATGACGCTGACATGCGCTGCGACGACCTTCCAGCCGTCGGGAAAGCGCACCCAGGTCTGGCTCTGGCGGCCGACCTTGCCGGGCGCCCCTTCACGGCGGAACAGCGTGTTCGCGACCGCCATGTCGCGGCCATAGGTCGTGATCTGCGTCCTCTCGAGCGCACGCTCGAGCCCCTTCGGCGAGCGTCCCCGCCGGAAAGCGCGGATCTCCTCCATGCCATAGAGGTTCTCGGTCGCGCCGTAGCGCAGCGTGCGCGGGTCGTCGCGGAACAAAGCCTCGAGCGTCGCGACGTCGTTGCCGGTGAGCGCCGCCTCATAGGCCGCGAAGACCTGTTCGACCTCGGCCTTCACATCCGGGATGTCGACTTCGGGATACTGGCTCAAAGCTTCGCCTCGCGGAATTGCGCCACGCCAGCCGTTTCGAGCGCGCGGGCGACGCGGAGCGCGTCAGCCTCGCGCCACGGCGCTGCAATGATCTGGACGCCGAGCGGCAGGCCGTCGTCGAGGAACACCGGCGCGCAGGCGACCGGCAGGCCGATGAAGGAGATCGGCTGGGTGAACACGCCGAGATTCGGCCGCACCGGCAGCGTGACGCCGTCGAGCGTGAACGTCGTCTGGCCCAGCCGCGGCGCCCGGCAGGGCGTGGCCGGCGCGAGCAGCACGTCGACCTCGTCGAAGACGTGCGCCGCCGCCTCGGCGAACCATCGGCGGAAGCGCTGCGCCTTTGCGACATAGGGCGCGGGGATCGTGGCGCCGGCGATCATCCGGTCGCGCACCGCGGGGTCGAAGTCATCCGGCCGCGCGCGCAGGCGGTCGAGATGCAGGGCCGCGCCTTCGGTCGCCGTGATGACGTAAGCCGCGGCGCGCGCTCGCGCCGCCTCCGGCAACTCGACGACGCGATCCGCCCCGAGAAACGCCGCCGCGCGCGCGACCGCCTCGAAGCAGTCCGGCTCCCCGCCGCGCGCGAAATGTCCGCCGAGCGTCGCGATCCGGAGGCCGCCCGCGCCGTCGTCGAGCGACGGCGCCGCGGGTTCGGGCGCGCGCGTGGTCGTGGCCGGGTCGTCGCGGTCGGGGCCCTGCATCGCGTCGTAGGCGAGGGCGAGCAGACGGGTCGAGCGCGCGATCGGTCCAAGGTGATCGAGGCTCTGGACGAAGGGGAACGTCCGCGCCCGCGTCAGCCGGCCGTAGGTCGGCTTCAGCCCGAAGCAGCCGCATAGCGCGGACGGCACGCGGATCGATCCGTTGGTGTCGGAGGCGAGCGCGACGTCGACCAGGCCGGCCGCGACCGCCGCGCCGGATCCTCCGGAGGAGCCGCCGGACATCCGGGTCAGGTCGCGCGGGTTCCGCGACGGACCGTCGTGGACGTTTTCGCCGGTGAAGTCGTAGGCGTATTCGCCCATGTTGAGCGCGCCGAGCAGGACCGCGCCCGCCGCTTCCATCCGGGTGACGAGCGCCGCGTCGCGCCCGGCCGGCGCGAGCTCGCGATTGATCTTCGAGCCGGCGCGGGTGGCGAGCCCGGCGACGTCGAACAGGTTCTTCACCCCGAAGGCGACGCCCGCGAGAGGTCCCGAGACAGCGCCGTCGTCAAGCGCAAGGGCCGTCGCAAGGGCGCGTTCGGCGGTCACGTCGGTGAAGGCGCCGACGCGGCCGTCGATCGACCGGATCCGCGCCAACGCTGCCGCGACCGCTTGTTCCGCCGGGCCCTCCCGGCGACGATCCGACTTCGCGGGCGCCGTCACAGGGCGTCCTCTCGGGCGGCGGGCGCGAAGACGGGCGCGGGCTCGACCTCGTCGTCGAGCGGGAACTCCGAGACGAAGCGCGCGGCCTTCATGGTCGCGTCGAGATGGGACAGGATGGAGCCGCGCCACTCGGGCGCGACGCGGAGCTCGAGCAACGCGGTCGCGGCGTCGAGATGTGCATCGAGTTTGTCCGCGTCCTCGCTCATCAGGCCGCCGCCCGCGCGCGCTGATAGGCCCGCCATCCGCCGAAGCGGGTGATGTCCTCCGCGTCCGCCGTCGCGACCGCTTCGGCGAGGAAGCCGAGCGCCGTCGAGCCGTCCGCGAGCCGAAGCGTTCCGACGCCGAGCGGGGCCGGCACGCCGGCGACGAACGGTCCGAACTTGTCCGAAGGCAGCGCCCAGACCTCGGTCGCGATGGCCGCCCCGGCGCCGTCCCCGACGCGGACGAGGCCGGGCCGCGCGACCTTTCCTGGCAGGGCGTACAGCCGGTAGCAGTCCGCAGTGTCGGCGATCCGGAGGAAGCGGGCGCCGAGGCGCGTGAGCTCGCCGTTGAGCGCCATGCCCGACAGATGCGCGCCGACCACCACGATCTCAATCTCGTCCGGCGCCGGCCTCGGAGCGCGCTCCGGAGCTGCGGGCGCGGGCAAGCCGAGCGCGCCGAGCGGCGTTCCGCCCATTTCGTGGAGCCGCTCGCCGATCACGGCGATCCGCGCATCCGCGCCGGCCTGGGCGATCAGCGTGACGCCGGCCGGCAGTCCGTCGGGTCGCGGCCGGCCGGGGACCGCGAGAGCGCAAAGATCCATGAGGTTCACGAAGTTGGTGTAGGTGCCGAACTCGCTGTTCAGGCCGACCGGATGCTCCAGCACTTCCGCCGCCGTCCTCGGACGGGGGTAGGTCGGCACCAGCAGACAGTCGACCAAACCGAGCGGGATCGAGAGCGCGCGTTTCATCGCGGCGAGTTCGTAGAGCCCGCCGAAGGCCTGGCCGGCGTCGAACCGCCGCGCGCCCTCAATGATGAGGCGGGTGACGGGGTGGATCTCGTCCGGGCTCGTCTCGATGAAGCGGCGAAGCGCCTCGTAGCGTTCGGCGACGAAGGGGCCGCTGTAGAGCAGTCCGGCGACCGCGAAGAAGGGTTCGAAATCGAGCTCGACGAGTTCGCCGCCGAGCGCCTGGACGTCGGCGAGCGTCGCCTCATAGGCCGCTTCCGCCGCCGGATCGCCGCCGAAGCTGCGGGTCGAGGGCGTCGGGACGCCGACCCGGAAGCGTGGGGGAGGCGGTCCAAGCGGCGCCGTCCGGAACGCGCGCGAGAACGGGTCGGCCTGCTCGAAACCGGCCATGGCGGAGAACACGGCGTAGGCGTCGTCGACCGACAGCGCGAAGACCGAAACGCAGTCGATCGTCTTGCAGGCCGGCACCACGCCCTTGGTCGGGATCGCTCCGAGCGTGGGCTTCAGTCCGACGATGTTGTTCAGCCCCGCCGGCACGCGGCCGGAGCCCGCCGTGTCGGTGCCGAGCGCGAAGGCGACGAGCCCGCGCGCGACCGCGACCGCGGAGCCCGAGCTCGAGCCGCCCGGCACGAGCGCCGGATCGACGGCGTTGCGCGGGACGGGGTAGGGCGTTCGGAGACCGACGAGCCCGGTCGCGAACTGGTCGAGATTGGTCTTGCCGACCGCGATCCCGCCGGCGGCCTTCAGCCGCGCGACCGCGACGGCGTCTTCCGCGGCGCGGTAGGCGAAACCCGGGCACGAGCACGTGGTCTCGAGCCCAGCGACGTCGATGTTGTCCTTGACCGCGAAGGGAACGCCCCAGAGCGGTCGGCCGTCGGACTTGCCGCCCAGCGCCCGAGCGGCGGAGCGGAGCGCGTCCTGCTCTGCGAGCGAGATGAAGATCCCCGGATCGCCGCACTCCTCGATGCGGGCGAAGACCTCGTCGAGGACCGCTTCGGGAGACACGCCCGACGCATAGGTCGTCCTCAGCGAGGCGAGATCCAGCGTCAGGTCTGCAAGCGGACGCGCCATCAGTGATGCCCGGCCATGTGCTCGCCGATCACGTGGACGTCGGCTGTCGCGATCGGCGTCTCGTAGACGAGGGCGCCGTCCGACATCACGAGGATGCGGTCCGAAAGCTCCATCAGTTCGTCCAGGTCCTCTGACATGAGGAGCACGGCGGCTCCCCCGTTGCGGGCCTTCATGATGCGGGCGCGGATTTCTGCGACCGCCGCGAAATCGAGCCCGAAGCAGGGGTTCGACACGATCAGCAGGTCGACGTCGCCGGTGAGTTCGCGCGCCAGCACCGCGCGCTGCACATTTCCGCCCGACAGCGACTGGATCGGCGAGGAGAGCGAGGCCGTCTTCACCTTGAATTGCTCGATGAGCTTTGCCGCGTAGGCGCGGATCGCACGGGCGCTGACCCACGCCGCCGGCTTGCCGTTCCGGCCAAGATCGAAGGTCCGGAACGAGATGTTCTCGGCGACCGTCATCTTCGGCGCGCAGGCGTTGCGCAGGGGCTCCTCGGGGATGAAGCGGACGTTGAGGTTCCGGGACTGCTCGCGCGTCGAGGCGTAGGGCGCCGCCTTCACCCTGATCTCGCCGCCCTCGCGGATCCTCTGACCGGCCAGCACCTCGAGAAACTCCTTCTGGCCGTTGCCGGAAATTCCCGCGATCCCGACGATCTCGCCCGCGCGGACCGACAATCCGTCGACCTCGATCGACTTCAGGCCGGTCCGGTCTTTGGCCTTCAGAGCGGTGACCGTCAGCACCGGCTTGGCCTCGGCCGGCGTCGCGGCGCGGCTGTCGAGGGTCGCGATCGGCTGGTCGCCGATCATCATCGCCGCCATCGTCTTTCGATCGAGATCGGCGATACGGCCCGAGCCGGTCCGCTTGCCCTTCCTGAGGACGGTGACGTCGTCGCAGAACGCCGTCACCTCGTGAAACTTGTGGCTGATCATGAGGACGGTGAGGTCGCCGCGCTTCGTCATGCCGCGCACGAGGCCGAGCATCTCCTCCGCCTCGTTGGGCGTAAGCACCGAGGTCGGCTCGTCGAGCACGATGAAGCGGCGGCCGAGATAGAGCTGCTTGACGATCTCGAGCTTCTGCTTCTCCCCCGCCGCGAGCGCGCTCACCGGCTGGTCGAGCGGGATCTTGAACGGCATCGTCTCCATGAAGTCGGCGAGCTGCCGCCGCTCCCACCGCCAGTCGATGACCTTGGGCGCGTCCTCGCGCGAGATCACGAGGTTCTCGGCGCCGGTGAGCGACGGCACCAGCGTGAAGTGCTGGTAGACCATGCCGAGGCCAAGGCGGTCGGCGTCCTTGGGGCTCGCGATTACGGCTTCCTTGCCGTCCACGACCATCTGGCCCTCGGTGGGCGTGTAGAAGCCCATCATGCATTTCACCAGTGTCGACTTGCCGGCGCCGTTCTCGCCGAGCAAGGCGTGGAACGTGCCGGCGGGGACCTTGATCGAGACGTCGTCGAGCGCCGTGAAGGCGCCGAAGCGCATGGTCATCCCGACAGCCTCGACCGCGACGGCTTTGCTCATGAGCGGCTCCTGTCGAGGATGATGGCGACCGGGCCGCCGCCGGGCGGCCCCTGATGCTCGGCGCCTCCGGAGACGTAGATCTCGGTTTCGCCGAAGAGGCCAGCCAGCGCGCCCCCGACGAAGGCGCGGGCGTGGCGGGTCGAGGAGATGTCGGAATCGTCGAGCATCACGTGCCGGCGGCCGCGGACCTGGCCCGACGGGTCGGCCTCGGCCTTGGCGAGCGCGGCGACCAGCGCGCCGTCGCCCATGCGCTCGCGAGCCTCCCGAACCGAGGCTACGTCGATCGCGTCGCGCATCACGGCATGGTCGATCGTCAGCGGGCCTGACCAGGCTTCGGACATGCCGAGCACGATGATCTCGTGGCCGTCGAGCTCGACACCGGCCGATGCGGAAGCGCGGCCCGAGAACATATCGAAGCCGCTGCAGACGTCCTCGTCGTCGATGTGATCGACGTCAACCTCCCCGAGAGCCACCGCGACGCCGAGCGCCGAGGCCCCGCGCGACAGCCCCATGGACTTCAGCGTGTCGCCGGTCGCGGTCGTGACGCCCCGCCGGGCCGCGTCCTCGACGCGGGCGGCGGTGAGCAGCGGGCATTTCACCTGAACGAAGTGAACGTCCTCGGCGCCCGTGACGCCTGCGTCCGCCATGGCGCGGCCGACGCCTTCGGCCACCATCTCGATCTGGCCGCGCCGGCCGAGCTGTTCGGGCGGCAGGTCGGCAGTCCGCGCGATGCCCACAGCGAGCGCGCCGGTCGGCGCGTCGTCGACGTCCTCGCGCGCGAACACAGTCCAGTGCGGCGAGAGCGCGCCTTCGGTTCCGCCGGACATGACGACCGCGACCTCGCCGGCGCCGCGGCGCTCGAACAGGTCGCCGAACACGCGCGCCGCAAAGCCCCGCGTAAAATCGTTCACGCAGCCGTTGCCCTCCGTCTTCCCCAGCACCGCGACGACGCTCTTGGGGTCGAGGCCGCCGTCGAACAGCGTTTCGACGCCTGATACGTCGTCCGGCCCGCTGGCCGGCAGGCGATGGACCACAGCGCGGCGCGAGCGCATCACCCGAGCGCCCGCACGAAGGCGTCCGACATCGCCACCGCGCCGAAGACGCCGCCCTGCATCTTGATCATCTTGAGCGCGGCTTCGTGGTTGCCGGGATCGGTCGCGGCGCAGCAGTCCTCCAGCATCAGGCATTCGAAGCCGCGGTCGTTGGCCTCGCGCATGGTGGTGTGGACGCAGACGTCGGTGGTGACGCCCGTGAGGACGATGTTGTCGATGCGCTTCTGCTTGAGGATCATCTCAAGGTCGGTGGCGCAGAACGAGCCCTTGCCGGGCTTGTCGATGATGGGCTCGCCATCAACCGGATAGAGCTCGGGGATGATGTCCCAGCCCTTTTCGCCGCGCACCAGCACGCGGCCGCAGGGGCCGGGGTCGCCGATGCCGGCGCCGATGCGGCGCGAGCGCCAGCGCTTGTTGTCGGGAAGGTCTGCGAGGTCCGGCCGGTGGCCCTCGCGGGTGTGGAAGACGTGGTAGCCCTTGGCCCGCATCGCCGCGAGGACCTTCCTGATCGGCTCGATCGGGGCGCGCGTCAGCGACAGGTCGTAGCCCATGGCGTCGACATAGCCGCCCGGCGCGCAGAAGTCGGTCTGCATGTCGATGATGATGAGGGCGGTGTTCTCCGGCCTCAGATCGCCGTTGTAGGGCCAGGGGTAGGGATCGGACTCGACGAAGCGCTGCTCGACGCGGGCGTGTGCGTTCATGGCGTCTGCTCCTGTCACTTCGTGATCGACAGCTCTCCCGGCGCGCCGGCGAGCTGCCGGCCGGGCGAGGAGGTCGCGATCATGATGAGGAGGGTGAGGATGTAGGGGGCTGCGTAGAACAGGTAGTAGCCCTGCGTGACGCCGACCGACTGCAGCGCCGGCCCGAGCGCCCCCGCGCCGCCGAACAGCATGGCGGCGGCGAAGCAGCCGAGCGGATTCCAGCGCGCGAAGATCACGAGGGCGACGGCCATCAGTCCCTGGCCGGAGGAGATGCGCTCGTTCCAGCTGCCGGGATAGTAGAGCGAGAGATAGGCCCCGCCGATCGCCGCGAGCGCTCCGCCGAAGGCGGTCGCGAACAGGCGCACGGCGGTGGGCGAGAGGCCCATGGCGCGGGCCGAGTCCGCCGAGTCGCCGACGACCCGCACGATCAGTCCGATTTTGGTGTTCTTGAACGCCCACCAGAGCGCGACCGCCAGCACCGCGCCGAGCAGGAACAGCACGTTGACGTTGAGGGCGGCGCGGACCTGCGGCAGGGATGACCAGTCGCCCAGCGGGATGGCGGGGAGGTTGGGCGCCGAAGGCTGGATGTACGGCTTGCCGAAGAAGAACGCGATCCCGATGCCGAACAGCATCAGGGCGATGCCGACCGCGATGTCGTTGACGCGCGGGAAGGAGCAGATCCAGCCGTGGAGCAGCCCGAAGCCGGCGCCTGCGACCATCGCGGCGAGCACGCCCGCCCAGGGCGAGCCGGTCTCGACGGCGATCGCGTAGGCCGCCATCGCGCCGAAGACGAGCGTGCCTTCGAGGCCAAGATTGATCCGGCCCGAGCGCTCCGTCACCGCCTCGCCCAGACTGACGAAGATGAACGGGGTGGAGACGCGGATGGCGCCGCCGAGGATGGCGAGCGGCACGCCCCACAGGCCGATGTCGTTCTCCATCAGCCGGCCCTCTTCCAGCGGTCGGGATTGAAGACCTTGAAACGGCCGTAGAGCGTGTCGCTCATCAGCACGACGATGAAGAGCATGCCCTGGAGCACGAGGATGGTGGCGTCCGGCAGCCCCATGCGGCGCTGGATCAGGCCGCCCGCGGCGGCGATGCCGCCGAGCAGGAAAGCGACGGGAATGCAGCCGAGAGGGTTCTGACGGGCGAGGAATGCGACCAGGATGCCGGCGTAGCCGTAGCCGATGGCAAGCGAGGCGTTTGCCGTGCCCTGCACGGACGCGACCTCGAACATGCCGGCGAGCCCCGCGAGCGCGCCTGCGAGCGCGCAGAAGCCGACGATCAGCGGGCCGACTGCGAGACCCTGGATCTGGGCGGCCCGGACGTTGCCGCCGGCGACCCGCGCGGCGAAGCCCCAGCGCGTCTTGTCGATCAACACCCAGCAGGCGACGCAGGCGATCACGCCGACCGCTAGGCCCCAGTGGACGTCCATGCCGGGGATCGGGCCGATCCGATAGGCGGCGTCGAGCGGATGGGTCGAGGGCTTGTTCAGCGAGGCGGGGTCGCGCAACGGCCCTTCGACCAGCTGGTTCATCAGCGCGATGGCGATATAGGCCATCAGCAGGCTCGAGATCGTCTCGTTGACGGCTCGATAGTGGCGCAGCGCGCCGACGGCCCCGATCCAGATCCCGCCCGCGATCATCGCGGCGAGACCCATGGCGAAGATCACGATCGGCGAGGGCAGGCCGGACAGCCAATGCCCGAAGGCCGCCGCAGCGACGCCGCCGAGCACGATCGCGCCCTCGCCGCCGATCACGGTGAGGCCGAGCCGCGCTGGCAGCGCGACGCAGAGCGCCGCGAACAGCAGCGGCGTCGCGCGCAGCAGCGCGTTCTGCACCGAGAACCAGGACCCGAAGCCGCCGCGCCACATCAGCTCGAAGAACTGGGCCGGCGACTTGCCGAGCGCGAGCAGGAAGAGGCTGAAGACCGCCATGCCGGCGATCAGGGCCGCGAGCGGAATGACGATCCCCTCGGCGCGGCGCGCCGCGAAGGCGAGCGCGCCCGAGAGCCTTGGCGGCGCGAGCGGCGCCGGAACGTCGGAGGCGGTCATGTCGGCCATGGAGACGTCTCCCCGCCCGGCCGCGTTAGGACGTCGAGCCCTGGACGCCTTCGACGAGGAAGCTCGTGCTTTCGAGCTCGATCGCGGTCTCGGGGAACGCCTTGCCGACGGCCGCGATCTCCTTGCCCCTGTTGTCCTTGAGCGGGCCCTTGATGACCGCGTAGCCGCCCTTCCTGATGTCGGCGAGAGTCGCCTCGAACTGCTTGCGGGCGGGCTCGCTCACGGCCGGCCCGAGCGGGCTCATCTTGACGAAGCCGTCCTGGATGCCGCCACGGGTGAAGTTCGGCAGCGGCTCGCCGGCGAGCAGATGCTTGGCGTACATCGTGTATACCGTCGCCCAGTTCCACTCCGCGCCGGTCAGGTACTTTTCGGGCGCGAGCGGCGCCTGGCTGGCGTGGTAGCCGCAGACGAACGCGCCGCGGTTGGCGGCCGTCTGGACCACCACCTTCGGCCCGTCGACATGGCAGGTGATGACGTCCGCGCCCTGATCCACGAGCGCGTTGACGGCCTCAGCCTCCTTGACCGCGAGCGACCACTCGCCCGTGAAGATCACCTGGCAGGTGATGGTCGGGTCGACGGCGCGGGCGCCGAGCAGGAAGGCGTTGACGTTGTTCAGCACCTGCGGGATCGGCTTGGCGGCGACGAAGCCGATCTTCTTGGACTTGGTGGTGTGTCCGGCCACCACGCCGTTCAGGTACTGGCCCATCGCGATGTAGCCGAAATAGGAGCCGGCGTTCGTCGGGTGCTTGGACTTGTCCCAGAGCCCGCCGCAGTGGCGGAACTGGACGTCGGGGAATTTCTTGCACATTGCCAGCATGTGCGGATCGAAATAGCCGAAGGAGGTCGGGAACAGCAGCGAGGCGCCGTCGAGATTGATCATCGACTCCATCGTCTTCTGGACGTCGACCGTCTCGGGGACGTTCTCCTCCTCGACGAGTTCAATCCCGTCCAGCGCCTTTAGCGCCTTGGCGCCTTCGGCGTGGGCCTGATTGTAGCCGAAGTCGTCCTTGGGTCCGACGTAGATGAAGCCGATCGTGGTCGCCGCTGCCCGGACCCGCGTCGGGAAGGCCGGCCACCCCACGAGGCCGAGCGCGGCGCCGGCGGCCGAGGTCTTCAGAAGGCTGCGGCGGGAGATCGCAAGATCGGTCATGTCTCATCCCCTCGAGCCGGGCGCGGCGGCGGGAGTCCGCGTCGACGGCATGCGCTGTGCGTGAACCGGCTCGGCCCATCCGAAACCGGTCGTTTCCAAGTTGGCATGCAATGTCGGGGCCGGATCTTGGGCGCGTCGCGGCGAGGAGCCTGCGCGCCGATCGCTACCCGACGAGGCGATGATTGCATGCAATAAGCGATTTTTGCATGCATGAATGATCGGCGCCGGCGCCCAAAGATTAGCTCCGCCGGCCAATCGGGCGTGCGCCCGCCGCCAGCGCCGGAAAGTCTCTTTCCGCAACGAAAAAGCAGGTTGATCGCGTCGCCCGGCGCGCCGGGTCGCCCGCGCGCTGCGCCGAACTTAGGCGCCGGGCCTCGCAGCGCGGCGATAGGCCGTCTGCGAACCTACGCGCCGCTCGTTCACGAGCCGCGCTATTCCGTGCGCCAGCTCAATCCCAGCAAGCCGTAGCGAACCACCCGCGGCTTGGCAGGCGCGGCGGCGGGAGCTGAACCGTCGACGGCGGCGCCTGTCGGCGTCGAGCCGGAGGAGGCGGCCTCGGCCGGACGGGGCGTCTGGTTGAGCGGCACGTCCTGAGCGATCGCCGCCGCCGAAGAGCGGCCGGTGATCGTGTATCGATTGATCGGGTCGCCCTGCGCGACGGCGCCGCCTGCAAGGACGCCGGCTGCGACCAGCGCGGACTTCAGAAAGAACGTCACGGCCAAATTCCTTCGCTCGGCCCTCTCGCGGGCCCACTTCTCAAACAGTCGCGGATCGCTCCGCATCGCCATGATCGACAGGCCGAATCTACTCGGCCGCGTCCTTGAATCGCTCGCCGTAAAGCCGCGTCGCGGCGGGGAAGCCGCAGGACGTGCCGTCGGTGACCTTGACCTCGTCCTCCCACGGCAGCCGGTACTTTCCGGCCACCATGTCGTGCATGAAGGTGTAGGGGCAGTCCTGCGCGCCGCCCTTCACCGCGACATAGGCGCGATGGCCGAGCTGGTAGATGTTGTTCTCGACGCCCCAGCCGATGCGCGCCTCGCGCACGAGGTCGGGCCGCACCTCGGCGGTGATGATCTCGTTGGCTCGTCCGGTCTCGCCATGGGCGATGACCGTCCCGTCGAAGTTCACGATCATGCCCTCGCCCATGGAGTCGAAGGAGCCGTCGGAGCCGCACATGCAGACGTTGGCGGTGACCATCAGGTTCTGGAACGCATTGGCCTGATTGGTGAAGCGCCAGCTCTGGCGGATCGGCGCGGTGTAGCCGGCGGTGCGGATCATGATCTCCGCGCCCTTGTAGGCGCATTCCCGCGCCATCTCGGGGAACATGCCGTCGTGGCAGATGATCAGCGCGATCTTCGCGCCTTTCGGCCCCTCGACCACCGGAATACCGAGATCGCCCGGCTCCCAGGGCTCGACCGGAACCCATGGATGCAGCTTGCGGTAGTTGAGCCGGATCTCGCCCTCATCGTCGATGATCAGCCCGGTATTGTACGGCATGCCACCGGGGTTGAGCTCCATGATGGAGAAGCAGCCCCAGATCCGGTTGTCGACGCATGCCTTCCTGAAGGCGGCGACTTCCGGTCCGTCGACCCGGCACATGATCTCGGGATTGACGTCCATCGACAGGCCGTGAAGCGCATATTCAGGGAACACGACGAGATCCATCGTCCCGAGGTTCCGCCGCGCCTTGGCGACCATCTCGACGATGACCTTCGTTTGGGCGGCCAAGTCGTCAGGCGTGACGACGGTCGGGAGTTGCAGTTGAACCAGCCCGATCACGACGCCGTTCTCCGACTTGTTCAGTCCTCCGAGACCGTTCATGGCGATCGCCTCCTCTTGTCATTGGCCCTCAAACGTCGGCCGTTTCCTCGCGCCTGACAGGCGAACCGCGTGCCAAACCGGCCGCCTTGCATGCAAAGCCTGAATCCTGCATTCCAGACGAACCCATCGGCGCGAACGGAGGCGCGATGCTGGACGCCACGATCGACGCAGATTCCGGCACTCGGACGGACCGCCTCGTCCGCGATATCTCCGATGCGATCATCGCCGGCGAATTCGAGCCCGGGGACCGGCTGGACGAGCATTCGCTGGCGGACAGGTTTGGCGTGTCGCGGACGCCGGTTCGGGAGGCGCTGCGCCAGCTCGCGACTTCCGGGCTCGTCGAGGTCCGCCCGCGGCGCGGCGCCGTCGTCGCGAGCCTGACGGCCGAGGGTCTCGCCGAACTTTTCGGCGCCATGGCGGAATTGGAGGCCACCTGCTCGCGGCTGTCCGCCATCGGCATGACGCCGTTCGAGCGGCGCAGGCTCGAGGCGCATCACGACGCCATGGAGACCTTCGTCACGCACAACGATCCGGAAGGCTTCGCCGCGGCGAACCTCACTTTCCACACCATGATCTACGCGGGCGCTCACAACGGGCCGCTCGCGGAGATGGCCGGCGGCCTGCGGCAGCGCCTGCTGCCTTACCGGCGCGCCCAGTTCCACACGCCGGGGCGGCTGCCGCGCTCGCATGCCGAGCACGGCGCCGTCGTCAAGGCGATCATCGCGGCCGACGCTTCCGCAGCGCACGCCGCCATGCTGAGGCATGTCAGCCTTGTCGAGGACTCGTTCGAGCGGCTGGCGAGCGCTTATACGCGCTCCAGGACGAAGGGGCTCGCCGAGGCCTGAAGTCCCTCACTGCGACTTCTTGGTCTCCGACTTCTTCGGGTCGGAGTTCTCCAGCTTCTTCTCATCCATGCGGTCCACTTTGGTGTCGGCGCCGGAGGCGCGCGACGGCTCCCCGGTGCCGGCGCTGGACTGGCCGGCCTGATGCGGATCGGGCTGGGGGTCGGAGCCGGCGGGGTTCATGTTCCCGCCGCCGGCGAGCGCGCCCGCTGAGGCGGACAGGGTGAAGGCGAGCGCCATCATCGGCACGGTCAGCCTGGACTGCGTCTTGGTCATGTCGTTCTCCACACCGCTTCGCCGAAGACGTTTCGGCGGTCTGGAGCCGAACCTCAAGCCGAACGATATGGTTCCAACGGAGGCTGTGTCTCATAAAGCCGGCTATCAAGCTTGCGGCCGCGCTTCGGGCGCCAGTCTGCGAGGACCGACCGCGAAGAGACCCGCGCGCTGCGCGGCTAAGGCGCGCTTGCAATGTCCTTCGGCAGCCGATCGTAGATCCGGTCGGCCGCCAGAAGCAGCGTGTCGAAGCGGACGCCCGTCGCCGCGCGCACCGCGTTGGCGAGAGCGGCGGCGACGGGGTTGAACGGGCTTTCGCTCATTGATTTCGCGCCGAGCGGGCCGAGCGCGTCCGACGTTTCGGCGAACAGCACTTCCGTGCGCGGCGCATCCGCGAATGACGGGATGTGATAGCTGCGGAACGCGCGGGTCGTCACCGACCCATCGTCCGCGACGTCGACGTGCTCGTACAGCGCCGCGCCGATCGCCTGCGCCACGCCGCCTTCCACCTGCCCACGGCACTGCATGGGATTGATGACCGTTCCCGCGTCAGCCGCATGCACGCTACGCAGGATGCGGATCGCGCCCGTCGCGCGGTGGACCGAGACGCGGAACGCTTGGACGTTGAATGCGACCGAGCGGGGGCTCCCGTTCGTCGCACCGGCTCCGGAGAGCGGTCCGACGGCGGCGGCGAATGCCGGGAGCGACAGGAACGCGTCGCCGATCCTCATGCCGTCGCCGACGAGCTCGAAGGCGTTCTCGCCGGGCCCCGCCAAGCCCCGCGCGGCCGCGAGCATCGCCTCCTTGAGCGCGATCGCGGCGAGATGCGCCGCCTTGCCGGCGACCACTGTGCCCGTGGAGCCGAAGGCGCCGGTGTCGTAGCCGGCGCGGTCGGTGTCCGACTGGACGATATTGATCCGGTCCGGCGTCGTGTTCAGCGCCGCGGCGGCGAGCTGCGCGTGGACCGTCGTAGACCCGTTTCCGAACTCAGCCGTGCCGATCGAGATCTCGTAGCCGCCGTCCGCCGTCAGCCGGGCCTCGGCGTTCGCGTAGTGGCCGCGCGGCGGGATGGTGTCCAGCATCCCGACCGCCATGCCTTCGCCGACCAGCCACTCGTCGGAAAGGTCTGTCGGCGCCTCGCGATCCCTCGCCATCGCGGCTTCCGCCAGATCGAGGCACTGGTCGAGGCCATAGGAGCCGTATTCGACGTCGTGCGGGTGGTCGTCGAAGGCGACCATGGCGTCGCCGGGTCGGATCGCATTGATCCGCCGGAATTCGTAGGGGCTGATCCGGAGCTTCAGCGCGAGCTCGTCCATCGCGGACTCGATCGCGAAGTTGGTCTGGCTGAGCCCGTAGCCGCGGAAGGCGCCGGCCGGCACGACGTTGGTGTAGACCACGCGCCCGTCGATCCGCTTGTTGGCGCAGCGGTAGAGCGCGACGCTCTCGTTGCAGCCGTGGAAGAAGACGCCGGGTCCATGGTTGCCGTAGGCGCCGGTGTTGGAGAGCACCTCCATCTCGATGGCGGTCAGTCGCCCGTCCGCCGTCGCGCCGAGCTTCGCGCGCACACGCATGGGGTGGCGCGTGGTCGCGCCGACGAACTGTTCCTCGCGGCTAAACTCGAGCTTCACCGGCCGTCCGAGCTTCAGCGCGGCCAGCGCCGTCACGTCCTCCGTCAGCATCTCCTGCTTGCCGCCGAAGCCGCCGCCGACGCGAGCGCAGACGACCCGGATGTCTTCCGCCGGCAGGCCCAGCACGAAGGCGAGGCGCCTGCGGGCGAGGAACGGCACCTGGCTCGACGTGCGCACGTTCAGCCGGCCCTCGGCGTCGAGCCAGGCGAGCGAGCCGTGCGTCTCGAGATGGGCGTGCTGGATGCGGTGGGAATGGAAGACGCCCTCCACGACGGCGTCCGCCTCGGCGAAGCCGGCGTCCGCGTCGCCGATCCGTCCCCGGACTTCCGCGAGAATGTTGGATTTCGGAGCGCGCGAGCCGCTGGCCTCCGGGTGATCGTGAAGGATCGGCGCCTCGGGGGCGCTCGCCGCGTCCGCGTCGAACACGGCAGGCAGGATCTGGTAGTCGATCTTCAGCCGCCGGCAGCCTTCCTCCGCCGCCGCCTCGCTGTCCGCGACCACCGCCGCCACCCGCTGGCCGACGAAGCGGACAACGTCATCGAGCAGGCGCGTGTCGGGCGGATCGTCTGCGTCGAGCTCGTGCAGGCCGGTCGAGCTGCGTGTCGTCGGCGCGTCCTCATGCGTCAGAACGAGCCGCACGCCCGCAACCTGTAGGGCGTCGCTGGCGTCGATCGCGACGATGCGCGCATGGGCGTGCGGCGAGCGGGCGAGCTTCATGTGAAGCACGCCCTCCATCTCGAGATCGAAGGTGAAGGGCTCCGAGCCGGTGACGATCCTGCGGCTCGCGGGCGCCGCGACGTTGCGGCCGGCGGCCTCGCCCGCCGCCGGCGCCTCGGCGTGGGTGACGCCGCGCACCGCGTCCTCGATCGCGCGGTAGGCCGTGCAGCGGCAGAGATTTCCCTTGAGCGCGCCCGGCAGATCCGCGAGCTGAGCCGGCGTCAGGCAGGACACGGTCATAACGGCGCCCGCCGTGCAGAAGCCGCACTGAAACCCTTGCGCGTCCACGAAGCTCTGCTGGACCGGCGTCAGTTCGCCGTCTTTCGCGAGGCCCTCGATGGTCGTCACAGCCCGTCCCTGGGCGCGGAAGGCCGGATAGATGCAGGAGTGGACCGGACGGCCGTCGACATGGACGGTGCAGGCGCCGCAGTCGCCGGCGTCGCAGCCCTTTTTGACGCCGAACCAGCCGAGCTGTCGCAGGAAGGTCCGCAGGCATTGGCCGGGCCTTGGGCTTGCGTCGAAGGACTGTCCGTTGATCTCGAAGCTCAACCGGCGAGCTCCGTCCGGATTTCCTCGGCGAGCCGACAGGTCAGCATTTTCCGCCAGTCCGGCCGGCCATGGATGTCGTCATGGTAGAGCGCGTCTGGGATGGCGGCGTCGATCCGGTCCTTGAGACCGGCAGCGTCCGGCGCGGCGTCGAAGGCGAGACGGACAGGGCGCTTCGTCGAGGCGGTGACGGTGAGCGCGAAGCGGCCCGCGTCGTCCAGCAGGCCGATGAGCAACGCCGCCGAACGGCCGCGCGCCGTGAGCGAGGCCTGCCGGAAGGCCGAGCGCGCTCGGAGATCCGCGACCGGCAGTTCGATCGCCCGGAGCAGATCGCCCGGCGCGAGCGCGTTGCGCCTGTCTCCCGTCACGAACTCGGCGGCGGCCATGCGCCGTTCGCCGCCCTCTCTCATCCGGATGACGCAGGTCGCGTCGAGCGCCGCGGCGAGCGAGGTCATCGGGCCGGCAGGCAGGGCGAGGCACATGTTGCCGCCGACGCTCGCCATGTTCCAGATCTTGAACGAGCCGAGCAGGGCGTCGCAGCACTGCCGGATCAGCCCGCCCGATCGCCAGTCGGCGGGCGGCACGAAGTCGTAGAGCTCCTGGATTTTGCAGGTCGCGGCGACGACCAGCGCGTCGGGAGTGAGCTCGAGCGGCGTCCAGCCGAACGCGTCAAGGTCGAAGAGGCGGCGGAGCGAGGGCTGGGGCTCGGAATAGAGCCAGGTCCCGCCGCCGAGAAAGGCGTCGCCCTCGCGCCAGCCCGCGAGAGACGCCTCGTCGAGGCCCGTCACGATCTCGGTGATCGTGTTGATGTCCAACGGTATCGTTTCCCTGCGCTAGATCCGCCCTCGACCGGATCGGCAAGCCTTGTGCCAAGCCGCGGGGCGCGGTCAGCCATTGGCGAGAGCATCGATCCTGATGCGGGCGATACGATGGACCTGGTCGAGCGCTGTGCGGAACTCCTCCTCGACCGAATTGCCGAGGCGCGCCTGGAAGGCGTCGAGGATATCCGCGCGGCTCAATCCGGTCACCGCGATGATGAAGGGGAAGCCGAAGCGGGCGTTGTAGGCCTCGTTGAGCGCCTGGAAGCGTGAAAACTCCTCCTGCGAGCATGCGTCGAGCCGCGCTGAGGCCTGCTCGCGGCGGGACTCGGCGGTCAGCGTCTCGCCCAGCTTGATCTTGCCGACGAGCTCGGGATGCAGCCGCAGCAGTTCGAGCTGCCGCTCGCGGCCCGACGCCTCGACGACCTCGGCCATGCGGCCGGCGAGGGCGGACGGTTCATCGTCGGCCGGAGAAAGCCCCCCGACGACGGCTTCGGCGACCCACGGGGAGTGCTCGTACACGCCGGCATAGGCTGCGACGAAGGCCTCCGGGCCGAGTGCTGAGGGTTGGTTCGGGCTTGCTGTCATGACGGCTGGCGTGAACTTCGTGCGGAAATGCTAGCCCGGCGCCGCGGCCCCTCGCCAGTCGTCGCGGCGCCGCTTTGTGCGGCGCCGAAGAGGTTGGGCGCCAACATTTTGCACCTGCGCATGCATTGCGCAGGCTCGCTCGTAGGTGGCAGCCTCGTACGGAGAAATGGAGCCGATCTTCGGCTCTTGCCGCTCTTCCGTATCGCCAGAGTTTTCGACGGATGCAGTTCAGGTCGCCGGCGCGCATGCCCGCCATTAGCCCAACGTCGATAGCTGGTCGGGCCTGACGATGGGGCGGCTCACCACGCATATCCTCGACACCGAACTCGGCCGGCCGGCGGCGGGCGTGACGATCGAGGCGTTCGCGGTCTCCGGCGATGGCGTCGAGAAGCTGACCGAGACCAGGACCAACGCGGACGGCCGCACCGACGCGCCGCTGCTGGAAGGCGAGTCCTTCGACGCCGGGGTCTACGAGTTGCGCTTCCACTGCGGGCCTTATCTGCGGGATTCCGGCCGCAAGCTGCCCGCGCCGTCGTTCCTTGACGTGGTGACGATCCGCTTCGGCGTCGCCGACCCGTCCGAGCATTTCCACGTGCCGCTGCTGCTGCAGACGCACGGCTACGCGACCTATCGGGGCAGCTGATGGCGCGCGTGGATTGGCGCGGCAGACTTCTTGCGTCTTCGCCGCTGGGGAGGACCAGACAGCAGTGACCGGAACGCCGATCCTCGAACTGAGGAACATCACCAAGACGTTTCCGGGCGTCGTCGCCAACGAGGACGTGTCGTTCTCGGTCGGTCGCGGCGAGATCCACGCGCTGCTCGGGGAGAACGGCGCCGGCAAATCGACGCTGGTGAAGATGATCTACGGGATCCAGAAACCGGATTCCGGAGAGATGACCTTCATGGGCGAGGCTTTCGCGCCGTCGAAGCCTTCCGAAGCCCGCCAGAAGGGCGTCGGGATGGTGTTCCAGCACTTCTGCCTGTTCGAGGCGCTGACCGTCTACGAAAACATCGCGCTCGGCCTGAGCGCCGCGGAGGCGAAGACCGGCGACCTGCGCCAGCGCATCATCGACGTCTCGACGACCTACGGCCTCAAGGTCGACCCCGACCGGCTGGTCGGCACGCTGTCCGTCGGCGAGCGTCAGCGCATCGAGATCGTTCGCTGTCTGCTGTCGGAGCCGAAGCTTCTCATCATGGACGAGCCGACCTCGGTGCTGACGCCGCAGGAGGTCAACGTCCTGTTCGAGACGCTCCGGCGGCTGGCCTCGGAAGGCTGCTCGATCCTCTACATCTCGCACAAGCTCGAGGAGATTCGCGCGCTCTGCTCGAAGGCGACCGTGCTGCGCGGCGGCAAGCTGGTCGGCTCCTGCGATCCGCGGCGGGAGACCGCGAAGTCGCTGGCCGAAATGATGATCGGCGCCACGCTGAACAGGCCGGTGCGCGATCTGCCCGAGCCCGGCGAGATCCGGCTCAAGGTGCAGGAGCTCTCGATGGAGAGCGACGAGCAGTTCGGCGTCGACCTCGAAAACGTGACGATGGCCGTCCGTGCCGGCGAGATCCTCGGGATCGCCGGCGTCGCGGGCAACGGCCAGACGGAGCTGATGGAGGCGCTGATCGGCGAGCGGCCGTGCCGCTTCTCGCGCCAGATCCAGCTCGACGGCGCCGACATCGGACAGGCCGGTCCGCGTGAGCGGCGCGCGCTCGGAATGTGCTTCGCGCCGGAGGAGCGCCTCGGCCACGCCGCGGTGCCGGGCATGGCGCTGTGGGAGAACACGCTGCTGTCGGCGGGCAGGACCAACGATCTCGCCCGCCGCGGTCTGATCAGCCCGACCAACGCCAACCGCTTCGCGCTCAGGGTCGTCGACGACCTGAAGGTCAAGACTGCGGGCGTGAAGTCCGCGGCGCGCTCGCTTTCGGGCGGAAACCTGCAGAAGTTCATCATGGGTCGCGAGATCATGCAGCGCCCCAAGGTGCTGATCGCCTCGCAGCCCACCTGGGGCGTCGACGCCGGGGCGGCGGCGACCATTCACCGGATCCTGCTTGACCTTGCGCGCGAGGGCGCGGCGGTCGTCATCATCAGCCAGGATCTCGACGAGCTCTTCACGATCTCGACGCGCATCTCTGTGATCGCGGGCGGCTATCTCTTCCCCTCGCAGCCGACCGGGGAACTGACCGTCGAGAGCCTCGGCCTCGCCATGGGCGGCCGGTCGAAGGAGATCGAGGCCGCCAAACGCGCGGACGAGGCGGTCGCGGAACCCGCTCATGTTTAGGCTGGTCCCGCGCAAGGAGCCCAACCGGGCGATGCTGTACGCGACCCCGTTCCTCGCGGTGGCGCTGACGATCGTCGCGGGCTTCCTGCTGTTCGGTGCGCTCGGCAAGGATCCGCTGCATGCGCTGTTCCTGATCTTCCTGAAGCCGCTGACCGACTTCAACAGCCTCGCCGAAATGCTGGTGAAGGCGACGCCGCTGGTGCTGATCGCCACGGGCCTCGCCATCGGCTTCCGGGCGGGCGTGTGGAACATCGGCGCCGAGGGACAGTTCACGATCGGCGCGATCACAGGCGGCAGCGTCGCGCTCGCCGCCTATCCCGACGGCGGGCCGCTCCTGCTCCCGCTCATGGCGGTCGCCGGCGCGCTCGGCGGCATGGCCTGGGCCGCGATCCCCGCCTTCCTGCGCACGCGCTTCAACGCCAGCGAGATCCTCGTCTCGCTGATGCTGGTCTATGTCGCGACGCTGCTGCTGAGCTTCCTCGTTCACGGGGCGTTGCGCGACCCGGAAGGCTTCAACTTCCCGGAAAGCCGCCTCTTCCAGGAGGACGCGCATGTTCCGGCGCTCATCCCGGACACGCGCGCCCATATCGGCTTCCTCGTCGCGCTGTTCGCCGTCGCGGCGGCCTACGTCTATCTCGAGCGCCTCATCCTCGGCTTTCAGGTGAAGGTCCTCGGCCAGGCGCCGCGCGCCGCGCGCTTCGCCGGCTATTCCGAAAAGCGCATCGTGTGGACCTGCTTCATGATCTCCGGCGCGCTCGCCGGCGTGGCGGGCCTTTTTGAGGCGGCGGGGCCGGTCGGCCAGCTCGTTCCATCGCTGCCGGTCGGCTACGGCTTCACGGCCATCATCGTCGCCTTCCTGGGTCGGCTCCACCCGGTGGGCATCCTGTTCGCCGGGCTGCTGATGGCGCTGACGTATATCGGCGGCGAGACGGCGCAGATCGAGATGAGCCTGCCGAGCGCGACGACCAGCGTGTTCCAGGGAATGCTGCTGTTCTTCCTGCTGGCGACCGACGTGCTGGTGAATTTCCGGGTCGCGCGGACGGCGAAGCCGCTCGCGACGCCATCCGGCGCCGCGCCCAAGCTGAAGCCGGCGGAGTAGGGGGCGCGGATGGACCTCGTTCTCAACATCCTGCTCGGCGTGGTCGTGGCGGCGACGCCGCTGGTGTTCGCGTCGATCGGCGAACTCGTCGCCGAGAAGTCCGGCGTCCTCAATCTCGGCGTCGAGGGCATGATGATCATCGGCGCCGTCGCCGCCTTCGCCGCGACAGTCGGATCGGGAAGCTACATCGTCGGCATCCTCGTCGGCGCGCTCGCGGGCGCCACGATGGCGTTCCTGTTCGGCGCGCTGACGCTGACGCTGATGTCGAACCAGGTCGCCTGCGGGCTCGCGCTCACCTTGTTCGGCCTCGGCCTGTCGGCGCTGATCGGACAGGCCTATTCCGGCATCTCGCTGCCGCAGTTTCCGCGCGTCGACATCCCACTGCTGACCGACATTCCCTTTATTGGTCCGCTGGTCTTCGGGCAGGACGCGCTGGTCTACCTGTCTTTCGCGCTGGTCGCCGGGGTCGGCTGGTTCCTGACGCGGACGCGCGCCGGCCTCATCCTGCGCGCCGTCGGCGAGAACCACGAGGCTGCGCACGGGATCGGTTATCCGGTGGTGGCGATCCGCTACCTCGCGGTCATGTTCGGCGGCGCCTGCGCTGGCCTCGGCGGAGCCTATCTGTCGCTGGTCCAGACGCCGCTCTGGGTCGAGAAAATGAGCGCCGGCCGGGGCTGGATCGCGCTCGCGCTGGTGGTGTTCGCCTCGTGGCGGCCGCTGCGCGCTCTCGGCGGCGCCTACCTCTTCGGCGGCATCACCATTCTGCAGCTCCACAGCCAGGCGCTCGGTCTCAAGATCGACGCCCAGATCCTGTCGATGCTGCCGTACCTCGCCACGATCGTCGTGCTCGTCGTGATCTCGCGCGACCGCATGAAGATGAAGCTCAACGCGCCGTCCTGCCTCGGCAAGGTTTTCTACGCCACGAGTTGACGGCGGCGCCTCCCATTCCCGATCTGACGAAGGAGTCCGAAATGAAACGCGCCATCCGCATGTTCGCCGCGCTCGCGGCCGCGGCGTCCCTGGCGCCCGGCGCGCCCGCCATCGCCGACGAGCCGCTCAAGGTCGCCTTCGTCTATGTGGGACCGATCGGCGACCACGGCTGGTCCTACCAGCACGACGCCGGCCGCAAGGCGGTGGAGAAGGAGTTCGGCGACAAGGTGAAGACCACCTTCGTCGAGAACGTCTCGGAGGGGCCCGACGCCGAGCGCGTCATCGCGCAACTCGCGCAGGGCGGCAACAAGCTGATCTTCACGACCTCGTTCGGGTTCATGAACCCGACCATCAAGGTGGCGAGCCGGTTTCCGGGCGTGAAGTTCGAGCACGCGACTGGCTTCAAGACCGCCAAGAACGTCTCGATCTACAACGCCCGCTTCTATGAGGGGCGCTACGTCATCGGCCAGATCGCCGCCAAGATGAGCAAGTCGGGAACGATCGGCTACATCGCGTCCTTCCCGATCCCCGAGGTCGTCATGGGCATCAACGCGGCCTATCTCGGCGCGAAGTCCATCAACCCGAACATCAAGATCAAGACCATCTGGGTGTCGAGCTGGTTCGACCCGGGCAAGGAGGCCGACGCCGCCAAGGCGCTGGTCGACCAGGGCGCGGACGTCCTGATGCAGCACACCGACAGCCCGGCCGCGATGAAGCTCGCCGAGGAGCGCGGCATCTACGCCTTCGGCCAGGCCTCAGACATGAAGACCTTCGGCCCCAAGGCGCAGCTGACCTCGATCGTCGACGACTGGAACTACTACTACATCGACCGCGTGAAGGCCGTGATGGACGGCAGCTGGGCCACCAAGGACACCTGGGATGGGCTCAAGCAGAAGATGGTCGAGATCGCGCCCTACGGTCCGGCCGTGCCGGACGACGTGAAGGCGCTCGCGGACGCGACCAAGGAGAAGATCATCTCCGGAGAGTTGCATCCCTTCACCGGCCCGCTCGCCAAGCAGGACGGCACGCCGTGGCTGAAGGACGGCGAGAAGGCGTCCGACAAGGACCTGCTGTCGATGAACTTCTTCGTCCAGGGCGTCGAGGGCTCGCTCCCGAAGTGAGGCGATCAGCGCGGTGATCCCTCCCTCGAAGAGGGGAGGGATCTCAGAGCCCAACAGGCCCGATGATGGATCACCCAAAATCCTTCGCTATCCGCGGCCAGACGCTCGCCTTCCGGGACGATCCTTTCCGGGTCGGCCCGGAGTCCGCCGTCGACCATTGCGAGGATGGCGCCGTCGTCATCGAGGGCGGCCGCATCGTCGACGTCGGGCCGGCGACCGAGACGCTCGCGCGCCACCCCGGCGCTGCGGTCGACTCCTATCCGGACCATCTGATCATGGCTGGCTTCGTCGACAGCCACGCTCATTATCCGCAGATGGAGATCATCGGCTCCTACGGCGAGCAGCTGCTCGAGTGGCTCGAGACCTATACCTTCCCGGCCGAGACCAAATACGCCGACCTGCAATACGCCCGCGCGGGCGCGGACGCCTATCTCGACCAATGCCTCGCTTACGGCATCACCTCGGCGAGCGTGTTCTCGGCGACCTATCCGTCCTCGGTCGACGCGCTGTTCGACGCCGCGCTCGAGCGGAACATGCGGATCGCGACGGGCAAGAACCTGATGGACCGCAACTGCCCGGAGGCGCTACGCGACGACGTCCGCTCGGGCTACGACGACTCCAAGGCCCTGATCTCGAAATGGCACGGCCGCGGACGGCTGACCTATGCGGTCACGCCCCGCTTCGCCATCACCTCGACGCGGGAGCAGCTCGAGGCGGCGGGCGCGCTCTGGCGCGAGCATCCGACGACGCTGATGCAGACGCATATGTCGGAGAACCTCGCCGAGATCCGATGGACGGCGGAGCTGTTCCCCGACGCGCCGGACTATCTCGGCGCTTACGAGGCGTTCGGGCTGATCGGCGAGGGCGCGAATTTCGGCCACTGCATCCACCTGACCGAGCGCGAGATCGCGCGGCTGAAGGAGAGCGGGTCGGCGATCTCGCACTGCCCGACCTCCAACGCCTTCATCGGCTCCGGTCTCTTCGACATGAAGGGCCTGCGCGACTGCGCCGATCCGATCCGGGTCGGGCTCGCGACCGACATCGGCGGCGGCTCCTCGCTCTCGATGTTCGACACCATGAAGGCCGCTTATGAGATCGCGCAGCTGCGCGGCTACAGCCTGCACCCGCTCCGCGCCCTCTGGCTCGCCACGATGGGGAGCGCGGGCGTCCTGAAGATGGACGACAAAATCGGAAACCTCGCGGCGGGCAATGAGGCCGACGTGGTCGTTCTCGACCTCAACTCGACGCCGCTGATCCGTCGGCGCATGCGCGAGGTGGAGAGCCTGTCCGAGGCGGTCTTCGTGCAGATGATCCTCGCCGACGACCGCGCCGTCCGCGCCACCTATGTCGCCGGCCGCAAGCTCCATGACCGCGACGTTGCGAACGGCTGAAGGAAGGGGAGGGGCCGCCCTTGGACGCGATCTTCTGGGAATGGCTCAGCTTCTTCGTGCGCTGGACGCACGTCATGGCCGGCATCGCCTGGATCGGCTCGTCCTTCTACTTCGTCCACCTCGACCAGAGCCTGAAGCAGCGGCCGAGCCTGCCCGACAAGGCCTATGGCGACGAGTGGCAGGTCCACGGCGGCGGATTCTACCACATGGTCAAGTATCTCGTGGCGCCGCCGCAGCTGCCCGAGCACGTCACCTGGTTCAAATGGGAGGCCTACGCGACCTGGCTGTCGGGCTTCGCTCTGCTCGTCATCGTCTACTATCTCGGCGCGCGGCTTTACCTGATCGACCCGCAGGTGATGGACATCCATCCGATCACGGCGGTCGCCTATAGCCTCGGCGGCGTCTTCCTCGGCTGGTTCATCTACAACGAGCTTTGCGAGTCGGACCTCGCGAAGAGCGATCTGAAGCTGGCGCTCGCGACCTTCGCGATGATCGTGGCCGTCGCCTTCATCTACTCCTTCGTGTTCTCCGGGCGCGGCGCCTTCATGCAGGTCGGGGTGGTCATGGGGACGGTCATGGCGGCCAACGTGTTCATGGTCATCATCCCGAACCAGCGGAAGGTCGTCGCCGCGCTGAAGGCGGGGGAGACGCCGGACCCGGCGCTCGGCCAGAAGGGCAAGCAGCGCTCGCTGCACAACAACTACCTGACGCTGCCGGTCGTGTTCGTGATGATCGGCAACCACTATCCGCTCGCCTTCGCCACAAGGTTCTCATGGGCGATCCTGGCGCTCGTCATCGTGATGGGCGTCTCGATCCGGCACTTCTACAACACCCGCCATCGCGGCCTGCCGTCGCCCTGGTGGACCTGGGGCGTCACGGCAGCCTGCGCCGTCGCGATCATGGCCCTGTCGGCCGCGGGCCCGCCGCCGGCCCGCGTGACGGAGACCGAGCCGGCCGCCGCCGAGAGCGAACTCAGGGAGACCGCGCAGCTGGTCGTGCAGACCCGGTGCAGCATGTGCCACGCCGACAGGCCGCTCTGGCCGGGGATCGGCGTCGCCCCCAAGGGCGTGAAGCTGGAGACCCTTCAGGACATAAAGGCCCATGCTGGATCCATCCGCACGGCCGCGGTGCTGACCCATTCGATGCCGCCGGGCAACGTCACGGAGATCACGCCGGAGGAGCGGAAGGCGCTCGCCGACTGGGCCTCGTCGATCAGGTGACGCGGCGCATGCTATCGTCGCGCGCCCCGCTTACGGGCCGCCGCGTCGGATCTCCATGAAACTCTCGAAATCCTCCCGTCATTCGGAAATCCTCTCCGAACTGTCGCGCGCGCAGAGCCTTCGCGTCGCCGACCTCGCCGACCGGATGAACGTCTCGACGGAGACGATCCGGCGCGATCTCGACGAGCTTACCGAGCGGAAGCTGATCAACCGCACCTATGGCGGCGCGGTGCGGACGCCGAGCTCCGAGCCGTCGGTCGGCCAGCGGCACACGCTGTTCGTCGCGGAACGCGAGCGCATCGCGCGCGCCGCTTCCGCGCGGATCAAGGCCGGCTCCACGATCCTCATCGGATCCGGCGCGACGACCACCCATGTCGCGCGCCGGATCGCGGCGGATCATCGCGACCTGACCGTAATCACGCACTCCTTCAGCGCAGCGACGGTTCTCGCGGCAAACCCTACGATCTCGCTGATCATGGCGCCGGGCGCCTATCTCGCGAGCGAGGGGGCCACCGTCGGAGCGCTCACCGCGCGCTTCCTCGACGACTTCTCCGCGGACGTCGCGATCGTCGGGGCGAGCGGACTGACGGCGGAGGGCGTGTCCGACGCGCTGGTCGAGCCTGCCGCGGTCTACGCGAAGCTGGTGGCGCGCGCGGCGGAGACAGTGGTCACGGTCGATCACTCCAAGTTCGACAAGGTATTCACCGCTCGCTTCGCCTCGTGGCGCGAACTGGCCGCCGTCGTCTGCGACCGGAGGCCGGAGGGCCCGCTCGCGCGCGCGCTCGAGCGCCATGGCGTCGAGGTGGTCGTGGCCTGAACGCCGCATCTTGTTGGATGTGCCACATCTTATGTTGCATGCGTCACATCGTTGTGGGATGTCTCATCCGGTCGACGACGCGAGACGGCGGGACGCGCCATGTATGACGACGGCTTTCTCAGCCGGCTCGAGGCCGGCCTACGATCTGGCCTTCCGGAATGGGGGCTGGCCCATGACGCCCCGCTGCGTCTGCTGACCATCTCCGAGAACGCGACCTTCATGGCCGAGGACCGCGACGGCCGCCCGGTCGTGTTCCGCGTGCACCGTCCCGACTATCACTCGCTCGAGGAAATTCGTTCGGAGCTCGACTGGGTGTCGGCGCTGCGCGCGGACGGCGTCGCGGCGACGCCCGAGCCGCTGCGGCGGATCGACGGCGAACTCCTCGGCGCCTTCGACGACGACGGCAGCCTGCGTCATGTCGCGGCCTTCGAGTTTCTCGGCGGGAGCGAGCCCGCGCCCGGGACCGATCTCGCCGGCTGGTACCGCGTGCTCGGGAGGGTGACCGCCGGCCTGCACGGCCATGCGCGCCGCTGGCGTCCGAGCGACGGCTTCCGCCGGAAGACCTGGGATTTCGAGGCTATCGCCGGGAAACGCGCCTACTGGGGCGACTGGCGCGCCGCCCTCGGTCTCGACAAGGCCGGCGAGGCGACGCTGGAACGTCTCGCCGCGCGACTGCGCGCCGAGGTCGAAGCCTATGGCGCGAGCCCGGAAACCTTCGGCCTGATCCACGCCGACCTGAGGCCCGCCAATCTGCTCGTCGATGGCGAGCGGCTTTCCGTGATCGACTTCGACGACTGCGGCTTCAGCTGGTTCATGTACGATTTCGCCGCCGCCGTCAGCTTCATGGAGCACGAGCCGTTCATTCCCGAACTGCGCGAGGCCTGGCTGTCCGGCTATCGCGAAGTCGCGCCCGTCGCCGCGAAGGACGAGGCGATTCTTCCGACGCTGGTGACGCTGCGGCGGCTCCAACTGACCGCCTGGGTCGCGAGCCACGCCGAGACGCCGACCGCGCAGGCGATGGGCGAACCCTTCACGCGCGGTACGATCGAACTCGCCGAGCGCCACCTCTCGGGGAGCGCGGCATGACGGCGAGCCGCAAGATCCTAGCGCTGAACGCCTTCGAGGCCTCCCGCGCCGGGGATCTTGGCGCGGAGACGGCGGCCGAGGTCGAGCGCCGAAAGCGGACCATCGGACCGACCTCGGTGCTGTTCTACGAGAAGCCTCTGCATGTCGTCTCGGCGGAGGGCGTCTGGCTCCATACCGCCGACGGCGGGCGCTTCCTCGACCTATACAACAACGTCCCCTCCGTCGGTCACTGCAATCCGCGCGTCGCGCGGGCGGTCGCCGACCAGGTCGCGACGCTGAACATCCACACGCGCTATCTGTTCGACGTCGTTCACGCCTATGCGGACCGGCTGCTCGCGACTTTCCCGGCGCCGCTGGACCGGGTCGCCTTCACCTGCACCGGCAGCGAGGCGAACGACGTCGCCCTGCGGCTCGCCACGATCGCGACGGGCAGGTCCGGCTTCGTGGTCACCGAGGCCGCCTATCACGGCAACACCTCGGCGGTCTCGGACGTGTCGCCGTCCTCGCGCCCCGGCAAGGCGCTCGCTGCGCATGTGCGGGCGATCCCTGCCCCGATCGGAAAGGGCGACGTCGGCCGGCGCTTCGCGGAGAACGTCCGCGCCGCCGCTGAGAGCCTTGAGCAGAGCGGGCACGGATTCGCCGGACTGCTGGTCGACACGATCTTCTCGAGCGACGGGATCGCCGCGGATCCGCCCGGCTTCCTGAGAGAGGCGGCCGATCTGACGCACGGCCTCGGCGCGCTGTTCATCGCCGACGAGGTGCAGCCGGGATTCGGCAGGACGGGCGCCGGAATGTGGGGTTTCGAACGTCACGGCCTGCTGCCGGATGTGGTCACTCTCGGCAAGCCGATGGGCAACGGCATTCCGATCGGCGGGGTCGTCGCGCGCGAGGATCTGCTCAAGGACTTCGCGGAAAGCGTGGGCTATTTCAACACGTTCGGCGGCAATCCCGTCTCGAGCGCGGCGGCGTTGGCGGTGCTTGACGAGATCGAGCAGCGCGGACTCGTCGCCAACGCCGCGAGCGTCGGCGGCTATCTTCGCGACGGGCTTCGCGAACTCGGCCGATTGCACGAAGCGATCGGCGATGTGCGGGGTGCGGGCCTCTATGTCGGCGTCGACGTCGTGGGCGCCGGCGGCGCGCCGGACGCACAGGCCGCGAGCCGTCTGATCAACGGCCTGCGTGATCGCAACATTCTGATCGGCGCCGCCGGCGGCTTCGGAAACGTCCTGAAGATCCGGCCTCCGCTCGTGCTGGAGCGGCGGCACGTCGACATATTTGTCGACGCGCTCGACGCATGCCTGCGCGCCGGCTGAGCCGCCTCAGCCCTCCATCGCCTCCAGCGCGCCGAGGCTCTCCGGCAGCACCTGTCCGCCGTCGACGACGATGGTCTGGCCCGTGACATAGCCGGCCGCGTCGCTGGCGAAGTAGAGGGCGGCCCCGGCGATGTCGTCGACCGATCCGAGGCGCTTCATGGGAATCGAGGCGGCCATCTTGTCGAGATAGTCCTGCCCGAGCCCGTCGAGGCCCTCGGTCATGATGTTGCCGGGCATTACGGCGTTGACGGTGATCCCGAACGGCGCGAGCTCGATCGCCGCGGTCCGCATGAAGCCGAGCTGGCCGGCCTTGCTGGCGCCGTAGTGCGACCAGCCGGGATAGCCGGTGATCGGCCCGGTGATGGACGAGGTCAGCACGATCCGCCCGGCGCGCTGCGCTTTCATCGCGGGCAGCACGGCTGAGACCGACAGGAAAGTTCCCTTGAGGTTCACGCCGATCACGTGGTCGAAGTCGGCCTCCGTCATCTCGCCGAGCTTGGCCGCGGGGAAGATGCCGGCGTTTGCGCAGAGCGCGTCGATCCCGCCGAAACGGTCGACGGCGGCCTCGGCCATGGCGCGGACCCCCTCCGAGGTCGCGACGTCGGCGGCGAAGCCGCTCGCGCCGCCGCCGATCTCGGCTGCGACCGCGTCGGCCTCCGCGCCGTTTCGGGAGACGACGAGCACGCGGTAGCCGGCGTTGGCGAAGCCCCGCGCGATCCCCTTGCCGATGCCTTTGGAGCCGCCTGTGACGATGGCGGAACGGGCGCGGTCAGACATCGGAAACCCCTGGATCATGCTGAAGGGAAAAGCTTGCTCAGTTTTTGAGCGTTGTAAACCCCACAAACCGCGGCGTAATGGCGTGCATTTATGCCCGACTTCCAACTTTTTCAGGTTGCGGACTGCCAAGCTCTTCGGCACGATCACTGCTTGATCACGAATTCGTAATCGCAGCCGAGGGGAATTCGATATGTCGAGCATAGACGCCGCGCCGTCCTCCGTGGCGGCCGCCAGTTCGGGTATGGACGTCGCGAGCCGACAGGACATCGACAAGCTGCACGGCGGGGCGATCGGCCTCACCGGCGTGCTGCTGCTGACGGTGACTGGCGCCGCTCCGATCACAGCCATGCTCGGCAACGTGCCGATCGTGGTCGGCAACGGGACGGGTATCGGCGCGCCGGCGGCCTTCCTGTTCGCCACCGTCGTGCTGACGATCTTCTCGGTCGGCTACGCCGCCATGGCCCGCAAGGTGTCGGCGGTCGGCGGATTCTACTCCTTCATCAGCCATGGGCTGGGCCGGGAGCTCGGCATGGCGATGGCGCTCGGATCGATCGTGGCCTACTCGGTGTTCGAGGCCTCGCTCGCGGGCGGCTTCGCTTACTTCGCGGCCGCCAAGCTGTCGACCTGGGGGATCACGATCGCCTGGCCGTATCTCGCGCTCGTCATGCTCGCGGGCGTGACGGCGCTCTGCTACTTCGACGTGAAGCTGTCCGCCGCGATCCTTGGCGTCGCGCTCGTCGGCGAGGTCGTGTCGCTCGCCATCTTCGACATCGGCGTGTTCAGCCATGCGGGCTCGGGCGCCCACATCGATCCCGCGGCGCTCAATCCCTTCGCCGCCTTCAAGGGTTTTGACGCGCCGAGCCCGACCATGACCGCGGGCGTCGCCTCGATCGGCCTGTTCTTCGCCTTCTGGAGCTGGGTCGGCTTCGAGATGGCGCCGAACTACGCCGAGGAGTCCAAGAACCCGAAGAAGATCATCCCGATGTCGCTTTACATCTCGGTGATCTCGCTCGGCCTGTTCTACATCGTCACGAGCTGGGCGGCGCTGTCCGCCTATCCGTCAGTCGCCGAGGCGATCACTGCCGGCCAGACCGACGCCTCCAACTTCTTCCTGAAGCCCGCCTCGATCTTCGTCGGCGACTGGCTCAACGACGTGATGAGCTACCTCATCCTGACGAGTTCCTTCGCCTGCGGCATGGCGTTCCACAACACCGCGGCGCGCTACCTCTATTCGCTCGGCCGCGAGCGCATCCTGCCGGCCGCCGTCGGCAAGACCCATCCCAAGCACAAGGCGCCCTACGTCGCCTCCTTCGTGCAGACGGCGATCGCGGCCGTCGTCGTGCTCGTCTTCGCGGCGGCGCTCGGCAAGGACGACCCGAACCAGGCCTTCGCCGGCCTCTACGGCCTGATGGCGCTGTTCGGCACCACGCTGATCCTCGTCGCGCAGGCGGTCGTGTCGCTCGCCATCATCGCCTACTTCCGGCGCGAGCACCCGGAGGACCATCACTGGTTCGAGACGCTGGTCGCCCCGGTCGTCGCCTTCCTGGCGCAGGTCGCGGTGATCGCCATGCTGGTCGCGAACCTCGACTTCCTCAGCGCGGGCTACGCCTTCGCCAAGTGGATTCCGGGCCTCGTGCTGGCGATCCTCGCGATCGGCGTCGTCGGGGCCGTCGCGCTCAAGCGGACCAATCGGGCCAAGTACGACTCGATCGGCCGGATGATCTACGAGGGCGTGCCCGAGTAAAGTCGGACCGGGGAGGGCGCGGGCGGCAGGCTACCCGCGCCCGCGCCTTCGGAAATCTGCGGGGTCGATGCCTGCGACCTTCATGCGGGAGGCGAGCGTCGTCGGCTTCAGGCCGAGGCGCTCGGCTGCGCCGCCCGCGCCGGACACCCTTCCCCCGCTCGCCTTGAGCGCGGCGCGGATGGCGGCGAGATCGCGCGCCCGGCGCTCGTCCTCGGAGAGGATCGCCGCCCCGGGCGCGCCGTGCGTCTCCGGCGCCTTCGCGGCCGGCGGCGGCTCGCCGGGCAGGTCGATCCTGAGCCGGCCGTCGCGCGCCAGGATGAGGGCGCGCTCGATGACATTCTCCAGCTCGCGGACGTTGCCCGGCCAGTGGTAGGCGGTCAGCCGGCGCACGTCGCGTTCGCTCAGCGTCGCCGTCGCGCCCTGAGCCCGTCCCGGCCGCTTGAGGATGTGGAGAGCGAGCAGCGGGATGTCCTCCGGTCTGTCGCGGAGCGGCGCCGAGTGGATCGGGAAGACGTTGAGCCGGAAGAACAGGTCGCGCCGGAAGGCGCCGCGCCTGACCTCCGCGTCGAGGTCGCGGTTGGTGGCGGCGATCACGCGCACGTCCACCTTGCGCGTCCGCTCCTCGCCGACGCGCTCGATCTGGCCTTCCTGGAGGACGCGCAGCAGCTTGCTCTGCTGTTCGAGCGGGATCTCGCCGACCTCGTCGAGAAAGAGCGTGCCGCCGTCCGCGAGTTCGAACCGGCCGACGCGGTCGCGCAGCGCGCCGGTGAAGGCGCCCTTCGCGTGGCCGAAGAACTCGCTCTCGAACAACTCGCGCGGAATGGCGGCGCAGTTCACCCGGATCATCGGACGCTCGCGGCGCGCGCTCGCTTCATGGATGGCGCGCGCGATCAGCTCCTTTCCGGTGCCGCTCTCGCCTGTGATGAGCACTGCGGCGTCGGTCGGCGCGACCAGCTCCACCTGCCGCAGGGTGGTCTGGATCGCCGCGCTCTTGCCGATGATGCCGCGGTGGCGGCCTTCGAGCCGGATCTCCTCCTGCAGATAGGCGTTTTCGAGCTCCAGGCGCTCGCGCAGCGCGTCGACCTCCGCAAGAGCGGCCTTCAGCTTCGCGTCAGCCTCGCGGCGCTGGCCGATGTCACGAAAGACCACGACAGCGCCCACCACGACGCCCCGGTCACGGATGGGCGTCGAGGTGTATTCGACCCAGAGCGGCGTGCCGTCCTTCTTCCAGAACACCTCGTCCGTGACGGTGTGCACCGCGCCGTCGCGAAAGGCTTCGTAGATCGGGCAGTCGTCGTTGTCGTAATTCGAGCCGTCCGGATGATGGTGGTGGACGGTCGCGTGCATGTTGCGCCCGACCAGCTCCTCCGCCTTCCAGCCAAGCATGCGTTCGGCGGCGGGGTTGAGGAAGGTCGTCGCGCCTTCGGCGTTGACGCCGTAGACGCCCTCGCCGGCCGCCTTGAGGATGAGCTGGTTCTCGCGCTCGACCTCCTGGAAGAAGCGCTCGACCTTGCGCCATTCGGCGATGCCGTCGCGGATGTAGAGTTCGGCCTCCGAGCCGGTGTCGCGGCGGCGGCGCTCGTCGAGATCGACCATGGTGACCGCGACGAGCCGTCGCCCGTCCCGGTCGATGCGCGCGCCGACATATTCGAGACGAAGCGTCCGGTCGTCGGCGAGAGCCGGCGTAAGCGTGCGGGTCCAATGGCGGCCGAGCGTCAGCACCGCGTCGGTGAACACGACCAGCGCCGGCGTCTGACCGGGATGGAGGCCCGCGAAAGAAGATCCCGCGAGCGCGTCGGCCGTCCGCCCGAGAAGCGCGCACGCCGCCGGGTTGACGACGAGGATGCGGTCCTCGAATGGATCGACGATCAAGACGGCGTCGGACGAGACCCTGAAAGCGTCGACTTCCAGATCGCCGGTGCGCATACGGAATCTCGTGAAGGATTTACGAAATATCGTAAGTTACGAAGTTTCGGCATACGCGTCGACGTCCGGGGCGTCAAGAATATGAGAACGCTCCTGCGGCCGGCCCATCTGGCACAAGGCTCGCATTGTGTCCGGCGACCGCCGCCGGAGCCGCCGCCGATGACAGCCTTCAAAGATCCGTTCGACGCCCGCCACCGCCTCTCGTCCGGCTGTTCTTGCGGGCGCCACGCCACCGAGGCGGAGCACGCCGCCGATCCGGCGACCTCCGACGACCGCGCCCGCCGCGTCGTCGAAGGCGCGGTCATGCGAGCGCTGTTTCCCGAGGACGCCACCCGCCGCGCCTTTCTGACGGCTGTCGGCGCGGGAACCGCCATCGCCGCCGTCAACGCCCTGTTCCCGATCGCGACGGCGACGGAAGTGTTCGCGCAAGGCGCGCCGGTCGAGAAGAAAGACCTCAAGGTCGGCTTCATCCCCATCACCTGCGCCACCCCGATCATCATGGCCAAGCCCATGGGCTTCTATGAGAAGCAGGGGCTCAACGTCGAGGTGGTGAAGACCGCCGGCTGGGCGGTCATCCGCGACAAGGCGATCAACAAGGAGTACGACGCCGCGCATATGCTCTCGCCGATGCCGCTGGCGATCTCGATGGGCGTCGGGTCGAACCCGATCCCCTGGACGATGCCGGCGGTCGAGAACATCAACGGCCAGGCCATCACCCTCGCGGTCAAGCACAAGGACAAGCGGGATCCGAAGGACTGGAAGGGCATGAAGTTCGCCGTGCCCTTCGACTATTCGATGCACAACTACCTGCTGCGCTACTACCTTGCGGAGCATGGCGTGGACCCGGACAGGGACGTGCAGATCCGCGCCGTGCCGCCGCCCGAGATGGTCGCGAATCTGCGCGCCGACAACATCGACGGCTTCCTCGCGCCCGATCCGGTGAACCAGCGCGCCGTCTATGACGGCGTCGGCTTCATTCACGTGCTGTCGAAGGAGATCTGGGACGGCCATCCGTGCTGCGCCTTCTCGGCGTCGAAGCAATTCGTCACCGAGATGCCGGGGACCTATCAGGCGCTGCTGAAAGCGATCATCGAGGCGACGGCGTTCGCGCAGAAGCCGGAGAACCGCAAGCAGATCGCCGAGGCGATCGCGCCGACGAACTACCTCAACCAGCCGCAGACCGTCGTCGAGCAGGTGCTCACCGGCACTTTCGCCGACGGCCTCGGCAAGGTGGTCAAGGATCCGAACCGCATCGCCTTCGACCCGTTCCCCTATGAGAGCTTCGCGGTCTGGATCCTCACCCAGATGAAGCGCTGGGGGCAGATCAAGGGCGAGGTCGACTACCAGAAGGTCGCCAAGGACGTCTTCCTCGCGACCGACGCCACCAAGCTCATGGCGGAAGCGGGCCTGACCGCGCCGACGGCGACGACGAAGACCTTCTCGGTGATGGGCAAGCCGTTCGATCCGGCCAAGCCCGCTGAGTATGTCGACAGCTTCGCGATCAAGCGGACCTGACCAGGATGGACGCCGCCCTCTTGTCCCGACCGAAGCGAAGCGCAGAGCCGGGACCCAGACGCGCCGACGTCGGTAGACGGAGAACCGACGGGGTTGCCCTTGGTTCTTCGGCGTCGCGGCTCCGGGTCCCGGCTCAAGGGCGGGACAAGGGAGGCGTCGCGTGACGCGCTCGCTCTCCCTCCGCGCCGGCCTTCTCTCTCTCGCGATCCTCGCAGGCACAATCGCGATCTGGCATTTCGCGACGCTGCCGACAGCCGGCTCGGCGGGGAACGTCGATCCGGAATACGCCGCGCTCGTTTCCGGCGCGGCGGCGGAGGGGCAGAAGAGCACCTTCCCGACGCCGGCGGACGTCGCGGCGACGCTTTGGAAGCATCTCAAGGATCCATTCTACGTCCGCGGCGCGAACGACCAGGGCGTCGGAATCCAGCTCGCCTATTCGCTGGGGCGCGTGCTCATCGGCTATCTCATCGCGGCGGCCGTCGCGATCCCGCTCGGCTTCCTGATCGGTATGTCGCCGCTGGCGACCCGAGCGCTCGACCCGTTCATCCAGATCCTGAAGCCGATCTCGCCTTTGGCCTGGATGCCGCTCGCGCTGTACACGATCAAGGATTCCGGCATCTCGGCGATCTTCGTGATCTTCATCTGCTCGCTCTGGCCGATGCTGATCAACACCGCCTTCGGCGTCGCGAGCGTGCGGAAGGAATGGCTGAACGTCGCCGCGACGCTCGAGGTCGGCGCGCTGCGCAAAGCCTTCATGGTGATCCTGCCGGCGGCCGCGCCGACCATCATGACCGGCATGCGCATCTCGATCGGCATCGCCTGGCTCGTTATCGTCGCGGCCGAGATGCTCGTGGGCGGAACCGGCATCGGCTACTTCGTCTGGAACGAGTGGAACAACCTCTCCATCGGCAACATCATCACGGCGATCCTGCTGATCGGCCTCGTCGGCATGATCCTCGACGTCGCGCTCGCCCGCGCCGCCCGCCTCGTGGCGTATCGGGAGTGAGAGGGATGACCGTCTTGGGGATGCCTTCATCGGCCGACTGCGTGCTTCGAGACGGCCCTTCGGGCCTCCTCAGCATGATGACCGTTCAGAACGCCGAACCGCAAACCTCCCTCATGCTGAGGAGCCTCGGCGGCAGCCGAGGCGTCTTAAAGCACGCAGTCCGGTTCCGACGCCCATGACCAAGCCCCTCATCTCCATCGAGGCGCTGGCGCGGCGCTATCCGAAGCACGGCGGCGGCGAGACGACCGTCTTCGAGAACGTCTGGCTGCCGATCGAGAAGGGCGAGTTCGTCTGCCTGATCGGCCATTCCGGCTGCGGCAAGACGACGATCCTCAACGTCCTTGCGGGGCTCGACCAGCCGTCCGGCGGGGTGGTGATCGTCGACGGCCGCGAGATCTCCGGGCCGAGCCTCGATCGTGCCGTGATCTTTCAGGGGCACTCGCTGCTGCCCTGGATGACGGTGATGGGCAACGTCGCCTTCGCGGTGACCTCCCGCCATCCGCACTGGCCGAAGGACAAGGTCCGCGCGCACTGCCAGAAATACATCGACGTCGTCCACCTCACCGGCTCCGAGCACAAGAAGCCGGCGGAGCTCTCGGGCGGCATGAAGCAGCGCGTGGGCATCGCTCGCGCGCTCGCGATCGAGCCGAAGATGCTGCTGATGGACGAGCCGTTCTCGGCGCTCGACGCGCTGACGCGCGGCTCGCTGCAGGACGAGGTGCGCCGCATCTGCACCGAGACCGAGCAGACTGTCTTCATGATCACCCACGACATCGACGAGGCCATGCTGCTCGCCGACCGGATCGTGCTGATGACCAACGGCCCCGAGGCGAAGATCGCGGAAATCGTCGAGAACACGCTGCCGAAGGACCGCAGCCGCGCCGACGTCCACAAGCACGCCAACTACTACGCGCTCCGGAACCACCTGCTCGACTTCCTCGTCACGCGCTCGAAGAATTTCGCCGTCGAGATCGCCGCGGGAGCCTACGACCCGCGGCGTCCGCCGGTCGTGCGCCCCGGCGAGCGGGCGCCAGCGCAGCCGCCGCCTCCGATCGACGCGCCCCGCGCCGTTTCCGCCTGAAGCGTCCCGACCCACCCAAGGAGATCTGCGCCATGATCCGCGCCGAAGTGACCGAACTCGTCCTCACCGCTAAGCGGATGAAGGGACTGACCTGGAAAGACATCCACGAGAAGGTGTCGGTCTCGACCTCGCCGATCGTGGTGACGGCCGCCTTGCTCGGCCAGATGCGGCTCGAGCCCAACGAAGCGGAGAAGGCGGCCGATCTGTTCGACCTTCCGGAAGAGGCCAAAATCCTGCTGACCGAGATTCCCTATCGCGGGTCGCTGACCGAGATCCCGCCGACCGACCCGCTGATCTACCGCTTCTACGAACTCGTCATGGTCTACGGCACGACCTGGAAGGAACTGATCCAGGAGGAGTTCGGCGACGGCATCATGTCCGCGATCGACTTCGACATGACGATGGAGCGTCAGCCCGACCAGAAGGGCGACCGGGTCAAGCTGCAGATGTCCGGCAAGTTCCTCAGCTACAAGCGATACTGATCGATAGCGCATGAGGCCGGCGCGTGTCGCCGGCCTCATGCCGCGAACCGGGCGAAGACGCGCAAGAGCTCTGCGTAGATCGCGCGCTTGAAGGGGACGACCAACTCCGCCGCGACGGCGAGCCGCTCCCACCGCCATTCCAAAAACTCGGCCGGGACGCCTTCGACCGACCGCGTGACGTCGATCTCGCTCTCGTCCCCGACGAACCGCATCGCGTACCAGCGCTGGCGCTGGCCGCGGAACGCAGCGAGCTTGTGCGGCGGGCCGAAATAGGGCGGGAAGTCGTATGTCAGCCAGCCCTCGGCCGCGCCGAGGATATCGACGCTCCGGACGCCCGTTTCCTCATAGAGCTCGCGACGCGCGGCCTGTTCGAGATCCTCGCCGGCGTCGACGCCGCCTTGCGGCATCTGCCATTCGTAGCCGGGGCCGATGACCTCCGGCCCGTCGTCCTCGATGCGTCTTGCGATCAGCACGAGGCCCGCGCGGTTGAACAACGCGACGCCGACGTTCGGGCGATAGGGGCGGGTTTCGGTCATCGTCCTGCAGACACGAACTGCGTGCTTCGAGACACGCCGCTTGCGCGGCGCTCCTCAGCATGAGGGATGCTTGCGGGCGGCATCCTCAACGCCCCTCATGCTGAGGAGGCCCGTGAGGGCCGTCTCGAAGCACGCAGTCGGCCGATCCAATCCACAACGCCGCGTTCTTGCCACCCGTTCGGCGGCTTCGCAAACTGTGCGCCCGCCGCAGAGTCGTCGCCTCATGCCCCGCCCGATCGCCGCCAGGCGCCTGCACGAGATCATCGACAGCGTCGAGGCTGCGAAGAGCGTCAGCGTTGAGGAGCTCGCCGAGCGCTTCGGCGTCTCGCGCGAGACCATCCGGCGTGACCTCAAGGCGCTAGCGGCGCAAGGCCGGCTCGACGTCGTCCATGGCGGCGCGCTGAAGCGCGAGATCGGCGACCCGCCCTTCGCCGAGCGCGCCAGGGAGAACGCCGAGGGAAAAGCGGCGATCGGCCGGGCCGCGGCCGCGATGGTGGAGCCCGGCATGGTGGCGCTTCTGGACTCCGGCGCGACCACCCACGAGATCGCCGTCGCGCTCGCCGCCCGGCCGCCGAAAGACGCGACCGTCATCCTGACCTCATTGGCGGACGCGCTGCTGCTCGTGCGCGCCGGCTTGAAGGTCGTCGTCCTTGGCGGGGAGGTCGATCCGGACGACGGCGCGACCGTCGGGCTCGACGTGATCTCGGCGCTTCCGCGCTACCGCATCGACCTCGCCTTCATCGGCATCGGCGGGCTGACCCCTGAAGGCGACGTCACCGTCTTCTCACGCGTCGCCGCCGAGACGCGCGCCGTGATGCTGGACAGCGCCCGTCAGGGCTTTCTCGTCGCCGACCGCTCCAAGTTCGGGCGCGCCGGCTCGGCGCGGATCGCGCCGTCGCGTCCGCCCTCGGGCCTGATCGTCGATGTCGCGCCTCCGGCGCGCTGGAAAGCGGCTCTGAAGGCGAATGGGATCAAGTGCATCGTCGCGTCGAACGCTTGATGTGGTTTTTTGTGACTTTGTGATTGAATTCGAGGAGGTCCGCGGTTAGCCTCTGGCGGATGTCGGAGCCCCGAATGTCCCATCCCACAGCGTCCCAGTCCTTGGCACAGGCGACGCCTTTCCAGACGCAGGCGCGGGCAAGCGATCGCCAGGGCTGGCCGGGCACGCCCCGGATCGCGCTCGACGTGGCGGGCGAGATCATGCGGGTCAAGGCGAGTCCCACGCCGTTCGAAGCACGCAGTCCCGCGCCGCGCGGATGACCGGCATGGAGCTTCACGTCTTCCTAGCGGTGCTGGCGGCCGCGGCCATGCACGCCGGCTGGAACGCCTTCCTCAAGCTGCGGATCGAGCCGTTCCTCGCCATGACGCTCGTTACGGCGGGGGCGGGGGCCGTCGGCCTGCCGGGGCTGATCGCCTTCGGCTTTCCGAAGCTCGAGGCCTGGCCATGGCTGATCGCCTCGCTCGTTCTGCACCTCGGCTACTACCTCGCGCTGACGCAGGCCTATGCGCGGGCCGACATGAGCCAGATGTACCCGATCGCCCGGGGCGGGGCGCCGTTGATCACGGCCTTCGCCAGCCTCGCGCTGATCGGGGAGAGCGTCTCGCCCGTCCAGGCGCTTGGGATCGCGGCGCTCGGCTGCGGCGTGATGCTGATCTCCCTGCTGGGCCGCCGGAAAGGCGCTCATTTCGACCTCGGGGCGCTTGGCTTCGCCGGACTCACGGCGCTGACGATCTCCGGCTACACGCTGGTGGACGGCATTGGCGCGCGGACCGCTGGCGATCCGCACGCCTACTCCGCCGCGCTGTTCGTGATCGACGGTTTTCCGCTGCTGCTGTTCGCGCTGTGGCGCCGCGGCGCGGCGGGGCTCGCGCCGATGCGGCCGTACCTTCTTCAGGGGCTCGCGGGAGGCGCGATGTCGCTCGGCGCCTACTGGATCGCGATCTGGGCCATGACCGTCGCGCCGATCCCGCTCGTCGCGGCGGTGCGGGAGTCGAGCGTGCTGTTCGCGGCGTTGATCGCGACGCTCCTCCTGAAGGAGCCCGTGCAATGGGCGCGCGCCGGCGCCGCGGTGGTGATCGTCTGCGCGCTCGTGCTGATGCGGATGGGCTGATCTTCCCTTCTCCCCTTGCGGGAGAAGGCGGTCGCGAAGCGGTCGGGTGGGGGAGGCGGCGGCGCGAACTTTCGGTTCGGCGTCCGGTCGTGAACACCCTTGAACGGCGGCTTCGGAAAAACCAGATTTCTGCCGCCCGCCCATGGGCTTAAGAAGGAGGAGAAAGTGTCATACACGGTCATTTCTGAGGGCGTTCCGGCCCCTTCGGCGACGGTCGTGGAAAATGTCTTGGCCGCGCTTCACCTGGCTCGATCGCATGAGAAGGACGGCCACGAAGTCACCATCGCGACCGACAGCGGATGGATCCTGACTTCGGACCAGCTCGAGGAGCTTGTCAGACAGTGACGCTTTGGCCCCGCCGGCGTCGCCGGCGGGGCGCAACTGGGCGCTACGCATGAGACCCCGCGTCTCGTTCCGCGGCCTGGCTGTGGCGCGTGGCGCCGACTGCAAGGCTCCATGCGCGCGCGTCGGCCAGCCGAGCGAACGCGCCTGCCGGTGGAACGGCTCCGACGCCCGACCGTTTGCACGGGGCGTGCTGCGGGAGAAGGGCATGTCTCAGCGTTCCGCGCCTGTCGCGGTGGTGACCGGAGCCTCCGCCGGGGTCGGCAGGGCCGTCGCGCTTCGATTCGCCGAAGGGGGCTTCGCCGTCGGCTTGATTGCGCGCGACGACGCGGCGCTCCAGGCGATGCGATCGGAGATCGAGGCTTCCGGCGGGAAGGCGGTCGCCGTCGCCGCCGACGTCGCGGACGCCCAGGCGGTGATGGACGCCGCCGACCACGTCGCACGCGACCTCGGACCGATCACGGTCTGGATCAACAACGCCATGGTCACCGTGATCTCGCCCGCCGCGGCGATGACGGCGGAAGAATATCGCCGCGTGACGGAGGTCACATATCTTGGGGCGGTGCACGGGACGATGGCGGCGCTCAAGCACATGAAGCCGCGCGACGGCGGCTGCGTCATTCAGATCGGCTCGGCGCTGGCCTATCGCGGCCTGCCCCTCCAATCGGCCTATTGCGGCGCCAAGCATGCGATCCGCGGCTTCAGCGAAAGCGTGCGGTCCGAGTTGATCCATGACGGATCGAGCGTTCGCCTGATGATGGTGGACCTGCCGGCGGTAAATACGCCCCAGTTCGATTGGGCGCGAACGCACGTCCCCAGGACGCCTCGCCCCATGGGGACGCCGGCGCAGCCGGAGGCGATAGCGGAGGGCGTCTTCCGCGCGGCGCAGGGCGGTGGGAGAGACTACTGGATCGGCTGGACAACGGCGCTGACGGTGCTCGGCAACGCGGTGCTGCCGGGCTTTCTCGATCGCTACCTTGCGACCGCGGTCGAAGGGCAGCAGACCGCCATCCCCGCAACGCGGACGCGGCGGGACAACCTCCTGAAGCCCGTGAGCGGCGCCCACCGCACGGCGGGATCGTTCAGCGACGAGGCGCGGTCGAGCGCGCCGCTGCTGCCCGCAGGCGCGGCGAGGGTCGGCGTCGTGGCCGCCGGAGCGCTCGCCTGCATGGCGATCGGCGCAACGATCGCGGCGGCCATCCGGAGACGCTGAAAGCTAACAAAAGCCGCCCCGTCTCCGGGGGTGACGGGAAAGCCTGGACGTCTCGCCGAGGACACGCCCGCCGCCGCTCCGCTGGCGGCGTGAGGGAACGAAATCGCGCTCGTTTGCTTCTGACTGATGAACAAGGAGGAGCAAAGCGATGTTTGCGAACGCCGGAGGAGATCTTTGGCTCTTGATGACGGTGGCGGGCGTCGTCGTGCTCGGGGCGGTGATCGCCTACTCGATCGTCAGGAGCCGCAGGGGAATGACCGCTCAGAAGCAGCGTCTCGCCGACCGGGGCGCCGAAGAGGTTTACGCTGCCGAGCAGCGTGATCCCGCCAATCGCTGAGGCGCCGCGATGGCCAGGCAGCGATCGGTCGACGGCGCGGACGCCAAAGACAAGATAAAGCGCGACGCGGCGGGGGCGTTCGCGCCGTCGCAGGCGGACGGCAGCAACGACGGGAGCGATAGCGCCGAACCGTCAGGCGACCGCGACGCGACGCGAGAGCCGGACGACCATTCGGCGCCGAAGAAGCCGGATCCGGACGGCGCGGCGGAGCGCCGATAACGATCGGACGGCCGACGTCGTCAGCATAACGGGACAGCTTCCCTCGGTCTCGCCGTAGAGCAGAGAACCCCGCGCGTGGCCGTGGTCGGAGAGCCGACGACAGCGGGTGCGCGTAGATGCGCCCCGCCCGTCCCGGTCCATCCGCCGGTCAGTCCCCTGCCGTCATCGACGCGCGCGGCAGGAAGAGGTGTACGCTCGTTCCCTTGCCGGGCTCGCTTTCGATCCGGATGTGCCCGCCGGATTGGCGGATGAAGCCATAAACCTGGCTGAGCCCGAGACCGGTTCCCTCGCCCTGGCCCTTAGTGGTGAAGAAGGGCTCGAAGACGTGGGCGAGAACCTTCCTGTCCATCCCATGGCCGGTGTCGTGCAGGCTCAGGCGGACGAAGCCGGCGGCCGTCGCCTTCACCTCGTCCAGATCATCCGGGGCGTCGCTCGTTTCGATCGTGAACGTGCCGCCGTCGGCCATCGCATGCTTGGCGTTGATCGCAAGATTGAGCAGGGCGACGTCGAGCTGGTTGGCGTCGATGAGGACCGAGCCCGCGCCCGGATTGAGCAGATGGCGGACCGTGACGCCCTCGCCGAACGTCCGCTCCAGAAGCGAGGTGAGCGACCGGATCCGTTCGTTGAGGTCGACCGTCTCAGGGGCGAGAGGCTGCCGGCGCGAGAAGGCCAGCAACTGCTGCGTCAACGCGCCGCCAGTTTCCGTACGCTTCAGGATTTCGTCGATCAGCGAGGCGACTCTGGGATCGGCCGGATCTTCGGCAAGCCGCTTCCGCAGCAGGCGAAGCCCCGAGTCGACGGCGGCCACCAGATTGCTGAAATCGTGGACGATGCCGGCGGCCATGCGGCCGATCGCTTCAAGCTTCTGCGACTGACGCTGCCGCTCCTCATGGGCGCGACGACCGGAGACGTCGCGAAGGCTGGCGAGCAAAGCGGGCTTGCCGTCCCAGGTCACCTCGACGACCCGCATCTCCACCTCGGCGGATTGGCCGCCCGGGCGGGTAACGGTGATCATGGCGGTTTCGTCGGAGACGATGGGGCGCCCGAGGGGTACATGGAGCAGCTCTTCGAGCGGATGGCCGAAGATCTGGGCGGCCGCCGGATTGGCGTAAAGGACGGCGCCGGAGAGAGCGACGACGAGAACGCCGTCCGCAGTGTTCTCGATCAGAAGCCGGAAGCTCGGCTGGCTGATGCTGGTGACCTGCGGATGATCGGCGGGGTTCAGGACCTCGACCGGACCCTGCTTCATCTCTCCTGACCTGCTCACGGCGCCGGGGGGACGTTCGCCACGGACCCCCCGAACACATCCGGCGCGCCTTCCACGGGGCGGCCAAGATGCATGCCGCCGCCGTCGATCGTGAAGCGCCTGATCTGCTTGTCATGCTCGCTGCCGCGCATCTTCAGGACGATGAGACCGCGGTGCATGAACTCCGCCTTCTGGATGTAACGAAGAAGGATGATCGAGTCCGTCAGCGTCGAAATATGCTGCTCGCTGGCTGAATGGCCGCCGACGAGGGACTTGTCGGTGGCGGTGCAGAGCCCTGCGATCTCCCGCTTCTTGATGAAGGAGGTCAGGCTGATCAGGAACTCGCGGAAGCCGGTTTCGGGCGCGATCCGCTCGAGCGCCGACAGGCTGTCGATGGCGATCCGGTCCGGTTTGAACTCTTCGACCAGTTCCTGGATCATCAGCAGGTGGTCGGGCAGGCTCTGGGCTTCCGGATAGAGGCAGACCACCTTGAGCCGGCCATCCGCCTCCATGCTCTCGAAGTCGACGCCCCAGCTGCGCGCGTTGCGGAAGAGCTGGCCGCGGCTTTCCTCGAACCCGACCAGCAGGGCCCGCTCCCCGGCGGCGACGCCGCCGGCCATGAAGTTGGTGACCAGCAGCGTCTTGCCGGTGCCGGTCGCGCCGCTGACGAGGGTGACGCTGTCGCGGAAGAAGCCGCCGCTGCTCATCTTGTCGAGCTCGGCGTTGCCGCTCGTCACCCGCTTGGAGCTGGACTGCTGTTCGAGACGCAGCGACGACAGTGGAACCGCGACCATGCCGTGTTCGCTCACGAGCGTGATCGGCACCTCGCCTTCCACATGGCGGCTGCCGCGCATCTTGAGCACTTCGATCGTGCGCCGGCGGCGTTCACGGTCGAGCGCATTGCGCAGGATGACGACGTTGTCGGCGACGAACTCCTCGATGCGATGCCGGGAGATCTCGCCATATTCGCTGTTGCGCTCGGCCGTCATAAGGACGGTCAGTCCTTCCTTCTTGAGCGCAGTGGCGATGCGCAGCAGTTCACGACGCACGGCTTTTTCATCCGTCACGAAGTGGTCGAACAGCTGCGTGATCGAGTCGAGGACGATGCGTTTGGCTTTGGCGTTCTTGGCCGCGTAGAGGATCCGCGCGAGCAGGCCGGCGAGGTCGAAGTCGCCGACCACCATCTGGTCGGTATCGCGCGGGCTGGCGTCGACGAAGGCGAGTTTGTTCGCTTCACGCCACCCGCGGATGTCCCACCCGAAGCTCGCCATGTTGACCTCGATGTCGGCCGGCGATTCCTCGAACGTCACGAAGACGCCCGGCTCATCGAGATCGGTGATGCCGTGGGCGAGGAACTGCGTCGCGAATACGGTCTTGCCGCTTCCAGGCGTGCCGCCGACCACCGTCGTCCGGCGTCGAGGCAGTCCGCCCATGACCAGGTCGTCGAAGGCCTCGATGCCGGTCTTGACGCGTTCGAGCACGGGATCGATGAGGCGCTCCTCGGTCGCGGTCATGCGGCGCTGTCCTTCTTGAGGTAGCCGAAATATTCGAGAACCCGCGCCACGTCGCTGATGTCGCCGACCAAACGACGCGGCGGGACGACGGATTCGTCGGAAAGCGTCGGCGTCGCCAGGATGCCGGCCTTCTCCGCCTCGTCAGGTCGGTCGATAATGTCGACGACTTCGATCGCGACCTTGCCGTGAAGCGCTTCGATGAGGTCGAGCCTGCTTCTCCGCGCCCGCCCGGCGCCGGGCGTATCGCCGGCCACGTACAGCCGCAGAACCGCGCTCTGCGCGTCCGGGGGGACTTCGGCGCTCAAGCGTTACGCTCGCCGGCGCGAGGGCGCGGAGTGGGCGCGAGGCGGCCCCGCCAGGTCGTCGGCATTCTTGTCTCCCGAGACACGCCGCAAAGTTGCCTGGGAGCCCCGCGCGCCGCCGCCCGCGCTTGATGAGGCTTCGATCAGCGCCTTTGTGTCACCTTGTAGACATTCATGGGGAGGACGTCTGCGCACTAGTGGACATTTCTCATGGATTGACGTTGAAACCCGCCGGCCCCTTTCACGGACTGAAGCGATGCAGCTGCGCATGCAGGAACCGTTCGATCACATCGGCAACAACCTGCTGCGGGCGCTCCGGTCGGATGACTGGGCGATCCTGCAGCCGAAGCTTGAAGAATGGTCGGCGCCGACGGGCGCGCTTCTGCACGATCCCGGCGACACGGTGCGCCATGCCTACTTTCCCCGCGGGTCGAGCCTGATCTCGTATCTGGTTGTTCTTGCCGACGGCCGCGCGATCGAAACCGCGCTCGTCGGGCGCGAAGGCGCGGTCGGCGGCATCGTCAGCCAAGGCAGACTGCCGGCTTTCTCGCGCGCCGAAGTGCAGCTGGGCGGCTCCTTCTTCCGCATGGATTTGCACGATCTCGAGGAGGCGAAATCGCGTTCGCCGACGCTGCGCTATCTCTTCGCGCGCTACGCCGACTGCCTCATGGCTCAGGTGTTTCAATCCGTGGCCTGCAACGCAGCCCATTCGATCGAACAGCGCACGGCCAAATGGCTGCTCGCCGCGATCGAACGCACGGGCGCGCCGGATCTGGCGCTTACGCAGGAGCAGCTCGCGGCGATGTTGGGAGTGGGCCGCAGCTATCTCAGCCGCGTGGTCCGCGACCTCAAGGAACGAGGCGTCATCGAAACCCGCAGAGCGCGGTTCGGGGTCCGAGATGTCGAAGGCCTGAGACTGCTTGCCTGCGAGTGCAACGCCGCGACGAGCCGCCATTTCGACGAGGTTCTAAAGGGGGTGTATCCCGCCGAGGAAATCAATTGGTCGCACATCCACGCGAAAGAGGGAGAGCGTCCTGACGGGGCCGGCCGGTCCGCTCCCGCCGGCAAGAGCCCTCTCTGACGAAAAGGCGACGCTGCGCTCTTGTCGGGGTCGCCGGCGTCTACGAACCCTGCTCGTTCGCTGAATCGGCGCCACGTCGCGTGCCCGCGAGCGGGATCTCGTTGAGCGTGTAAAGCTTGAGCCCTTCGTCGTGCAGGACGATCGTCGTCAGCGATCCCGGGCTGATCTCGAGCTGGCCATGTCGATGGAGCGGCAGGCTGATCGCGAACATCACGGCCGCCTTGATGACGTCGCCATGACTAACTGCGGCCACGGCGCCGCCGGCGTGGCGTTCGCGCAGCGACATCAGCCAGCCGACCACGCGGCTCTGCGTCTGCGCCATGCTCTCGCCGTTGGGCGGCGCCGCGATGTCGCGGCGTTCGTTCCAGCGCCGCCAGTCCTCGCGCCCCGCAAGATCGGAGAACTGGGCCCCGGTCCAGTCGCCGAAATCGATCTCGATCAATGGCTCCGCGATCTCGGTCGACAGGCCGTGCGGCTGCGCGACCGCCTCCGCAGTCTGTCGCGCGCGCCGAATTGGGCTCGAATACACCGCCGCAAGACGTTCGCGCGACAGCCGTCGAGCGAGGGCCTGCGCTTCGGCGCGCCCCGCCTCGCCCAGCGGATGGCCCTCGGCTCTTCCGCAGAGACGGTCATGAACCGCCTCGTGCGCGCCGTGGCGCAGCATGAAGATCGCGATTGGGCTCATGTCGAGCGTGTCCGATGCGCGGATGCGACGACGCCAACCCCGCTCATCCGGCGTCCGGCACGAATTTGAGCCGGCCCGCGGCCATGAGCGCCATCGTCACCGCCGCGGCGTGCATCGACTGCCCGAGCAGCCCGTCCGCGAGCCGGCCGACGACATCGCCGACAGGGATGGTGAGCGCTTCCATGCCCTCCTCGCCGAGGTCGAGGCGTTGCTCTCCGCATCGCCTGGCGTTCCGGGCCAGAAACACATGGACGCGGTTCGTCTGAATGGCGGGGTTCGGATAGAGCGTGCTCACCGCCTGGAACTCGTCGGCGTCGAAGCCGGTTTCCTCGACCAGCTCCCGTCGCGCGGCCTGCGCGAGGTCCGCATCGGACGCATCTACCGCGCCGCCCGGCACCTCCAGCACAGTTTCCGCCACCGCGTGCCGATACTGTCTGACGAGGACGATCTCGTCCTCCGCCGTCAAGGCGACCACGTGGACCCAGTCCGGATAGGACAGCACGTAATAGGGCTCGACGGGAACGCCGCTCGCCGTTCGACAGGAATCCGCCCGCACGTCGATCCATCGATCCGACAGCACGGTTCTGGATGAGACCGTGGTCCAATGACGTGTCATCTTTCCCTCCGCTATCCCTGGATGGAAAGAGCGCCGGCGAGCTCCGTAGCGTCTTGACCCGCGCCCGCGACGTCGAGGCGACCCGGCGCGTGGCGCCTGATCATCGCTCCGCAGAACTCGGCGAATTCCTCGACGACTTGAGGCGGGCTGGTGTGGTGCGGCTCGATTCCGCGATGCTCGGGCGTGAAGCAGAACGTCACGGTGACGTCGAACTCGGTCAGGGCCTCCATCTGGCGGTCGAACCAGTCGAGCGCACCCGGCCGAAAGCTGTCGGCCCATGACAGGCCGGTGCGCACATGCCGGACCCCGAGCCGCCGCAGCCATGCGACGGCTTCATGCAGCCGGTGGTCTTCAAAGTGGAACCACTGGCAGATTCCGAGATCGGCGGCGTAATCGCCGAACGCCTCCAGGGCGGGCTTGGGCGAGCCGTCCTCGCGCAGCAGCCCCATGTGGAAGTGCCGGAAATAGGACGACCCTTCCGCCTCCTTGTGGCGGGTGGTCGCCTCCCAGGCGGCCGGCAGATCGTAGAGGCTGTACCAGTGGACGCGAGGGGCGCGGCCGACGAGGAGCTCCGCGGTGCGGCGCACGCCCCAGGCCTGAACCTCTTCGGAGCCGAACGACGAGACGCCGCACTCCGTGACCCAGACAGGCTTGTCCGTCACCGCCTCGATCTCGGCGACCTTGTCCGGCCACTCGTCGATCTTCCAGAGGTTCCAGTCGAGCGGGAAGCCGTGGACGGCGACGACGTCGACATGGTCGAGCACGCCCTTGCCGATCAACCGCTTCAGGAACCAGGGGTCGATCGGCGACATGCCGCCGAGCACGCGCGGCAGAGAGGCGTTCTCGGCTCGGATCGCCTGACCGGCCAGGATCGTCATGCGGGCGAACAGGTCCCACTCGGGATCGAGCAACGGATCCCAATGCGACTTGTTGTTCGGCTCGTTCCAGATTTTCGCGGCTTCAATCATCGCGGCGCTCCCCGGGTCTCGCCGGATAGACCGCGCCCGCGTCCTTGGGACGTACGCCGCGGCGGCACACATAGGTTTCGGCCTCCGGCTGTTCGAGAATCTCGAAGCCGGCGCTGCGCAGCATCGCTTGCGTGCAGGCGGCGTTCGGCGCCCACCAGTTGGTCCAATCGCCGGCGTATTCGTGCTCGATGAAATGCAGCTTCGGATAGCCGGGCTCGTCGAAGTGATCCTGCTGAAAGAAATCGTAGTCGGCCGCCACGCCGAACGTCTCGTCGCTGCCGCGCTGCATGGTCTGGAGCACGAGCAGATTCCGCGCGACGGACTCGTAAATGAGGTCGAGAGCAAGCAGCGGATGCCGAAGGTGGTACAGCACGCCCATGAAGAGGACGACGTCGAAGCGCTCCCTGAGGCTCGCGACGTCGAAGACCGAAAGATTGAGGAACTCGACCTCCGCGCCGAGCACCTCCGCCGCCAACTTCGCCTGGGCGAGGTAGCGCTCATCCGTGTCGAGCCCGAGCACCCGGTCCGCGCCACGCCGCTTCATCTCGATGGCGTAGAAGCCGGCGTTGCAGCCGATGTCGAGCACGCTCTTGCCGGTCAGATCCTTGGGCAGCGCATGCTCGAAGCGACTGAACTTGTTGCGGGGATAGTCGTGCAGGAAATGGTTTGGAGCAGTCGGCACGCCGTTCAGGTCCATGTTGTGGAACCAGTCCCCTAGCTCCTCCACGCGCTCCCTGATCTTGCGCTGGCTAAGCGCGGTCATTGGCGGCCTCCATTCCGTGAGAAACGTCGTTCGTCGCGGCGAGCTTCATCCCCGAACAGCCCGCGATCTCTATTGACGGGTCGCGGCAGGGCGGCCCCCGGCCTGCCTGGCGACGCTCACTGGCGCGTGCGCGGCGTCGCTTTATCGTCGCCGATGAAGGCGATGGTGCGGGCTCTCGCCTCGCCGTCGTCGAACTGCTGCGGCGGCGACTTCATGAAATAGCTCGACGGTCCGATCAGCGGTCCGCCCACCCCCCGGTCCAGCGCGATCTTCGCGCAGCGCACCGCGTCGATCACGACGCCCGCGCTGTTCGGGCTGTCCCAAACCTCAAGCTTCAGCTCGATCGACATCGGCGCGTCGCCGAAGCCTGTGCCCTCCAGCCGGATCTGCGCGACCTTGCGGTCGGTCAGCCAGGGCACGAAGTCGCTCGGGCCGACATGGACGTCGTCCGGGTCGAGCGGCGAGGCCAGCTGGCTCGTGACCGCGCGCGTCTTGGAGATCTTCTTGGAATGCAGGCGCTTACGCTCCAGCATGTTCCGGAAGTCGGCGTTGCCGCCGAAATTCAGCTGGTAGGTGCGGTCGACCCGCACGCCGCGCTCGCGCATGAGGTTGGCGAGGACGCGGTGGACGATGGTCGCGCCGACCTGGCTCTTGACGTCGTCTCCGACGATCGGCAGACGCCGCTGCTCGAAGCGGCTCGCCCACTCCGGGTTCGACGCGATGAACACCGGGATGCAGTTGACGAAGGCGCAACCGGCCTCGAGCGCCTGCTCCGCGTAGTGCTCGCTCGCGGCCTGCGATCCCACCGGCAGGTAGGAGACGAGCACGTCGGCGCCGGCGTCCCGCAGCGTCTTCGCCACGTCGACCGGCGGCTCTTCGGACTCTTCGATCTCGCCGGCCATGTATTCTCCGAGCCCGTCGAAGGTCGGCCCCCGCGAGACGACCGGACCGCTGGGGCGCGGCGCGGCGAAGCGCATCGTGTTGTTGGGCGGCATGAAGATCGCCTCGGACACGCCGCGGCCGACCTTGCCGGCATGAATGTCGAAGGCTGCGGCGATCTCGATGTCGTCGATCCGGTAGCCGCCGAGCTCGACGTTCATCAGGCCGGGAGGCGGTTCGTTCGCCGGCGCTTCCGCGTAATGCGTCAGGCCTTGCACGAAGGACGACGCGCAGTTGCCGACGCCGACCAGCCCGACGCGAAGCTTGTTCCTCGCCATGCGCTGCTCCGATACCCGCCTCCCGCCGGAATGGCGGGAAGCACTGGGAGGTAAGTAGAACCTCGCGTTTTTGTTCCCAGTGGGGGGCCAAAAGAGCGCCGCAGCATCTTCTTCATCATCGGGAACATCCTGCTCGCGAGGCGGTTGATCCTACCGAGGGCGGTCACGTTCTCGACGTCGAAGATCGGAGGCGGAATGGCTGAAACGGTGCTCATCACGGGCGGAGCGGGCTTCGTCGGGCGGCATGTGGCGAAGGCTCTCCTGAACGAAGGACATCGCGTCCGGGCCATCGACAGCCTGATCGAGCAGGTCCATCCGGACCGCTCCCGGCCCCGCGAACTCGACCCGGAGGTCGAGCTTCTGACGGGCGACATCCGCGACGGCGAGGCGGTGCGGCGCGCGCTCGAAGGCGTCGACGCGGTGGTTCACCTCGCGGCCGAGGTCGGGGTCGGCCAGAGCATGTATGCGGTCGAGCGCTACGTCTCGGTGAACGAGCTCGGCACCGCCGTGCTGTTCCAGGAGCTCCTTGAGCGGCCGGTCCGGCGGGTCGTCATCGCCTCCTCGATGAGCATCTACGGAGAGGGTCTCTACCGCGACGTCGAAGGCCGCTTGCACGAGGACGTGGTCCGAGGCCCGCGCAACGCCGACGGCACGTGGGACCCGCTCGACGCCGAAGGGCGTCCGCTGAGCCCGGTCCCGACGCCGGAGACCAAGCGGCCGGCGCTCAAGAGCGTCTATGCGATCAACAAATTCGCGCAGGAGCGCCTGACGCTCACCCTCGCCGCCCAATACGGCATGGAGGCCTCCGCGCTCCGGCTCTGGAACATCTATGGGCCCGGCCAGGCGCTCTCCAATCCATATACCGGCGTGCTCGCAATCTTCGCGTCGCGCATTATGCATGGCGAGCAGCCGATGGTGTTCGAGGACGGCCGCCAGCGTCGCGACTTCGTCCACGTGTCGGACGTCGCAAAGGCGTTCCTTGCAGCGCTCTACCATCCCGGCGCGAACGGCGAGACCTTCAATATAGGCTCGGGCGAGGATCGCTCCGTCGAAGAGGTCGCGCGGCTGCAGGCCGCCTCGATGGGCCGGCCGGACATCGAGCCGCAGATCACCCAGCAGGCCCGCGCCGGCGACATCCGCCACAACATTCCGGACCTCGCCAAGGCGCGCGACCGGCTCGGCTACGAACCTCGCCAGGACTTCTCGGAAGGGCTCGAGCAGCTCGCCGAATGGGTCGCCAAGCAGGAATCCAAGGACCGCGTCGCGGAAGCCCGCCGCGAGCTCGAGCTCAGAGGACTGGTGGCGTGACCGGCTCCAACGGACGGGCCCTCGTCACAGGGGGCGCGGGCTTCATCGGCTCGAACCTCGCCGATCGCCTCGCGCGGGACGGATGCGAGGTCGTGATCCTCGACTCGCTCGCCCGGCGTGGCGTCGAGCGAAATCTCGCCTGGCTTCAGGCGCGCCATGGCGACCGCATCCGCGTCCTGGTCGCTGACATCCGCGACCGGGCCAAGGTCGCCGAGGCCGTGAGGGGCTCCGACGTCGTGTTCCATCTCGCAGCGCAGGTCGCGGTGACCGACAGCCTCAAGCGGCCCGTCGAGGACTTCGACGTCAACCTCGCGGCGACGCTGCACTTGCTCGAAGCCGTGCGAGAGACCGGCGCGCCGCTGATCTTTGCGAGCACCAACAAGGTCTATGGCGACCTCGCGGACATCCCTCTCGAGCTCATCGACGACGCCTATCTGCCGGTCGATCCGCACCTGCGCCGAGCCGGCGTTGACGAGGCGCGGCCGCTCGACTTCCACACGCCCTATGGCTGCTCGAAGGGCGGGGCCGACGCCTACACGCTCGACTATGCGCGCAGCTTCGGCCTGAAGACCTCCGTCCTGCGGATGAGCTGCATCTACGGCCCGCGCCAGATGGGCACCGAGGACCAGGGCTGGGTCGCGCATTTCCTGATCCGCGCGCTCGAAGGCGAGCCGATCGTCATCTATGGCGACGGCCGCCAGGTGCGCGACATCCTGCATGTCGACGACGCGGTCGAGGCTTATGTCTCGGCCTGGCGCCGTATCGACCAGGTGGCGGGCCGCGCCTTCAATCTCGGCGGCGGACCGTCGAACGCCGTCAGCCTGCGCCTCCTGCTCGCCGAGGTCGAGCGGCTGGCCCGGCGCCCGGTCCAGCTCAGCTTCGAGGACTGGCGGCAGGGCGACCAGCGTTACTTCGTCGCGAACGCGGGCGCGGCGCGGACCGCGCTCGGGCTGAAGGAGCCGAGACCCTGGCGCGACGGCGTCGCCAATCTCGCCGACTGGCTGCGCGAACAGCGGGGCGATCGGAACGAGACGCTGCGGGCGGCCGGATGAGCGCGCCTCGCCATGTCTTCATGACTGCGGACGCTATCGGCGGCGTCTTTACCTATGCGCGCGACCTAGCCGCTGGCCTCGCTAGACGCGGCGTCGGCGTAACGCTCGCGGCGATCGGTCCTCAGCCGAGCGCGGCGCAGGTCCGGGACTTGCGCGCCCTGCCGGGCGTGCGGCTCGTGCAAGCGGACTGCCCTCTCGACTGGCTCGACGCCTCGCAGGAAGATCTGGATCGCGGCGGCAGGGAGCTCGCGCGGCTCGCCCGTGAGGCAGGCGCCGATCTGATCCACCTCAACAGTCCCGCCTTTGGCATGGCGCACTTCGACGCGCCCGTGGTCGGCGCCTGTCATTCCTGCCTACTCAGCTGGTGGGAGGCGGTTCGCGGTGGGCCTGCGCCCGATGCGTTTCAGGACGCCGGCGCTCGGCTGCGAAGCGGCTATGCGGCTTGCGACGTCCTCGTCGCGCCGACCAGAGCCTTCGCCGCCGCGACGGAGCGGCTCTACGGCGTGCGGCCCCGCGCCGTGCCGAACGGTCGCGCGCGGCCGAAAGGCGCGTCGGAGGGCCTCAAGGAGCCGTTCGTCCTGACGTCGGGACGCCTCTGGGACGACGCCAAGAACATCGCGGCGCTTGACGACGCGGCCGGCCTGATGCGCGCCCGCGTCGAAGCCGCCGGATCGCTGGATGGTCCCGCCGGAGAGCGTGCGGAGCTCCGCGCGGCGCATGCGCTCGGACGACTGGAGACGGCGGCGATGACGGAGCTGTTCGACCGCGCCGCGGTCTACGCGTCTCTCGCGCTCTACGAACCCTTCGGGCTGGGCGTCTTGGAGGCTGCACAGTTCGGCTGCGCGCTCGTCCTGTCCGACATTCCGACGCATCGAGAGCTCTGGGACGGCGCCGCGATCTTCGTCGACGCCGGCGACGCCGCCTACGCCGCCCGCACGCTCGACGGCCTGCTCGGAGATCCGTACGAGCGCGGGCGGTACGCCGCGCTGGCGAGCGCCCGCTCGCGTTCCTATTCCGCCGACGCGATGGTCGAGCGGACCCTTACAGTCTATCGCGACATTCTCGGCGGACCGGCGCTGCACGGAGCGGCGGCATGAGGATCGTCTACTTCACACATTCGCTCGCCTCCTGTTGGAACCACGGCAACGCGCATTTCCTGCGCGGCGTGCTGCGCGAGTTGATCGCCCTCGGCCACGACGTCCGCGTCTGGGAGCCCCAGAACCCGTGGAGCCTCGCGAACCTTCTCGCCGACCACGGCGAAGCCGGCCTCGGCCCATGGCGCGCCGCATATCCCGAGCTCTCATCCCGCTCGTATGGCCCGGATTTCGACGTCGAGGAGATGTGCGACGGCGCCGATCTTGTCATCGTCCACGAGTGGAACGACCCGGAGCTCGTCGCCGCGGTCGGCCTGGCGCGCCGCAAGGGGCGGTTCACCGCTCTCTTCCACGACACGCATCACCGCGCCGTCAGCGCCCCTGAGGAGATGCGCGCCTTCGACCTCGGCGACTACGACGGCGTTCTGGCGTTCGGCGAGGCGCTCGCCGAGGTCTATCGCGACTGGGGTTGGGGCGACCGCGCCTTCGTCTGGCACGAGGCCGCGGACACCCGCCTGTTCGCGCCGCCCGCCGGAGAGGAGCTGCGCGACGGCCTGGTCTGGATCGGCAACTGGGGCGACGGCGAGCGCGAGGCGGAGATCGAACAGTTTCTGCTCGCCCCGTCTGTCGCCGCGGGCATGGCGCTCGACATCTATGGCGTGCGCTATCCGGCTGCCGCGCTGGAGCGGCTCGCGCTCGCCGGGGCCCGCTACTGCGGCTGGCTTCCGAACGCGCGGGCGCCCGAGATCTTCGCGCGGCATCTCGCGACCGTGCATGTCCCGCGCCGCTTCTACGCCGAGGCGCTGCCCGGAATCCCGACGATCCGCATGTTCGAGGCGCTCGCCTGCGGCATCCCGCTGGTGTCGGCGCCGTGGAGCGACGCGGAGGGCCTGTTCCGCCCCGGCGAGGATTTCCTGTTCGCGCAGAACGGCGACGAGGCGGCGCAGCATCTGAAGGCGCTGCGGGATGATCCCGAACTTCATCTGTCCCTGGCCCGCAGCGGGCTCGAAACCATCCGCGCCCGGCACACCTGTGCGCACCGCGCGGCGGAATTGCTCGCGATCGCCGGCCGGCTCGATGCGCGACTGAACGTGGAGGCGGCATGAAGATCGCGTTTTATGGCTCCAGCCTGCTGTCCTCTTATTGGAACGGCGCGGCGACCTACTACCGCGGCGTCATCGGGAGCCTCGCGAAGCTCGGCTGGCGGACGACCTTCTATGAGCCCGACATCCTCCAGCGGCAGCAGCACCGCGACATGGACCCGCCCGACTGGGCCCGCGTCGTCGTCTACGATGCGACCCCGTCGGCCCTGCGGGACGTCGTCGCCGAAGCGCGCGACGCGGATGTCGTCGTCAAGGCTTCCGGCGTCGGCGCGTTCGACGACGAACTGCTCGACGTCTTCGGCGCCGCGCGCGAGAACGCGCTCCGGATCTTCTGGGACGTCGACGCGCCCGCGACGCTTGCGGAGATGCGGGCCGCCCCGGATCTGCCGTTGCGGCGCGCGCTGCTGAATCTCGATCTGGTCCTGACCTATGGCGGCGGACCGCCCGTCGTGGCGGCGTACCGGGAGCTCGGCGCGGCCGCCTGCATCCCGATCTACAACGCCGTCGACCCGGAGACGCATCATCCGGTCGAATCCGATACGCGCTTCACGGCGGATCTCGCGCTGCTCGCGAACCGTCTGCCGGATCGGGAACGGCGGATCGAACGCTTCTTTCTCGAGCCGGCCGCGCATTCGCCGAACCGCACGTTCCTGCTCGGCGGCAGCGGCTGGGCTGACAAGTCCATGGCCGACAGCGTCCGGTACATCGGCCATGTCGGCGTGCGTGACCACAACGCCTTCAACTCGACGCCGCTCGCGGTGCTCAACGTGTCGCGCGACAGCATGGCCGAGACCGGCTTTTCGCCGGCGACGCGCGTGTTCGAAGCCGCGGGAGCCGGCGCCTGCCTCATCACGGACGCCTGGGAGGGCGTCGAGATGTTCCTCGCTCCGGGCGAGGAGGTTCTCGTCGCGCGCGACGGGCAGGAGGTTCTCGATCTTCTCGCCGGGCTGGACCGCAAGCGCGCGGCCGAAATCGGCGCGGCCGCCCGGCGGCGCGTACTCGCCTCGCACACCTATGAGCGCCGGGCCGTCGAAGTCGACGCGCTCTTCAAGTGCGAACTCGCCCGCATCGCGGAGAGGAATGCTGCATGAAACTCGTCATCCTCGGCCTCAGCCTCTCGTCCTCATGGGGAAACGGCCACGCGACGACCTACCGGGCGCTCGTTAAGGCGCTCGCGGCCCAGGGATGCGAGGTCTTGTTCCTCGAGCGCGACGTTCCCTGGTACGCGCAGCACAGGGACATGCCGAACCCGACATTCTGCCGCCTGGAGCTTTATGAGAGCGTCGAGGATCTGAAGCGTTTCGCGGGCGAGATCGCGTCCGGCGACGCCGTCATCGTCGGCTCGTACACGCCTGACGGCGTCGAGGTCGGCCGCTGGGCCCGCAAGGTCGCGACCGGCCCGGTCGCCTTCTACGACATCGACACGCCCGTCACACTCGCCAAGCTCGGCCGCGGCGACGAGGAGTATCTCTCCGCGTCCCAGATCCCCGACTACGACGTCTACTTCTCCTTCACGGGCGGTCCGACGCTCGCCCGCATCGAGCAGGAGTTCGGATCGCCCGCGGCGCGCGCGCTCTACTGCTCGGCGGATCCGGAGCTCTACCGGCCCGTCGACGCTCCGCTTCGGTGGGATCTCGCCTATCTCGGGACCTACAGCGAGGATCGTCAGCCGGCCGTCGATCGGCTGCTCATCGAGCCTGCCCGCCAAGCGCCCGACATGCGCTTCGCGGTCGCGGGCCCCGGTTATCCGCGGTCGATCGAGTGGCCCGCAAACGTCGAGCGGATCGACCATCTCGCGCCGGGCGATCACGCGGCCTTCTACGCGTCCGCTCGCTTTTCCCTGAACGTGACCCGCGCCGACATGGCGGCCGCCGGCTACAGCCCGAGCGTGCGCCTGTTCGAGGCCGCGGCCTGCGGCGCCGCCGTCATCTCGGACGAGTGGGAAGGATTGGAGGCCGTCTTCGCGCCCGGACGTGAGATCCTTACGGCGACATCGACCGGCGACGTCCTAGCGGCGCTCTCGATGAGCGACGACGTTCGCTCGTCGATCGGCGCGGCCGCTCGCCGGCGCTTCCTCGCCGAGCACACCCCGGACGACCGCGCCGCGGTCGTCGTGCGGGAGCTTGCGGCGGCCGGACGCCGCGTGCGCGCGACAGCTCGCCCTCGGGTCGCGGTTCTCGACCGACCCCGGGCGGCGCTCGTCGCAGGCGGCGCGGGTTTCCTCGGCTCGCACCTCTGCGACCGGCTGCTCGACGAGGGTTGGCGCGTCACCTGCCTCGACAATCTCCTGACCGGCTCGCTCTCCAACCTCGCGGAAGCGCTGCGCGATCCGCGTTTCGATTTCCTGCGCGGCGACGTCACGGAGCCGCTCGACGGTCTGCTTTACGGCCGCCTCTTCGACCGGGTCTACAATCTTGCCTGCGCGGCCTCGCCGCCGCTCTACCAGGCCGATCCCGAGCACACGCTGCTGACCAGCGTGGTCGGCACCAAGCAACTTCTCGACGTAGCGCGCGCAAACGGCGCACGGTTCCTGCAGGCCTCGACCAGCGAGGTCTATGGCGATCCGATGGTGCACCCGCAGCCGGAAAGCTATTGGGGCCACGTCAACGCCACCGGTCCACGCGCCTGCTATGACGAAGGCAAGCGCTGCGCCGAGACGCTCGTCTTCGACTATCTCCGCGCCGGCCGCGGCGACGCGCGGGTCGCCCGCATCTTCAACACCTATGGGCCGCGCATGTCGGCCGCCGACGGCCGCGTCGTCTCCACGATGATCGCCCAGGCGCTCGCGGGTGAGGATCTCACAATTTTCGGCGACGGCACGCAGACGCGATCCTTCTGCTATGTGGACGACCTCATCCGCGGCCTGATGGCGCTGATGGAATGCGCCGAGCCGATCGACGGCGCCGTCAATCTCGGCAATCCGGACGAGTTCACCGTCGCGGAACTCGCCGAGCGGGTGATCTTGGCGACCGGCTCGCGCTCGCGCACCGTGTCGAAGCGGCTGCCCGTCGACGACCCCAAGCGGCGGCGGCCCGACATCTCCCGCGCGACGGAGGTTCTCGGCTGGCGTCCCGAAACTGATCTCGAGACCGGCCTCTCCGCCACGGTGGCCTGGTTCAGGCGGACCTCGGCTGTGGCCGACGCCCAGGCGGAGATGGCCTGATGCGCGCGGCTGTGGTGGTCGCCCCAGGCCGGACCGAGATCGTCGACATCGAGCGTCCGCGACCGGGGCCCGGCCAGGCGTTGGTGCGCCTCGAAGGCTGCGGCGTCTGCGCCTCCAATGTCGAGCCGTGGTCGGGGCCGGACTGGATGACGTTCCCGACCGAGCCCGGCGGACTCGGGCACGAAGCCTGGGGCATTGTCGAGGAGGTGGGGGAAGGCGTCCGGGACCTTCGCCCCGGAGCACGCGTCGCGTCGCTGTCGCAGAAAGCCTATTCCGAATACGATCTCGCCAGGCCCGAAGAGCTCACGCCGCTGCCGCCGTTGCTCGACGGCGCGCCATTCCCCGGCGAGCCGCTCGGCTGCGCCTTCAACATCTTCCGCCGCGCGGAGGTTGAGGCCGGCCAGACGGTCGCGATCGTCGGAATAGGGTTCCTCGGCGCAATCCTGACAAGGCTCGCGTCGGCGGCGGGGGCGCGCGTGGTCGCGATTTCCCGTCGTTCGTTCGCGCTGGACGTCGCGCGGCGCATGGGCGCGAGCGAGACCATCGCGCTGGATGATCCGGAAAAGGTCGTCGCGCGCGTATCCGAGCTGACGCAGGACGCGCTTTGCGAGCGGGTGATCGAGGCGACCGGAGCGCAGCCGGCTCTCGACCTCGGGACGCGCCTCGCGGCGATCCGCGGCCGCCTCGTCATCGCCGGCTATCACCAGGACGGACCGCGCCAGGTGGACATGCAGCTGTGGAACTGGCGCGGGCTCGACGTGATCAACGCCCATGAGCGGGACCCGCAGGTCTATGCGCGCGGCGTGCGCGAGGCGGTCGCGGCCGTCGCCTCGGGCCTCATCGATCTCGAACCACTGCTCACCCACGCGTTCCCGCTCGACCGGCTCGACGAGGCTCTCGTCGCGACCCGAGACCGGCCCGAGGGGTTCCTGAAGGCCTATGTGACATGCCGTTAGGCGGGTCTGCCCCGTCTCGCCGCCCGCGCGTCGGCTTCGTCGGCGTCGGCTGGATCGGCCGGCACCGCATGGAGGCGATGCTCGCGACTGGCGAGATCGAAGCCGCCGTCTACGCCGATCCATCGGACGCCGCCGCCGAGGGCGCCGCCCGCCTCGCGCCGGCGGCGGAGCGCGCGCGGGACCTGGACGCCATGCTCGACCACGACCTGGACGCCGTGGTGATCGCTACCCCGAGCGCCCGGCACGCCGAGGAAGCGTGCCGAGCGTTCGCGCGCGGGGTCGCGGTGTTCTGCCAGAAGCCGCTCGGCCGCAGCGCGCAGGAGGTCGCGTCGGTCGTTGAGGCCGCGCGGGCATCCGACCGGCTGCTCGGCGTCGACCTGTCTTATCGCTACGCCGAAGGCGTCGCGCGGATCCGGGATCTCGTCGCCTCGGGCGACCTCGGCCGCCTCTACGCCGCCGATCTCGTCTTCCACAACGCCTACGGTCCCGATAAGCCGTGGTTCTACGATCCGAAACTGTCGGGCGGCGGCTGCGTCGTCGATCTCGGCGTTCACCTCGTCGATCTTGCGCTGAGCCTGTTCGACGAGCCCGTCGAACAGGTGTCGTCCGCGCTGTTCCGCAAGGGGTCGCCGCTCGGGCCCACGCAGAACGAGGCGGAGGATTTCGCCGTCGCTACGCTGACGTTCCGCTCCGGCGCGGTGGCGCGGCTCGCCTGCTCGTGGGGCCTGCCGGCGGGGCGCGACGCGGTGATCCGGACCTCGTTCGTCGGCACGGAGGCCGGCGCGGAACTGCGCAATGTCGGCGGCTCGTTCTACGACTTCGTCGCCGAAAGGTTCGACGGCGTTCAGGCAGTACGCCTGTGCGACCCGCCGGACGCCTGGAACGTGCGCGCGGCCCAGGATTTCGCCCGCCGTGTCGCTCGCGGCGAACGCTTCGATCCCGGCGTCGCGGACCAGATCACGGTCGCGCGGGTCATCGATCGGATCTACGGCCGCGGCTCGGCGGATGAAAAGGAGCCTGTGGCGCGCGTAGCGGCGGCCGTCGGGGCTTCGTCGGCCTCCTGACTTGCGCTCGCCTTGTGGAGAAGGCGCCGACCCCCCGCGCGAGCGGCCACGACCCTGCCTCGCAAGACGGGCGCCCGCGTTGGCGAATGCGCAAGTATGAAAGCGTCATAGGTATGCTTGCTGCGCGCGGCGCGATATTTCCCGCGACCAGTCGCGCCAAGGACGTTATTACCGAGCTTCGAGCGCCGACGTGAGCGCCGCGAAACACAACCTAGCGAGTTCTAGATCCGAGATGCAGGGAACGCCTGGCCTCGTTCGGGAAGAAGACCGTTATCGGCTGCTCGTCGACGCCGTGACCGACTACGCGATCTACATGCTCGACCCTGAGGGGCGGATCTCGAGCTGGAACGCCGGCGCCAGGCGCATGAAGGGCTACGAGGCTTCAGAGATCCTGGGTCAGCACTTTTCCCGCTTCTACACATCCGAGGATCGCGAACAAGGCCGTCCTCATCGCACCCTTGAAACCGCAACGCGTGAGGGTCGGTTCGAGGCGGAGGGCTGGCGCGTCCGCAAGAACGGCGATCGCTTCTGGGCTCACGTCATCGTCGATGCGATCCGAGGCGAGCACGGCGAACTGCTCGGTTTCGCGAAAGTGACGCGGGACCTGACAGAGCGCCGCGAGGCGGAGCAGGCGCTGAGGCGCAGCGAAGCGCAGTTCCGGCTGCTCGTGCAGGGCGTCACCGACTACGCGATCTACATGCTGGACCCTGAAGGGCGCGTGACGAACTGGAATCTGGGAGCGCAACGCATCAAGGGCTATGCGCCCGATGAGATCGTGGGATCGCACTTTTCCCGGTTCTACACCGACGAAGATCGAGAAGCGGGGCTTCCGCAGGTCGGGCTGAGCACCGCTCTTCGGGAAGGTCGATTTGAGAAGGAGGGTTGGCGCGTCCGAAAGGACGGTCAGCGGTTCTGGGCGAACGTCGTCATCGATCCGATCTGGGACGACGACGGCGGTCTGCTTGGATACGCGAAGATAACGCGCGACATCTCGGAACGGCGTGAAGCGCAGATGGCGCTCGAGAAGGCGCGCGAGGCCGCCTTTCAGGCTCAGAAGATGGAGGCGATCGGCCAGCTTACGGGAGGCGTCGCGCACGACTTCAACAACCTGTTGATGGCGATCCTCGGCAGTCTCGACCTGCTGCGCAAGCGCCTGCCTTCTGAGGCGCGCACGGACCGATTGATCGACAACGCCTCCCAGGCCGCTCAGCGAGGCGCATCGTTGATCCAGCGAATGCTGGCGTTCGCCCGTCGACAGGCGCTGACGTTAACGCCGGTCGACGTCGCTGCTCTCATCGAAGGCATGAGCGAGTTGCTCGACCATTCGCTGGGGGGAGCCGTCAAAGTCAGAACCGAGTTTCCGACGGCGCTGAGACCGGTTCTCGCCGACCCCAACCAACTCGAACTGGCGGTGCTCAATCTCGCGGTCAACGCGCGCGATGCGATGCCTATAGGAGGCGAAGTCGTCATCGCTGGTCGCGAAGAGAACCTCTCGAAACCACGAGGCGCGCTTCCGCCCGGTCCATACGTGCTGCTGAGCGTCTCGGACACCGGAACCGGCATGGACAAGGGGACGCTGGCCCGAGCGACGGAGCCGTTCTTCACCACGAAAGGCGTCGGCAAAGGTACGGGCCTCGGTCTCTCCATGGTTCAAGGCACGGTCGAGCAGCTTGGGGGCGCCCTTTTGATCGACAGCGCCGAGGGCCTTGGCACGACGATCGAACTTTGGCTTCCCGTCGCCGCAGCCACGGACGTCACGCCGGACGAGCCGCTCAAAGCCCCTGTTCTGGCGGAGGTTTTCGCCGAAGGGCCTTCGGTTCTGCTTATAGATGACGATCCGCTCGTCCTGCTGAGCGCCGCCGGGATGCTGGAAGATCTCGGCTGCCATGTGGTGACGGCGGAATCCGGCTCGGTTGCGCTTCAATTGATCGAGGCCGGCTCGCCCTTCGATCTGCTGATCACCGATCACGCCATGCCTGGGATGACCGGGCTCCAGCTCGCGCACATCGTACGAGAGCGCCGCCCGGATCTTCCGATCCTCATAGCGAGCGGTTTCGCCGAACTTCCGAAGGAAGCCGGCGAGCACATGCCTCGTCTCGCCAAGCCCTTTGGCCGCGATGATCTCATGGACGCCGTTGGGAGGCTTCTCGGGAAGACCTCCAAGCAGTGTGATCAGTAGTCCGTTCTGACGTAATCGCCGTTCTTCATCGCGACCCTGAAGCGGATATTGACCCCGGAGCCAGGTTTCGGCGCATGCACGCCGAAATGACGGCGCTGGTCGTCGTAGCCGCGATGCGCCGCCCGTCGATGAAGACCTGCGGGGTCCTCTTCACCCCGTGCTCCGCCTTGAATGCGTCGGTCTCCTCGCGCGTCCTCAGCCAGCGGTCCTGGACCTCGAATCCCTGCGCTTCAGGAGGTCGATCGCCTTCGTCCCGTAGGGACAGACGCGCGGCGGCATCACCATGCGGTGGATCGAGGCCGCCGGGTGCGTGGTCGTCCTCATGCGGTCTCCCAGACGCCGGGCGCCGCCGTGGCGGCCGCCCCCGACGCCTCAGGCGTGGTCGTCACTTGGCTAGGGCGTTCGCCCAGGCCTCGAACTCGGCGATCTCCTTCTCCTGATCGGCGATGATCTTCTTCGCCCAGTCCTTGGCCTGCTCGTCCTTGCCATGCTCGAGCTCGATCTTGCTCATCGCCACCGCGCCGCGGTGGTGAGCGATCATCCCGCACACGAAGGCGAGGTCCGGGTCCTTGATGCCGTGCGTCTTGCGCATGGTCTTCATCATGCCCCGCATGGCCCTCATCGAGGCCATCTGCGACTCGCCCATGCCGGGCATGGACGCCGCGTCGCCGCCTTTCATGTCCATGCCCTTCATCATGGCGCACTGGCCGTCCTTCATGCAGGACATCTCCTTCTTGGAGCCGTCGCCCTCGTGCTTCATGTCGGGCATGTCCGTCATTCCCGCCATGCCGCCGGCTTGGGCCGCAGGCTCGCACGCCTTCGGCATGGCGAAGGCGGTATCGGGGGCCATCTTCGGCATGTCCTGAGCGACCGCAGGGCCGAACGGCAAGGCGGCTGTCACGGCCGCCACGAACAACGTTTTGCGCATGGTGCATTCTCCTAGGATGAGGCCGACGGGGCGCGGGAGCGCACCCGTTCCGTCAGAAGCTAAGTTCGGCGTCACTTGGCTTTCTTGATCTTGGTCACGGTGATCTGGCCGTTCACGCGTTCGGCCTCGAACGTCACCTTGTCGCCGACCTTCACGGACTTGAGCATCGCGGGGTCGGCGGCCTTGAAGACCATCGACATGGGATCCTCCATTTCGAGGCTCTTGATGGGGCCGTGGTCGAGCGTGATCTTGCCGGCGGCCTCATCGATCCTCTTCACCACGCCGTCGGCCGCGGAGGCGGCGGATGCGGTGAACAGCGCAGCGGACAGAACGGCGCCGGCGGTGACGAACTTTTTCATTTGGGTCTCCTTGGGTTTGCGGTCACTTGACGGCGATCGTGCCGTCCATCCCGGCCTCGCGGTGGCCGGGGATCAGGCAGGCGAAGTTGAACTCTCCGGCCTTGGTGAACTTCCAGACGATCTCGCCGGACTTGCCGGGTGAGACGCGCCGCCCGTTCGGATCGTCGTGCTCCATGTCCGGGTTCTTGCGCATCGCGATCGCGTGGCGATCGTTGTCGGCGCGGGTCGCGAGCGAGAACTCGTGGTCGACCTGGCCCTGGTTCTTCAGGACGAAGCGCACCTGCTCGCCGCGCTTGGCGGTGAGCGAGCCGGGCTCGAACAGCATCTTGCCGTCGTCGGTCTCCTTCATGACGACTTCGACGGTGCGGGCGGGCTTGGCCGGATCTCCCGGCACGCCGTATGCGCGCGCCTTGCCGTCATGGCCGGGGTCGGCGAGCGCGGCGGCTGGCGCCAAGACCGATGCCAGCGCGGCGGTGACGATGAGCTTCCCCATGTGGCTTCCTCTCGTGGGTCGGTGGCGTCAGTGGTTCGCGTGCCCGCCGCCGCCCTTGCCGGCGGACTTGGGCTTGACGACGTTCATCTCGACGGAGCCGGGCTTGGCCGCTTCGGCAGCGGCGCTTGGAGCTGCAGGGGGCTCGCCCTTCCATTCGAAGGCCACGGTCCCCGGCGGATGCTCAAACCGGCCCGGATCGCGGTAATCGCCGCGCGCGAGGCCCTCGCGCACCTTCACGACCGAGAACATCCCGCCCATCTCGATCGCGCCGAACTGGCCAAAGCCCGTCATCATCGGCAGCGTGTTGTCGGGCAGGGGCATCTCCATCTCGCCCATGTCGGCCATCCCGGCCTGGCCCATCGGCATGTAGCCGGGGGCGAGCTTCCCGATGCGCTTGGCCACCTCCTTCTTGTTCACGCCGATGAAGTTCTGGAGCCCGTGTCCCATGGCGTTCATCGTGTGGTGCGACTTGTGGCAATGGATCGCCCAGTCGCCGGGGACGTCGGCGACGAAGTCGAAGGCGCGCATCTGCCCGACCGCGCAGTCGATCGTGACCTCGGGCCAGGCGGTGGCCTCCGGAACCCAGCCGCCGTCCGTGCACGACACCTTGAAGTCGTAGCCGTGCATGTGGATCGGGTGGTTGGTCATGGTGAGGTTGCCGAACCGCACCCGGACCCTGTCGCCCTTCGCCGCCACGAGGTGGTCGATGCCGGGGAAAACCCGCGTGTTCCAGGTCCAGAGGTTGAAGTCCGTCATCTCGGCGACGCGCGGCACGTAGGCGCCGGGCTCGATGTCGTAGGCCGACATCAGGAAGACGAAATCGCGGTCGACGCGCCGGAAGGCGGGATCCTTCGGGTGCACGACGAAGAAGCCCATCATGCCCATGGCCATCTGGACCATCTCGTCGGCGTGCGGGTGATACATGAAGGTCCCGCTCTTCCTTAAGCCGAACTCGTAGACGAAGGTCTGGCCGGGCTTGATGTGCGGCTGGGTGAGGCCGCCGACGCCGTCCATGCCGGACGGCAGAAGCTGCCCGTGCCAATGCACCGTGGTGTGCTCCGGCAGCCTGTTGGTGACGAAGATCCGGACCTTGTCGCCCTCGACGGCCTCGATGGTCGGTCCCGGCGACTGCCCGTTGTAGCCCCAGAGGTGCGCGACCATGCCCGGGGCGAGCTCCCGCACCACGGGCTCGGCGACGAGGTGGAATTCCTTCCAGTCGCCGTTCATGCGCCACGGCGCAGTCCAGCCGTTCAGCGTGACCACGGGGTTGTAGTCGGGGCCGGTGGTCGGGACGAGCGGAGGCTGCATGGTCGCGTGCCTCATAAAGGCGGCCTCGGGGACCGAGGCGGCCTGAACGCGGCCGGAGACGGCGCTCGCAGCGACCAGCGTGGTGGCTCCCGCCGCAGAGGCGGACAGGAAGGATCGGCGCGAGACGGCCATGGTCTGTCTCCCGGTCAATGGGGCGAGGCCGCGGATGCGGAGGGCGCCGACGCGGCGGCGGCCTGAGGCGCGGCGGACGGTGCGCCGCCCCCGATCAGGGCCGCCTGGAAGTCGACGTCGGCGATGAAGAAGTCGCGCTTGGCGCGGATCGCCGCGACGTTGCTCGCGACGTTCTCTCGGGCGTTGGTCAGGAGCTCGAAGGCGTCGACCAGCATGCCGTTGTAGCGGAGCAGGGACTCCTCGGAGATCGTCTTGCGGAGCGGCAGGACCCTCGTCTGGTAGGAGCGTGCAATGTCGTGGCGGCCGCGCCAGGTCTGGTAGGCCTCGCGGGCCTCCGAGCGCGCGTTGACGGCCTTCTCCAGCAGGCGGTTGACCGCGCCCATGTAGGTCTCGCGGGCTCTCGCCGATCGCGCCTTTCCGAAGTCGAAGATCGGGATCTGGACGGCGACCTCGAACCCCTCGGGGTTGGCCTTCTCACCCTCGGCCGAGCGGGCCCGATTGGCGATCCCCGTGACCTCCAGCATGGAGATCGCCCGGGTCTGCTCGGTGAGCCCATATCCTTGGGCGAGCGCGTCGAGCTCGAGGCGGTCGGCGATGATGTCGACGCGGCGGGTGAGCGCCGCGGCCTCGACGTCGCCCTGTGGCTTCAGCTTCGGGAGGCCCGGCAGCCGGCCCGGCAGCTTGAAGTCGGCGTCCTGTCCCCAGAGTCCGAGTCGCCGCGTGAGCCCCTCGCGCTCCCTGGCGGCGTCGAGCCGCGCCTCGGCGAGTTCGGTCGAGACCTCCGCGTAGAGCGCGCCCGACCGCGCCTGGTCCAGCTTCGTCGACGCTCCGGTCTCCCCGAGCTTGCGGGTGAGCTCGGCCGCCGCGCCCGCCGAGGCTCTTGCGGTCTCGAGGAAGCCGACGGTCTCTCGCGCCGCCACGGCCCGGATCCAGGTTCGGCGCGCCTCGGCGGCCGTGCGGAACGTCGAGGCGATCGCCTTCTGCTGCGCCGCGCGGAACTCCGTCTCCGCGATCCTGGCGCGTCGAGGCAGCGTCAGGAGCTGCAGGAGATCGGCGATGAGCCGACGCTCGACGTCGAGGTCTCCCGACCCAGCCACGCGCTCGAGCGAAACGGTCGGCGACGGGGGGAGGCTCGCCTCCACGTATGCGGCCTCGGAGACGCCAAGGGCGTTGTATTCCGCCTGCAGGCCGCGGTTGTTCAGCAGCGCGATCTGGACGGCGCCGTCGGCGGTCAGCGGCCGGGCCAGGAGCGCGCGGACGCGGCCCTCGACCGCCGCTGCGTCAGCCGGGGTCACGATCTTCGCAGTGTCCTTGCCGAGCTCCAGCGAGACCCGCGAGACGACGGGGGCCATGCCGCCGTCGGGCGAGACGGACGCGCAGGCGGCGAGCGTGGCCGCGGCCGCCGCGACCAGGGTCGCCTTTGCCAGCCGCGTTCGGGCCGCGACCATCACATGCCCCCCGGATTCTTCGGGGCGACGGCCCGGTTCTGATCCGCCCATGGCTTCGGCGGCACGGGCCGGTGGTCGGCAGTGCCCGCCGTGACGGATGCGTATCGAGCGGGCGCCGCCCGGACCGTCGGGTCGGATGGATCGCGCCCCGCCACCGGAGGCGGCGGGAGCGTGGCGCAGCCTGCCAGCAGCGACGCTGCGGCGGCCGTGAGGAGCGGCTTCATGTGAACCCCGGGATCTGAACGAGCGGACGCGGGCGGCGCGGGATGCGCGCCGCGTGGTGCGGTCGGTCAGGTCTCACGGGTGCTGCGCGGGCGCGGGAAGGGCACCCGGAACGTCAGCGAGACTCAGCCGACCGTGGCGGCCAGCGGTCTCGGAGGTCGCTTGACGTGGGTCATGGGGCCGCTGTGGGCGGTCGGCTCCGGCAGGGACGGCCCCGCGGTCGCCTCGATGGGCAGGGGCGTCAGAACGCCGAGCTCCTCGGACATCGCGGCGTGGCAGACGTTGCTGCAGCAGCGCGTCTTGTCCGACTGGCCGTGGCCCCGGCAGTCCGCGTCGGCGGCCGACGCGGCGACGTCCGCCGCCCGGCCTTCCGCCGATGCCTCATCAGAGATGTCCTCAACCGAGGACAGCTGCCGCGACTGCTCCGCGGCGGGCGGAGCGTCGTGCCCGGTGTGCGCCTCGCTCGGCGTCGCCCAGGCGGCGGCCACGAAGACGGCGAACACGAGGGCGGCGAGCATGCGCAGGATGGCGGTCACCCCCGCACCCTCCCGAGCACGCTGACGAGCTCCGCCACCTTCTGACGCTGCTCGTCCTTGTCGCCTGACTGGATCGCGTTCTCGACGCAGTGGCCAACGTGGTCCTTGAGGATCTCCTCCTCGACCCGCTTGAGAGCGGCCCGGACGGCGGAGATCTGGGTGACGACATCGATGCAGTAGCGGTCCTCCTCGAGCATGCGCGCGATGCCGCGAACCTGGCCTTCAATCCGGCCCAGCCGCCTCGCGCAGGAGGTTTTGGTGCAGCACTGCATGATCGGAAATTACCCCACTGGGGTATACCTGGCAAGCGCAGGCCGTGTGCCGGGCGCTGACAAGCGCGGCTCCGCCGTCGCCAGCTGGGGCTGCGCAGTCATCTAGTCCCTGACCACCGTGCAGGTCTCGTCCCGCGCCCAGTCGGCGAAGCTGAGGTAGTAGGCGCGGACATCGGCGTAACCCGCGCGCAGGGCCGCCGCCGCCGCGAGCGCCGCCCGCCCGCCTCCGTCGCAGTGAGTGACGAGGTGGTCGCCCGGACCGAATCCGGCGGCCTCGAGCCGCGCCCTGAGGTCTTCAGGCGAGCGGACGGATCCGTGATCCAGCAGGTCGGCATGGGCGAGAAGCCGCGCTCCGGGCAGGTGGCCGCCGCGGCTGTTCTTGCGCAGGTCGTCGCCGTGGTGCTCGGCCGCGGTCCGCGCGTCGAGAACGCTGACCCCGTCGCCCAGCTCGGCCTTCAATCGTTCGCGGTCGACGAGGCCGACCGCGCCCGCTCCAGGTTGCGCGACGAAGCCCGCGCCCGACGGCGCTTCGCCCGCCGGCAGAGGAACGACCTCGGACAGCGCCGGCCATCCGCCGTTCACGATCGCGGCGCGGATCCCGAAATGCTGGAGGATGAACCAGACTCGCGCGGCTTCAGTCATGCGGCCGTCGTCGTAGACCGCCGCGACCGTCTCGCCGTCGAGCCCGAGCGCCCGGATCTCGCCGCCCCAGAAGGCGGCGTTGGAGAGGTCCGTCTCGGGCGCCTTCGCGGCCTGCTCCCACCGTCCGATCGGGACCAGGGCCGCGTTCGGCGCGTGACCGGACGCGAACGCAGATGCGTCGCGGACGTCGACGTAGCGGATCGGCGCCGTGATGGCCGAAGGTTCGATGATGGGATCGTTGGGCATGGCAGACCTGTGCGCATTGTTCAGCTTGGAGGCAGGAAAGCGCCAAGCCCGCGAGCGCGCAGGCCGCGAGCGTCGGCATCATACCGTTCTTGAAGCGCAGCATCGCGACCATCGCGCCCGCCGCGAGCAGCGCCGCCCGCCAGTCGATCGAGGCGCAGCCACACGGCGATCAACCCGAAGCGCCTGACCCGAGTTGGGGCTCGACGTGACGAAGTTCGCCGCGGGCGAACGTCTCGCGCGCCGCAGCTCGGACGCGGGGGCGACAGACCCGTAACATACGAGCAAGCGTTACGGGCGCATGCGCGTCGAAGAGTTGAAGAAGCTTTTAGGACAAAGGCTTAAGTCTGGCTGGGGCGGGAGGATTCGAACCTCCGCATGGGGGAATCAAAATCCCCTGCCTTACCGCTTGGCTACGCCCCAACGACCGGCTAGGCCGGTGAGCGGTTTGGATAGCGGCAGCCGCGACCCGCCGCAACATCCCCGCGAGGTGAGGCCGGCATGTCCGATACGCTCGATCTCGACCGCACCATCGACGCCCCCGCCGGCGCCGTGGTCGAGGTCGCGCCGAACGTCCGGCGCGTGGTCGCGCCAAATCCCTCGCCCTTCACCTTCACGGGCACCGCGACCTACGTCGTCGGGCGCGGCCGGGTCGCGATCGTCGATCCGGGGCCGGACCACGACGGTCACCGCGCCGTCGTGCTGGAAGCCCTCGCCGGCGAGAGCGTCGAGGCGATCGTCGTCACCCATACCCACATGGACCACACGGCCGGCGTCCGCGCGATGGCGGCGGCGACCGGCGCGAAAGTCGTGGGGGCCGCGCCGCATCGCTCCTTCCGCGCGCTGCACGACGGCGAGACCAACCGGCTCGACGCCAGCGCCGACACGGCCTACCGGCCGGATCTCGAGCTTCGGGACGGCGAGGGGGTCTCCGGTCCGGGATGGTCGCTGGTCGCGATCGCGACGCCCGGCCACACCGCGAACCACCTCTGCTTCGCGATGCCCGAGAACCGGCTGCTGCTTTCGGGCGACCACGTGATGGCCTGGTCGACGACCATCGTCGCCCCGCCGGACGGGGCGATGGGGCCGTACGTCGCCTCGCTGAAGACGCTGATCGCGCGGGAGGAGGAGCTCTATCTGCCGGGCCATGGTCCGGCGGTTAAGAACGCGCGGGCCTTCACGCGACATCTGCTCGGCCACCGGCTGATGCGCGAGACGGCGATCCGCGAGCGGCTGGCGAGCGGGCCGCGAACGATCCCGGAGATCGTGGCCGAGCTCTACCGCGGCGTCGATCCGCGGCTGGCGGGCGCCGCCGGCCTGTCGGTCTTCGCCCATCTCGAGGAGCTTTGCGCGCGCGGGCTTGCGGCGACGGAGGGCCCGCCGCGGCTCGACGGCGTGTTCCGCGCACCAGGCTAAGGCTCAGGGCGCCGCGTTCGCGGCGGTCGTGAGATCGGCGAGGAAACTCCTGATCCTGGCGGCGTTGGAGCCGAAATCGGAGGGACCGATCCGCGAGGCCGAGCGCATGTCGACCCGCGCCCCGTCGCCATCCGGGCGGATGCGGATCGTCACGTCCTCCGACAGTCCGAGGATCGTGGTGCTGGCGACGGCCTCGATGCGGCCGCGCGGAGGCCCGCCGCGCGGATAGGAGGTCGGGCCGAGAAGGCGCCACTTGCGGTCCTCAACCAGCCCGAGCGCGAGGTTCGAAACCTCCTCCGGCGACAGTTGCAGCGACAGGCTCCTCACGTCCGGATAGTGCGTACGCTGGCTCTCGGCCTGGGAGGCGGGGATATCCCCTGGGACCGGGAGGTCCGAGCGGCCGCGGTCGAACCGCGCACGATCGAAGCGCGGCGGATCGGCGAGGTCGGTCGACACGTCTATCGTCGCCAGCGGCGCGGCGAAGCCGTTCGCCGCCGCGACATAAACAGGCCCGGCCAGCAGCAGGAGCGCGAGCGCGACCGCGAACATCGCGCGCACGCCCCCGGTGCGGCCGGTCCGCCAGACCACGGCCATGGCGAGGATCGCCAGCGGAATGGCGAGGATCGCCAGCGCGAGCCCCGACAGGAACGCCACGAAGCCGGCGTAGGCCTCCACCGCATGGGTGCGGATGAGGACGAAGGCGTAGAGCGTCACCAGCGCGGCGAACAGCGCGAGCGACACGGCGAGCCGCGCGAGGACCGAGGCCTCGGCCTTCTGCAGGCGGGGCAGGGGCGAGAGGCGCTTCATCGGGACGGTCCGCAGACGCGCCTGAGGGCGAGATAGTCGGCGGCGTCCATGATCGGGGTCGTCGGTCCCTCGCCGGCGGCTTTGTCGATCGCGGACTGGCGCTCGGCGGTCTGCGGGTGGGAGGACAGCCAGTCCATGATAGAGCCTCCCTCGTCCTTGGCCTCGGGCTTCTCCGCCTGATCCTTCTTTTCCTTGTCCTCGGCCGCCTTGCCGTCCTCGCGGTCGCGCGCGGTGAGGCGGGTGAGCAGGGTTCCCACCGCCTTGGCGTCCGCCCCGAGCGATTTCATCAGGCCGACCGCGTACATGTCCGCGTCTCGCTCGGCTTCGCGGGAATAGGAGGCCTCGCTCGCCGCCTGGGCGATGGCGATCGCCGCCGCGCCGCCGACGAAATCGCCGATGACGAAGCCGAGCACCAGCGACGTGCCGCCGGCAGCGAGGGCGTGGCGGGTGCCGTCGCGATGGGCGACGTGGCCGATCTCGTGGGCGAGCACGCCGGCGATCTCGTCGCCGGAGATGGATTCCTGCAGCAGGCCGTCCATCAGGTAGATCGGCCCGCCCGGCAGAGCGAGCGCGTTCACCATCTCGCTCCGCACTGCGATGATCCGGACCGGGACAGGCAGGCCGGCGGCGTCCGACAGACGTTCTGACAACCGGTCCAGCGCCTCCCGGCCAGGACGCTCCTGCGAGCCGGCGCCGCATTCGAAGTCGCCGGGCCCGGTCGGCAGCATGGCGCGGAGCTGGACGTCCGCGGCCCGCCCCATGCGCTGGTCGACGCTCCAGGGCAGCAGGGGCGTCACGGCGGCGGCGATCTGCGGAATGCCGAAGAAGCCGAAGATCGTCAGGGAGACGACGGCGAACAGGCTCCAGAACACGACCTTTCGCGTCACGCCGCTCTCCGCGACGAGCGAGGCGCCGAGCCTGGGCGAGAGCCGCCGCACGTCGCCGGCCAGCGCGGCGTCGCGGATTTCGAGCCGCGCCAGCGGAGGCCCGCCCTCGCGCGAAAGTCTGAGCATGCCGTCCGGCGCGGAGAGCTCCCTGAGGGCGTCGTAGGGCCAGACGTCAAGCCGGCTTCCGTCGGGGCGCAGAATAAGGAGATCGTGCTCGAGCGCGACGTGGACGTCCTGCCGACGGCTGGTCAGCCCGTCGAAGAACACGGCGGTCCCGGTCGTGGTCACGGCGTACGCCTCACAAATTCCAGAACGCGCCGAAGTCCGCCGGCGCGCCGAAGCGCAGTTGTGCCAGAGGCCGCGCGCCGCCGCCACTTCGTCGAACGCGCCGCGCCCGCTGTCAGAACCCGCCGAAGTCGATCGCGTCGGCGATGCCCTCGCCGAAGGCGTTCGCCTCCGGCGTGACCGACTGCGCCGCCATCAGCGCGCCGAGCCCGCGGATTTCGCAGCTCTCGAACGACTTCCGCCAGATCGGGCGCACGCCGAACACCTGCCAGAGCGCCGCGAAGACGAGGCCGACCAGGAAGTAGAACGCGCCAAAGGCGACGAAGAAGACCACCGGCGGCCGCGCCTGCGCCGCCATGCCTTCCAGCACGCCCCCGGAGTGAAGCGCGAAGCCGATGCCGAGGCCGATGGCGCCGACGACCAGGCCGAACAGCAGCGCGACGCCGAGATAGCCGAGATAGACCTTGAAGAAGGCGAAGTTCCCCAGGTCGCAGGCGGCCGCGGCGGGGCCGACGCTGCAGCCGTTCGCCCACCAGCGGAACTCGACGGCCCAATAGACCGGGACGAGGACGATGAAGCCGATCACGCTGACGAGGATGAGCGCGTGTGCCGGCGAGGCCGCGCCGATGTTGCCGGTCGCCTCCATGCCGGCGACGAAGGCGATCGGGCCGCCGATCACCACGAGGGCGGCGAGCCACACGAGCAGCGTGCGCCAGAACAGCTGGCCGCCGGTCGCCGAGAAGGCGCCCTGCTGGTCGCCGTACCAGGTGTTGGTCATCTTGTAGCGCTCGAGGCCTGCCCGCATCCACGGATAGGCGAGGCCGAGAGTCAGCACGGTCAGGATCAGCCACAGCAGCGAGCGCCAGGCGTAGCCCCAGCCCGAGCCCGACTGCTGGAATCGCACGCCGCGCCAGATGGTCCGCGTCAGCCGGTAGCGGCGGGCGCGATAGAGCGCGTATTGCGCCAGCAGCAGCAGCGCGAAGCCGTAGAGCCCCTGCGCGACCGCGGCGGCTTCCGCTCCCATGTAGAGCGGCGCCAGGAACAGCATGGCGTAGAACGGCACGAGGACGGCGACCGCGATCAGGAAGCCGATGAAGAGTTCGACGCCGCGGCCGGTATATTCGAGGAAGTCGCCGTCGACCTCTGTGTTGTTCCAGAGGAACCGGCGCACGTTGGTCATGTACCAGAAACGGTAGATGCCAAGCGTGATGATTGTGAGGAACAGACCTTTCAGCACGACCGGGAACATCGCGCGAGCCGAGCCATGGAATTTCGGCCGGACCGACTCGGTCCACGACGAGTCGCTGACTGCTGGAATGTCCATACCGCCCCCCTGGTATCGCCGCGCCGCTTAGATCACGAAATCTCCAGCGAGGCGAGATCGGGGGTATGTCGTCCCGCGGGCCGATCCGGTTCATCAGGCCGCGCGGATATTCTCCTTCACCGTCCAGTCCTGCGCCCTGTCCAGCGCCCGTCCGAGCCGCTCGAACAGTTCGTCGATCTCGCTCTCGGAGATGACGAGCGGCGGGCAGATCGCGACCGCGTCGCCGATCGCGCGCACGATCAGCCCTTCCTCCTGAGCGAAGGCGACGGCCTTGGCGGCGACCGCCTTCCTGGGGTCGAAGGCGCGCTTCGACGCCTTGTCGGCGACGACCTCCACCGCCCCGACGAGACCGAGCCCGCGGGCTTCGCCGACGAGCGGATGGTCGGCGAAGGCCGAGATCCGCTTCTGGAAATGCGGCGTGATCGCCTGCACTTGGGCAAGAATGTTCTCGCGCTCCATGATCTCGAGCGTCTTGAGGCCGACGGCGGCGGCGACGGGATGGCCCGAATAGGTGAAGCCGTGCCCGAACACGCCGATCTTGGCGCTCTGCGCGGTCAGCGCCTCGTCGATCCAGTCCGGGATGATGACGGCGCCGAGCGGCACGTAGGCCGAGGTGAGGGCCTTGGCGACCGAGACGGTGTCGGGCTTCATGCCGAGAACCGTCGAGCCGAACCATTCGCCGAGCCGGCCGAAGCCGCAGATCACCTCGTCGGCGATCAGCATCACGTCGTGCTTTTCGAGCACCGGTTGGATGGCGGCGAAGTAGCCTTCCGGCGGCACGATCACGCCGCCCGCGCCCATCACCGGCTCGGCGATGAAGGCCGCGACCGTCTCCGGCCCCTCCGCCTCGATCTGCGCGTCGAGCTCGGCCGCGAGGCGCTTCGAGAAGTCCTGCTCGCTCTCTCCGTCATGCGCGAACCCCCAGTGATGGGGGCAGGCGGCGTGGCGCACGCTTGATAATGGAAGGTCGAAGTCGAGGTGGTTGTTCGGAAGTCCCGTCAGGCTGGCGCTCGCGATCGTGACGCCGTGATAGGCCTTGATGCGGCTGATGATCTTCTTCTTCTGCGGCCGCCCGAGCGCGTTGTTCACGTACCAGACGAGCTTCATCTGGGTGTCGTTCGCCTCCGAGCCGGAGGAGCAGAAGAACACCTTCGCGGCGTTCATCGGCGAGATCTCCTTGAGCTTTTCCGCGAGCGCGATCGCGGGGTCATGGCTCTTGCCGGTGAAGAGATGCGCGAAGGGAAGCTTTCGCATCTGCTCCGCCGCCGCCTCGACGAGCTCTTCCCGGCCGTGCCCGAGCGCGTTGCACCAGAGCCCCGCCATGCCTTCGATGTAGGACTTGCCGTCGACGTCATAGACCATGACGCCGTCGCCGCGCTCGAGGATGAGCGAACCGGTCTGCGGCAGCGTCGCGAGGTTGGAATAGGGGTGCAGGACGGTCGCGACGTCGCGCGCCTGCAGGTTGGTCAGGGGAGTGGTCACCATGTCATCCTGATCTTCTGACCACCCGGATCGGATGGGCTTGGGCCAAGAGCGAGAGGCGACGGAAGCCCGAAGGGACGGTTCGCGGCCTGGCCACGCTCCTGTCCACTCGTGACCATCCCGCTCAGGCGCCGCGCCCGCTCTCGCGCCGCATTGATAGACCGGCCGAGCCGGGCCGCATAGGCGATCGGCGCGCGAGAGGGATGCGCGCGGCGCGCCTCAACGTGAGGCGAACGACCCGAAACAAATCTCGTCCGGCGATGGAGCCTTCCCCGATCGAGCGGTTCCGCCGTTCGCCAGAGCCGCCGCCGCGCCGAGGGGCGCGAGGCAGAGCAGCGCGACCAGTGCGGCCCGCCGCGCGGACGGCGTCGCGCGGGCGGCGACGAGCCGCCATGCGGCGAGAAGATTTCCGGCGAGCAGGGCTCCGACGAGGCAGCACAGCATGACGTCTCCCCCCATCAAACAACGCATCAATTGACTATCAATTGAATGAGTGATAATCAATGGATATGTTGGTTAATCGCGGTGGCGCTTAGCCGCCGCAGAATGGGAGGCGCGTCATGACCGAACAGGCGTTCAACCGGCCGGGTCCCGCCGTCGTCGGGCGACAGGAGTGGCTGAAAGCCCGCCGCGACCTGCTCGCGGAAGAGAAGAAGCTGACCGAGCAGCGGGACGAGCTCAGCCGGCGCCGACGAGGGATGCCCTGGGTGCGGATCGACAAGCCGTACCGGTTCGAGGGGCCGGACGGGGAGCTCTCGCTCGGTGACCTGTTCGCCGGCCGCAGCCAGCTCATCGTCTATCACCTGATGTTCCACCCGGACTGGGAGTGGGCCTGCAAGAGCTGCTCGTTCTGGGCGGACCATTTCGACGGGATGGTCCCCCATCTCGCCGCGCGCGACACCGCCTTCGCCGCCATCTCCCGCGCGCCCCTCGCCAAGCTCAAGCGGCAGGCGGAGCGCCTCGGCTGGCGTTTTCCGTGGGTCTCCGCGCGGGGCGAGGACTTCAACGCCGATTTCGGCGTCTCCTTCCCACCGGACGACGACGGCGGCGCCTACAACTACGCCCCGCGCGAGGGCACGGACTACGCGGGCGCCGTTGAGCTTCCCGGATTCAGCGTGTTCGTGCGGGACCCAAAGAGCGGCGCCGTGTTCCACAGCTACTCGACCTATGGCCGGGGCATCGAGCTGATGAACAGCGCCTACAGCGCGCTCGACCTCACCCCGGCCGGCCGCAACGAGGAGGGTCTGGCCCACACCATGTCCTGGGTCCGCCTCCACGACGACTACGCCGCGTGAGGTTGGCGCCATCCCTCCCCTTGCAGGGGGAGGGCAAAGTGGGGATCGTTCAGGATCAAGCGCGTCGCCGGGCGCGGAGCTTCATCCTGAGGCCCACCCCACCCTTACCCTCCCCTCGGGAGAGGGGAGGGAGACGGAAAGGGCGGCGGCTCGCTCGCCGAACGGAGCGCCATCCCTCCCCTTGCAAGGGGAGGGCAGAGCGGGGATCGCTCAGGATCGAGCGCTGCGCCGGGCGTGGAGCTTTATCCTGAGGCCGACCCCACCCTTACCCTCCCCTCGAGAGAGGGGAGAGAGGCGGAGACCGCGGCGCGAGCCCGGATCGATCAATCCGCCGGTTGAGAATCGCCCGCCGGTTTGATCAGTCTGGGCGGTTCCGTTGCGGAGGCGAGGCGCATGGCGCAGAGCGAAAAGGTCGTCCCGCTGCCGGGCGCGGGAGATGATCGCGAGGAGGCGCTGGACCGCGCGTTTTTCGCACTGTCCGATCCGATCCGGCGGGCGATCCTCGACGAGCTCGACAAGGGGCCGAGGCTGGTCTCGGAGCTGGCGGAGCCCTTCGAAGTCTCGCTGCAGGCGGTCTCTCGCCACATCCAGGTGCTGGTGCGGGCGGGGCTCGTCCGGCAGGAGCGCACGGGGCGGATCTCGCGCTGCAGCCTCGACGTCGGGCCGATGCTTTCCGCCGCCGTCTGGATCAATCGGTACACCAAATACTGGGAAGCCCAGTTCGAGACGCTCGCGGCCCTGCTGCAGGAGAACGACGAGCCGGACGACAAGGACGCGGAACGATGAGCGACGGGATCAGCTACGCCGCCGGCAAGGATCGACTCGCGGCCCTCAGGTCGCGGATCTCGGACCTGCGGCGGGAAATCCGGGAAGTTCAGGGCGCGATCGAGCCCGAGCAGGTCGCGGATCACGAATTCATCGGCGCCGACGGTCCCGTGCGGCTCTCAAACCTGTTCGCCGGCAGGCGGGATCTGTTCGTCGTCCACAACATGGGGGCGTCCTGCCCGAACTGCACGCTCTGGGCGGACGGCTACAACGGCGTCTATCGGCATCTGGCGAGCCGGGCGTCCTTCGTCGTCGCGAGCCCCGACCCGACGGACATCCAGCGCCGCCTCGCCGAGGCGCGCGGCTGGCGCTTCCCGATGGTGAGCGACCCCGGCTCCGCCTTCGCCGCGGCCATGGGCTACGTCGACGCGGCGGGCCGGCCGCGACCGGGCGTCTCGGCCTTCCAGCTGCGCGACGGCGCCATCTTCCGCGTCGCGGACGTCGGCTCCGAGCCGCTCGACGACTTCTGCATCGTCTGGCACCTGTTCGAGATGCTGCCCGGCGGCGCCGACGGCTGGCGCGCTGAGCCGAGCGAGGAGGCGCAGGCCTCGCGCGCAGCGCGGGGGTAGGGCGGCATCCGTTCCGCAGCATCGGCGCTCGGGTCAAGGCTTAAGGCTGTCCGGTCGAGCTCGATCGGGCGTCAGCGCCTGAGTTTCCGGGCCGTCCGCCCCCCTCACCCGGCCCTTCGGGCCGACCTCTCCCCGCGGGGGAGAGGTAAAGAAGCGGCGCCGACTCTTCACCTCTCCCCGGCGGGGAGAGGTCGCGAACGAAGTGAGCGGGTGAGGGGGTTGCCGGCCGTTGGTTCGGGCGGATCGATCCGCAGGCGGCTCCAACTCCGTCACGGCGCCTGCGGCTTTTTCTGAGCCTCGCCCGGCTCCGGATTGCGGCCGGCGGCCTTCGGCTCCGTCTCGCCCTCGGCGCTTGGCTTCGAGGTCTTCGCCTCGTCGCCGTCATGGTCGCCGTCCTCATCCTCCTTCGCCCTGGCGACCTCCGGCTCGTCCCACTGGCAGAGCTTCGACTTCGAGCGGCGCGGCTGCAGGTCGAGATGGAGGTGGGTCTCGTGATGGCCGTCCGAGCCGGGGCCGAGCACGGTCGAGAACCGTCCGCAGGCGCTCGCCTTGAGCCTGTCCGTCATCGGCTTCGGCAACTCGGGCGCGAAGACGCCGAGCGACTTGCCGTCGGCGAAGGCGAAGCCCGAGACGTCGACGGCGTTGGCGCGGCCATGCTCGCTCATCTTGCCGCCGGCCGCGCCGTTGCGCCCGCGGCACTGGAAGGAGCCGGCGATGTCGACCTGCTTCAGCTGGAGCTCCGACGCCTGCGCGGCGCCGGCGACGTCATCCCGTACGAAGGCGGCGAGTTCGCGCGCCATCGCGCAGCGCAGCGTCGCCGCCGGATGGATGCGGATCTCGCCGCCGTCAGGGCGTTTGACGCTCTTCAGCAGAACGAGCGGACCGCCGCCGCACACGCCCGGCCCGTCGATGGGCGGGATGCGGTCGGCGTCGGCGACGCCTTCGTCGGCGAGAGCGCGGCAGTCCGCGTCCTCTTCGTGGGGCACGTTCGGCAGGGCGATGTCCGGCGCGGTCGGGCCGGGCGGCGGCTGCGGCGCCTCCGGCTCCAGCGCGGCCAGATCTCCGGCGGAGGCGTCGCCGGGACGTCGCGGCGGAAGCGGCACGCCCTCCGGCGCGAGCGCCTGTCCCTCGGGCGTCAGGTTATTGCCTTCGGGGGCGAGGCCCTCGCCCTCGGGCGCGAGGCCTTCGACCCTCGGCGCCTCGTCTTGCGCGGGTGGGCGCATGGGCGGCAGGGGAATGTGGCGGTCGGGCGTTTCGACCTCCGGCTCGACGGCGGCCGAGCGGACCGCCGCGGTGGTCTGGTCGCCGACGCGCATACGGGCGAGCAGCGCGAGCACGTAAGCTGGGGCCGACGCCGGCCCGTCCTCGGAGAGGCGCGGCGGGTCGGCGGGCGCGGGCGCCTGACCGGCGACGAGCGCCCAGCCGTCCGCCTCGCGCCTTGTGGCGCCGCGCGGCGGGGCGACGTCGAGCGGGCCGGTCGCCGGTGGCAGCGCCGCGTCGAGCGGATCGGCGGCGGCCGGCGCCGGCGCGGCCGGCCGCGCCTTGTCGCGCTTCGCCGCGGCGGGCTTTCGCGTGCGGGGGCGCTGGCTTTTCGTCGCTCGGCGGCCGCGCGACTTCGCCTTCGGCCTCTGCTCCCATGGAAAGCGGAACTGCGCCGGCTCGGCCGCGGGCGATATGAGCGCGGCGAGCGGCTGCGGCCGCGGCGCCGAGGCCGACGGCCCGGCGGACAGCAGCCCGGCGGCGCAAAGGGCGGTCGCCACAGCCAGAAATCGCATCATATGGGCAATAGATTACCGCGCGAACGCCTGCGGCAAGGCGGCCTACGACGATCGGAGGCTTGCGCCGCACGCGACGTCCGGCCTGTTTGCGCGGGGTGCGCGGCGCGTGTAACGCTCGGCCGTCGACATCCAGCGTGATCGTAAAGCCAACCTCCCGTGTCCCTGCCGGCCAACGTCTCAGTGCTCGACCGCGTTTCGTCTCCTTTGGACCTTGAGGGTCTTTCGGACGATGAGCTGGGGCGTCTTGCGGAGGAGCTTCGGCGGGAGACGATCTCGGCGGTCTCGGTGACGGGCGGCCATCTCGGGGC
>JADBEO010000090.1 GCA_031316315.1 Chelatococcus sambhunathii
ACCCCCGCCCCTAACCCCTCCCCGCAAGGGGGAGGGGGATAGGAGATCCAACGCGCGTTCGCAGGGTCCTTTCGACCGGCGGAGGCGGCGGCTGACGTCGAGCCGGCCGGCATGACCCGGATCGTCCATCTCTCCGACCTGCATTTCGACCGCGTCGACCCGGTCATCGTCGAGGCGCTCAAGGCCGAGATCAACGACGACCCGCCGGACCTCGTCGCGGTCTCGGGCGACCTCACCCAGCGAGCGCACCGGCACGAGTTCAAGCGCGGCGCCGAGTTCCTGAGGAGCTTGCGCGCGCCGGTCCTCGCGGTGCCGGGCAACCACGACATCAGCTACATCAATCTGGTCCAGCGCTTCGCCGACCCGTTCCAGCGCTGGCGGCGCTACGTCGCGCGCGACCTGGAGCCGACATGGTATGACGACACCGTGGCGGTGCTCGGCCTGAACACGGCGCGGCGCGCGGCGCTGTCGCTCGACTGGTCGAACGGCCGGTTCGGGATGCGGCAGCTGGTGCGGTTCCGCAAACGCTGCGAGGTGCTGCCGGACCATCTGGTGCGGATCGTGGTGGCGCATCACGCGTTGCATCCGCCGGACGCCGAGCCCGACCTCGACATCGTCGGCCGCGGCGACGTCGCGCTCGACGTCTTCCGGGAGCTCGGCGTCAATCTCGTGCTCGCCGGCCATCACCACCGCGGCTACATGCGCGGCCACGAGCCGGTCGCCTCATGGACGCACGGCCTGCTGGTGGTGCAGGCGTCGACCGCGACCTCGACGCGGCTGCGCGGCGAGCCGAACGCCTATCATCGGCTGAACGTCGAGGCCGACGGCCATGTCGAGATCGAGGTGAGGGCCTGGGACGGCCATCGCTGGCGGGAGGTCGCGGCGCGCGAGGAGGGCGCTCCGCGTCCGAAGCGGCTGAAGGCGCCGTTCGTCCAGCCGATGGTCGCCGAAGTCGCCCGCCGCGCGAACGCGCCTGCGGGACTAGGCTAAGCGTTACGGCGGCGGGAGCGCACGCGCGACCGGAGCCGCTCCCGCCCGACCGTGGCGCGCGGCTCAGAGCCGCGCGATGCAGACGCTGCCGACGCCGCCCATGCCGATCGTGCGGGCCGCGCCTTTGGAAAGATCGAGGAACCGGCCCCTGATGAACGGCCCGCGATCGTTGATGCGGACGACGACGCTCTTGCCGGTGGTCTTGTTGCTGACGCGCAGCCGCGTGCCGAAGGGCAGCGAGCGGTGAGCGGCGGTCAACGCGAGGGGGCGCATGCGCTCGCCGCTCGCGGTCTTGGAGTGAAGGGCGTACCAGGAGGCCCGACCGCACTGGGCGGAGGCGCTCTCGACGCCGAGAGTTGAAACGAGGCCGACGGCCAGCAAACCGGCGAGCGCCGGCGTTTTCCCAAAAGTCATGCGGGAATTTCCCCCGAAGTTGATGATGGGGGATCGCTAGGGGTCGAATGTGCGGCTCAGGTGGTCAGATCAAGGCCATTGTGCGGCGCAGCATTTTTAGCGGAACCTTTTGCCGGGTTGGGCTGTTGTTGTTCTCTGCCCGCGTCGGCGGTGCGATTGTCTCGCAATCTCAGCGCGTTGCTTAGCACACGGGCGACGCTTCGATGACATCCGTTTGGTCGGCCGGCGGTCAAAACCGCGACCGAGGGTCGCGATCCGCCGCCCGCCGCGGGCGAGCGCGCTCGCCATAGACGCGGGGAGCCCTGCGCGGCTTGCCGCAGGGACGATTTTCCAGCAAACCCTCGCGCCATGACCGACGCCGCCCTCGCAACCAGCCAGCAGACCCCGCTCGCCCGTGAAGTCGAGCGGCGCCGCACCTTCGCGATCATTTCGCATCCGGACGCCGGCAAGACGACCCTGACCGAAAAGCTCCTGATGTTCGGCGGCGCGATCCAGCTCGCAGGCCAGGTCAAGGCCAAGGGCGAGCGGCGCCGCACGCGTTCGGACTGGATGAACATCGAGCGCGAGCGCGGCATATCGGTGGTCACCTCCGTGATGACCTTCGAGTACCGCGACTGCGTGTTCAACCTGCTGGACACGCCGGGCCACGAGGACTTCTCGGAGGACACCTACCGGACGCTGACGGCGGTCGACAGCGCCGTCATGGTGATCGACGCCGCCAAGGGCATCGAGGAACGGACCCGAAAGCTGTTCGAGGTCTGCCGCCTGCGCGACATCCCGATCGTGACCTTCGTCAACAAGATGGACCGCGAGAGCCGCGATCCGTTCGAGATCCTCGACGAGATCGAGAGCACGCTTGCGCTCGACGTCGCGCCGCTGACCTGGCCGATCGGCAGGGGCCGCGACTTCGCGGGCACCTTCGAGCTCAAGACCGGCCGCATCCGGCTCGTCGACGGCGGCGGCGAGACGGCGGGCGAAGGGCTGGAAGCGATCAAGGATCTCGTCTCCGAGCACCGCCTCGTCGAGGTGTCGGAGGAGCTCGAACTTGCGCAGGGCGCGCTCAAGGGCTTCGAGATGGACTCCTTCCGCGAGGGCCACCTGACGCCCGTCCTGTTCGGATCGGCGCTCCGGAACTTCGGCGTCCGCGACCTGCTCGACACGTTGGCCGATCTGGCGCCCTCGCCGCAGGGGCTCGACAGCGACAAGCGGCCTGTGAAACCCGAGGAGCCGCGCATGACGGCCTTCGTGTTCAAGGTCCAGGCCAACATGGACCCGAACCACCGCGACCGCATCGCCTTCGTGCGGCTGTGCTCCGGCAAGCTGACGCGCGGCATGAAGGTCAAGCAGACGCGCACGCAGAAGACCATCGGACTGCACGCGCCGCAGTTCTTCTTCGCGCAGGACCGCGCGCTGGCGGAGGAGGCCTACGCCGGCGACGTGGTCGGCGTGCCCAACCATGGCGCGCTGCGCATCGGCGACACCCTGACGGAGGGCGAGGACATCGCCTTCCTCGGCGTGCCAAGCTTCGCGCCGGAAATTCTGCGCCGCGTGCGCCTTGAAGACGCGATGAAGGCCAAGAAGCTGAAATCCGCGCTGCAGGAGCTCGCGGAGGAGGGGGTGGTGCAGGTGTTCCGCCCGTTCGACGGCTCGCCCGCGCTCGTCGGCGTCGTCGGCGCGCTGCAGCTCGACGTGCTGACCGGGCGGCTCGCGGCGGAGTACGGCCTAGATGTCGGCTTCGAGCAGAGCCAGTACTCAATCGCGCGCTGGATCAACGCGCCGACGAAGCAGGCGCTGGAGGAGTTCCTGGCCGCCAACCGCTCCAGCCTCGCCGAGGACCTCGACGGCGACCCGGTCCTACTGGCCGGCAGCGCGTTCCAGATGAGCCGCGCCAAGGAGCGCTGGGAGAAGATCGAGTTCACCGACGTGAAGGACCATCGAAAGACGCCGGCGGGCTGAGCTTCTCGGATCTTAGCGAAACGGCTCCCGGATCCCTCCCCTTGCAAGGGGAGGGCAGGGT
>JADBEO010000091.1 GCA_031316315.1 Chelatococcus sambhunathii
CCCCTTTCCCAGGGGAGGGATCCGGAGGCGTCTGCGCCAGCGGGAACCGGAACCGCCCGACGATCCGCCGCTCCCACACCTCCGGAATCGGCGTCTCGGCCACCGCATGGCCGTCATAGGCGTGGACCATGGCGCGCGGTCCGGTCGCGATCCCGCAATGGCGCGGGCCTTCGCCCCGCGCGACGCGGAACAGCAGCACGTCGCCGGCCTCCACCGCGCCGTCCGGCGCAGGGATCAGCCAGCGGCGGGCGGCCTCGAACATCAGGCCGGCGTCGGAACGCTCGGCCCAATCGCGAGGGTAAGGCGGAAGCGGCTCGGGCTCCGGCCCGATCAGCGCGCGCCACACGCCGCGCAGCACGCCGAGGCAGTCCGCGCCGGCGCCGAGGCGGCTCGCCTGGTGGCGGTAGGGCGTGCCGATCCAACGCCGCGCCTCGGCGACGACGCGCGCCGGATCGAGCGTCTCACCCAAGCCGGCCTCCGTCATTGTCCGGGCCGGTGCGGATGGGCAGCGCGAGCCAGTCGTTGCCGGGCATGTTGGGGCAGCCGCGGAAATTCAGCTGGTTCTCGAAACGGTCGCGGCAGGTCTTCCAGGTCTTGTCGCAGCCGGCGGTGACCTTGAAGCCGTCGCCCTCCGCGATCGGCAGCGCCGGCGCCTCGGCGAGTTCGATCCGCCCGTCCGTCTGGCGGCGGATCTCTCCGACGGCGCCCTCGTTCGCGCCGCTGGTCCAGACCAGCCGCCCGCGCTCGAAGCGGCTCGCCGCGCCGTCATAATCGCGCGTGTCGAACAGGCGCGGCCCGAGCCGCTCGCGCACCTCCCCCGTCGCCTTGTTCTCCGCCCTGGCCAGGTCGACGCCGCAGCGGGCGTCGCCGAGGTCAGCGTCGCAGGCGCGCTGGTAGAGCCGGCCGCGCGGCTGGCCGAGCGCATGGGTCAGCCCGCGAAGCTCAGCGGTGAAGGCTCGTCCGCCCCGCGCCACCTCGCCGAGCGCGCCGGAAAACAGCAGCAGGCGGCTCGAAGGATCCGACCAATCGACGAGCCACAGCTCGACAGCCGCTCCGTCGAAGGCGCCGCGCGCCAGGTCCTTCTCGGACAGCCCCTCGGAGTCCAGCGCGCCGGCGACCTCCAGCCCGTCGACCGCAAGCCCGAGCGCGCTCTCGGCCGCCGAGGCCGTCATGCCGGTCGCGGCCCGATAGGTCACGCCGCCGAAGGCGAGGTCGCGGTCGTGGTCGGTGAAGCCGAGCGCCTCGCCGTCGCCGCGCGTCACCGTCCAGCACCGCGCAAGCGTCGTGACGCCGGAGGCCAGCGAGGCCGCGAGGGCGTTGGGGATGTCGCGCATGTCATCGTCTCGCGGAAACGAGTGCGTGCTTCGAGACGCCCGCTCGCGCAGGCTCCTCGGCATGAGGAAAGGGCGGAACTGGCTCCCTCCACGCGCCTCATGCCGAGGAGCGCCGGAGGCGCGTCTCGAAGCACGCCCTTGGTCGAGCCATGGCGCAGTCGTCGTCCTCCGGCTTGACCGACCATGACGAGCGCCTCACGCCACCCGGATCTCCACCAGCGGCACGGAAGGCACGGAGCCGGCCTCGAACGCCGCGAGGTCGACCTCGAGATGGTCGGTGTCGAACCTGACCGGCGTGTCGAACTGGAAGCCGGCCGCGACCGCCTCTCCTTCGCCCGGCGCGTGGTCCAGCACCACGGCGCCGTCGGCGAGGTCACCCTCCCCTCTTCGAGGGAGGGATCAGGAAGGCGTCAGCTCGCGCCGAACTTCAGGGTCTTGATGGCGTCGAAGTCCTGGACGCCGCCGCCGACGCGCTTGGTGGTGTAGAACAGCACGTAGGGCTTGGCCGTGTAGGGGTCGCGCAGGATGCGCACGCCGATGCGGTCGACCACGAGGTAGCCGCGGCGGAAGTCGCCGAAGGCGATGGCGTGGGCGCCGTCGGCGACGTCGGGCATCGCTTCCGCCTCCACCAGTGGGAAGCCGAGCAGCGTGGCGTTCCCCTGCGCCGCCGCCGGCGGCTCCCAGAGATAGCGGCCGTCCGCGTCCTTCAGCTTGCGCACCAAGCTCTGCGTGCGGCGGTTCATCACGAAGCTGGCGTTGCGGCGGTAGCCGGCGCGCAGCGCATAGACCAGGTCGAGCAGGCTGTCGGCCGGCGCGTCCGGATCGAAGCCGCCGGCCTCGCCGGTCGCGACATAGCCGATCTTGCCCCATTCCCAGGCGGAGTTCGCGACCTTGGCCGGGGTGAGAAAGCCCTGCGGGCGGGTGGTTCCGTCGCCGGTGACGAAGGCGACGCTCTCCTGCTCGGCGAAGGCGCTCTCCACCTCCTCGGCGATCCACTGGTCGAGGTCGACGGCGGCGTCGTCGAGCAGGGTCTGGGTCGCGGCCGGGTTGGCGAAGATCTCCATGGCCGGGAAGGCGAGTTCGTCGAGGTCGGGGGTCGCGGTCTGGGCGCGGGCGCCCGTCTCGGCCGCCCAGCCGGCCGTGAAGCCGGCCTTGGCGACCGGCTTGCGGAACGTCGACGACGTCACCGTCTGGACCGAGGCGATGGCGCGGATCGGCGAGACCTCGGCGAGGCGCCGGCCGATCTCGCGCTCGGTCGCCTCCGGCACGAGGTAGCCGCCCTGCGCGCCCGTCACGCCCGCCAGCGCCTTGGCCTCGAGGCCCTTCAGCGAGGCGACCTCGCCGCGCCGAACATAGGCCTCGAAGGCCGCCTTGTGCTCGGCGCCGGCGCCGGTCGCGCGGCCCGAAGACGTCTCGAGCGCCGGCCGCCGGCTCTTCAGCGTCAGCTGATCGAGCGCGCGCTGCTGGCGGTCGAGCGTCTCGTCGAGCCGGGCGAGCTTCTCGGTGGTCACCGCGTCCGGCGAGATGCGCGCCTCGATCTCGGCGAGGCGCTCGTCATTGACTTCCTTGAACGCCTCGAAGGCGGTCATGAAGTCGTCGAAGGCCGTCACGACCTCGAGCGAGGACGGCGCGGCCTCGGCCGCCTTGGTTTCGGGGGAGCGCAGCGGCGCGAAGGTCTCGGTCATGCGGTTTCGCCTCATGGCTGGAGAAGCCGCGCGGAGGCGGCGGGAGTGGTCTTGTCTTGCGTGGTTCGACGACGACGAGCCGGCTCGGCTCCTCCGCGGATAGCGCGACGCCGTCTCCGCCTCCCTCCCCTGGGACAGGGGAGGGTAAGGGTGGGGTGCGCCTCAGGATCTAGCTCGACGCTCCGCCCCGCGCTCCATTCTGGCCGATCCCCACCATGTCCTCCCCTTGCAAGGGGAGGGATCGCGCCCTGTCTTGCGTGGTTCGACGACGAGGAGCCGGCTCGGCTCCTCCGCGGATAGCGCGGCGCCGTCTCCGCCTCCCTCCCCTGGGACAGGGGAGGGTAAG
>JADBEO010000092.1 GCA_031316315.1 Chelatococcus sambhunathii
CTGGACGATCCCCACCCTTACCCTCCCTCTCAAAGGGGAGGGATACGGTCGCAGTCGCGCCGTTTTCGGCGTAGCGAGGTCGGGCGTCCCGCCTGCTTCAGATCTGGTAGACGAAGCTCGCCATCTGGTCGCCGTGCACGTCGCGGACCTCGGCGAGCGTCTTGTGATCGAGAACGCCGGCGATCGCCTCGCGCACGTCGAGCATCACCTTGCGGATCTCGCATTCCTCGATCGTGCGGCAGTCCGTGCACGGCGCGTAGCTCGACCGGCTCGCGCAGGCTATCGGCGCGAGCGGCCCGTCGAGCGCGCGGATGATCGAGCCGACCGAAATATCCTCTGCGCGCTTGGCCAGCGTGTAGCCGCCGTTGCGGCCCTTCTTGCTGGCGAGCATGCCGGCGTTCTTCAGTTCGCCGAGAATGGCGTCGAGGAATTTCTTCGGAAGATCGTTCTCCTCGGCGATCGTCGCGACAAAGGCGGTTTGGCCGCGATGCAGCCGGGAGAGGTGCAGCATCGCCTTCAACCCGTACTTCGCCTTCTTGGTCAGCATGGCCTCGCGTCCGGCATCGATGCGGATCCCTCAAGGGTTGGCGGGGCGCCAGACGGCGACGTCGGTCGCGGCCACCGCCTTCGGGAACAGACCTTCGCCCTGGAAGGCGTCGGCGATCTTCTGCTGCTCAGACAGGCCCTCCGGCGTCACCGCGCCGACCTTGTAGCTGCGCCGGGCGTTGGCGGTCTCGATCACGGGCGCCTCGATCTTCCAGAGCGCCGAGAGCTGCTCGGCCGCCTCCTTCGGGTTGGCCTTGACCCAGGCGCCCTTGGCCTTGAGCTGGCTGTAGATGATCTCGAGGATCGCGCCGCCGCGCTTCGCGAAGTCCGCCGTCGTCAGGTAGTAGCGCTTGTAGCTCGCGAGGCCGGTTCCGTCGGACAGGATCCGCGCCCCAGCCTGCGCCTGCGTGCTGGCGAGGAAGGGGTCCCACACCACGAAGGCGTCGACCTTGCCGCTGGTGAAGGCGGCGCGCCCGTCGGCCGGCGTGAGATAGGCCGGAGTGATGTCCTTGATGGACAGGCCCGCCTTCGCGAGCGCGGCGAGCAGGAGATAGTGGCTGCCGGCGCCCTTGGTGACCGCGACCTTGGCGCCCTTCAGCTGCTCGACCGTCTTCGTCTCGGACGTTCCGGGAACAAGGATCGCCTGCGCCGTCGGCGACGGAGCCTCCTCGGCGACGTAGGTCAGCTTCGCGCCGGCGGCCTGCGCGAACACCGACACGGTGTCGGCGACGTCGGCGCTGAAATCGACGTGGCCGGCGGCGAGCGCCTCGAGCAGCGGCAGCCCGCTGGTGAACTCGTGCCACGAAACGGTGACGCCCTCAGGCGCGAGCGCCTTTTCAAGTTCGCCGCTCGTCTTGAGCAGCGTCGTCAGGGTGGAGGAGCGCTGGTAGCCGATGCGCAAGGTCTCGGCCTGGGAGGCCAAGGGCGACGCCAGAGGCGCAAGCGCAGCGAGGGTGATCGCGGACAGGAAGGAGAACGGGCTCAGGCGGCGACGGGGCTTCATGGGAGACCGGTTTGGTTTGAGAGTCGCAACATCAAAGGCGACGCTCGCCGGTTATGCAATCAAAATCTATCAATTTACTAGATATTGTTCGGGACGCATGACGTGCGCTAAGCCGCCGCCATGTTTCCGACCACCGCCGCAGACCGTCGCTGGGACCTCGCCCGCCTGGGCGCTGTCGCCGCCGTCGTCGGCAGCATCGTGTCGCTGTGCGTCGGCACGTCTCTCGCGAAGAGCCTGTTCGCGACCGTCGGCGCGCAGGGCGTCACGGCGATGCGCATCACGATCGCGGCCATCCTGCTCTGTGCGGTCTGGCGGCCTTGGCGGGGGCGTTGGACCGCGGCGGAGCTGCGCGCGGTCGCACTGTTCGGCGTGATCCTCGGCTCGATGAACCTGATGTTCTATATGGCGCTGAGGACGGTGCCGCTCGGGGTCACCGTCGCGATCGAATTTTCCGGGCCGCTCGCCGTCGCGCTCGCCTCGTCGCGCCGGTTCGTCGATCTCGTCTGGATCGCGCTCGCGGTCATCGGCCTCGGTCTGCTGCTACCGCTCGGCCACGCCGCGGTCGCGCTCGATCCGGCGGGGGTCTGCTTCGCGCTCGGCGCGGGGTTCTGCTGGGCGCTCTACATCGTGCTCGGAAGCCGGCTCGGGCACATGCATGGCGGCCGCGCGATCGCGCTCTCGATGCTGTTCGCCGCGCTCGTCGCGCTGCCGTTCGGCGTCATGGAAGCGGGGTGGAAACTTGTCGACCCAACGCTCCTCGGCTTCGGAGTCGTTGTCGCGATCCTGTCGAGCGCCATTCCCTATTCGCTCGAGATCTATGCCCTGCCGCGGATCCCGCGGCAAAGCTTCGGCGTGTTGCTCAGCCTCGAGCCAGCCGTCGGATCGCTCGCCGCGCTCGCGATCCTCGACGAGCGCCTGTCGCTCGTCGAGTGGGCGGCGATCGGCGCGATCGTCACAGCATCCGTGGGAGCCGCGCTGGGCGCGGCCCGGGTCGGCGACGCCAAAGCGGCCGCGCCGGCGCCGGGCGTGCCGCCGGCCTAGGTCGTGGACTCATAAGCTCTGAGCCACAGTCTTGCTGAAGCGAGCAGGACGGCTGCGAGGAAGTTTCTCGCGAGCTTGTCGAAGCGGGTGGCGACGCGTCGGAAGTGTTTGAGCTTGCA
>JADBEO010000093.1 GCA_031316315.1 Chelatococcus sambhunathii
GCCCTTACCCTCCCCTGTCCCAGGGAGGGATCTGGAAAGCGGAGCGGCTCTGGGTCCCGGCTCAGGGCCGGGACAGGAAGGACCCGCATGCATCTCCTGAAGGCTCAAGGGGCGCCGATCGGCGACGGGACGGAGGCGGTCGATCTCGGGCTGTCGCCGGCCGACGTCGTGATCGTCTCCGCCGCCGACACGGAGATCGCCGGGCTGTCGAGAGCCCATGCGGCGCTCGGCGGCGAGGCGCCGTCGCTGCGGCTGGCGAGCCTCCAGAAGCTGCGCCACCACATGTCGGTCGACCTGTTCCTCGAAAACACCGTTGCGCGCTCGAAGCTGCTGGTGCTGCGGCTGCTCGGCGGCGAGAGCTATTGGCCCTACGGGCTGGACGAAAGCCTCCGCGTCGCGCGCCGGCATGGCGTGAAGCTCGCCGTCATGCCGGGCTGCCACAACGCCGACCCGGACCTCGTCGCCCGCTCCACCGTCCCCGCGGGCGACGCTGACGCGCTTTGGCGGCTGCTTGTCGAAGGCGGCCCCGAAAACCTCGCCTCGGCGCTCCGCGTCTGCCGCGCGCTGCTCGACGGGGGGACGCCGGACGCGGCGCCCGCGCCGACGCCGCCGGCCGGCCTGTTCTGGCCGGGCCTGGCCTCGCCGACGCTTGATGATCTGCGCGCGCTTTGGCCCAAGGGTTCGCCGGTCGCTCCCATCGTGTTCTACCGCGCGCAATATCAAGCCGGCGACGTCGCTCCGGTGGAGGCGCTGATCGCGGCGCTCGAGGGGCGCGGCCTCGCGCCGTTGCCGATCTACGTCTCGTCGCTGAAGGAGGCCGCGGCGGCGGACTTTGTGCGGCGCACCTTCGCAGAGGCGCGGCCGGACGTCGTGCTCAACGCCACGGCCTTCGCGGTGTCGAAGCCCGGCGCCGCCTGGTCGGGCTCGCCGCTCGATTGCGCCGACGCTCCGGTTCTGCAGGTCGTTTTCGCCGGAATGGATCGCGCGACATGGGAGGGTTCTCCGCGCGGCCTTGGCGCGCGTGACCTCGCCATGGCCGTCGCCCTGCCGGAGATCGACGGACGGATCATGACCCGCGCCGTCGCGTTCAAGTCGGTCGGCAGGTTCGACGCCGCGACGGAAACGGACGTCGTAGCGCTGGAGCCGGTTTCGGACCGCATCGACTTCGTCGCCGACCTCGCCGTGAACTGGGCGCGGCTGCGTCGGACGCCGCGCGCGGAGCGGAAGATCGCGCTGATCCTCGCGAACTACCCGACCGGCGCGGCGCGACTCGCCAACGGGGTCGGGCTGGATACCCCGGAAAGCACGGCCGTGATGCTCGATGCGCTGCGCGAGGCGGGATACGGGGCCGATGGCGCGCCGAAGACGGGGGCCGAGGTCGTCGAGGCGATGACCGACGCTTTGACTATGTCCATTGGAGCGCCCGAACCACCGCCGTCGTCCTCCGGCTTGTCCGGAGGACCCATGCCGGGCGTGGAGCACGACGCTTCCGGCGTCGCGGCTAGCGGAACCATGGGTCCTCCGGTCAAGCCGGAGGACGACGAGGTTCGTTCTGAGACGAGGCTGCCGCTCTCCGCTTACGAGCGCTTTCTCACTACCGTCCCCTCCGCCGCGCGCGAGAAAATCGCCGCGCGCTGGGGCGCGCCGCAGGCGGACCCGACCTTCGATCCCGACACGCAGAGCTTCCGCCTACCGATCCGCCAATACGGGAACCTGGTCCTCGGGGTGCAGCCCTCGCGCGGCTTCGATCTCGACCCGAAGGCCGCGCATCACGATCCCGACCTGCCGCCGCCGCACGGCCACCTCGCCTTCTACGCCTGGCTCCGCGAAAGTTTCGGCGCGCAGGCGGTCGTCCATGTCGGCAAGCACGGCAATCTCGAATGGCTGCCGGGCAAGGCGCTGGCGCTGTCCTCCGAGTGTTTTCCGGAGATCGCGCTCGGCCCCCTGCCCCATGTCTACCCGTTCATCGTCAACGACCCCGGCGAGGGCGCGGCGGCGAAGCGGCGCTCTTCGGCCGTCATCGTCGACCACCTGACGCCTCCCCTCGCCCGCGCCGAAGGCTCGGCGCAGCTGCGCGAGATCGAGACGCTGGTCGACGAATACGCCGAGGCGGAAGGGCTTGATCCGCGCCGCACCAAGACGCTCGGGACGCAGATCCTGAAGCGCGCCGCCGATCTCGGGCTCGACCGCGACTGCGGTTTCTCGATCGCCGACGATCCCGACGACGCGCTGACAAAGCTCGACGCGTTCCTGTGCGAGGTGAAGGAGCTTCAGGTCCGCAACGGCCTGCATGTCTTTGGCCGCTCCCCCGAGGGGAGGAAGCGCGCCGAACTGCTGGTCGCGCTGGCGCGCAGCCCGCGCGGGCCGCGGCCGGAGGACGCCTCACTGCTGCGGGCGCTGGCGGCCGATTGCGGGCTCGAAGGGTTCGATCCGCTCGCTGCGGAGTTTTCTTCGCCATGGAGCGGGCCAAAGCCGGGCGCGCTGGTTCAGGTTTCAGATGAGCCATGGCGGACCGCCGGCGACACGGTCGAGCGGCTGGAACAGCTGGCGCTGAGCCTGGTGGAAGGGCTCGGCGATCCCTGCCCCGCGGCAGCGGGGAGGGTGGCCGAGCCGAAGGCGAGGTCGGGTGGG
>JADBEO010000094.1 GCA_031316315.1 Chelatococcus sambhunathii
AAGCCGTTGCTGCGCACTGGCGAGCGCGGATCGGGCGAGTTCAAGGAGATCGAGTGGGACGAGGCGATGCGCCTCGCGGTCGAGTGGCTGGGCGAGATCCGCCGCACCGATCCGAGGAAGCTCGCGCTGTTCACCGGCCGTGACCAGAGCCAGTCGCTCACCGGCTGGTGGGCGATGCAGTTCGGCACCCCGAACTTCGCGGCGCATGGCGGCTTCTGCTCCGTGAACATGGCGGCCGCCGGGCTCTATTCGATGGGCGGCGCCTTCTGGGAGTTCGGCGAGCCCGACTGGGACCACGCCCGCTACTTCATGATGTTCGGCGTCGCCGAGGATCACGACTCCAACCCGATCAAGATCGGCCTGTCGAAGCTCAAGGCCAACGGCGCGAAGTTCGTCTCGGTCAACCCGGTCAAGACCGGCTATTCGGCGGTCGCGGACGAATGGGTGGGGGTCACGCCCGGCGCCGACGGCCTGTTCGTCATGGCGCTGATCCACTGTCTGCTCGAAGCCGACCAGATCGATTTCGACTTTCTGGCCCGCTACACCAACGCGACCTGGCTCGTGGTGCAGAACCCGGGCGGCGCCGACGATGGCCTGTTCGCCCGCGACGAGAACGGCGTTCCGCTTGCCTGGGACAAGGCGGCGAACGCGGCCGTTCCTTCGAGCCGCACCGACTTCTCGCCGGCCGTGGTGGGCGCGTTCGAGCTGCCGGACGGGCGCAAGGCCGTCCCCTCGTTCCAGCTTCTCGCCGAGCGCTATCTGGACAAGCAGTATGCGCCCGAGGCCGTCGCCGATCGCTGCGGGCTGACGGCCGGACGCATCCGTCGCCTCGCGGCCGAGATCGCCCACGCGGCGTTCCAGGAGGAGATCGTTCTCGACCAGCCCTGGACCGACTGGGCGGGCCGCCGGCACGAGAAGATGATCGGCCGGCCGGTCGCGATGCACGGCATGCGGGGCATCTCGGCCCATTCGAACGGCTTCCACACCTGCCGCGCCATCCATGTGCTGCAGATGCTGATCGGCGCGATCGATACGCCGGGCTCCTGGCGCTACAAGGCGCCCTACCCCAAGCCGATCCCCGGCGGGCCGGCTCCTGCAGGCAAGACCACCGCGCCCAACACCCCGCTCTCCGGCATGCCGCTCGGTTTCACCATGGGTCCGGAGGACCTGCTGGTCGAGGAGGACGGGACGCCGAAGCGCCTCGACAAGGCCTACTCGTGGGAGGCGCCGCTGTCCGCCCACGGCCTGATGCACATGGCGATCCACAACGCCTGGGCCGGCGATCCGTACAAGATCGACGTGTTGTTCATGTACATGGCCAACATGGCCTGGAACTCGTCGATGAATACGGCGGGAACCATGAAGATGCTGACCGACAAGAACGCGGACGGCTCCTACAAGATCCCGAAGATCATCTATTCCGACGCCTACGCCTCGGAGATGGTTTCCTACGCCGATCTCGTGCTGCCGGACACCACCTATCTCGAGCGCTGGGACTGCATCTCGCTGCTCGACCGCCCGATCGGCTCGGCGCACGGGCCGGCCGACGCCATCCGCCGCCCGATCCTCACTCCCGACCGCGACGTGCGGCCGTTCCAGGACGTGATGATCGACCTCGGCGCGCGGCTCGGGCTTCCGGGGCTGACCAACGAGGACGGCTCGCCGAAATTCCCGGGCGGCTATCCGGACTACATCGTCAACCACCAGAGGAAGCCCGGCATCGGCCCCCTCGCCGGCTTCCGCGGCGAGGACGGCGCGGTTCCGGGCAAGGGCGCGCCGAACAAGGGCCAGCTCGACGCCTACATCGCCAACAAGAGCTTCTGGCGGCTCGAGCTGCCGCATGACGAGGTCTACTTCAAGCACGGCAACAAGAACTATCTCGAGCACGCCGTCGAGCTCGGCATGATCGACAAGTCGGACCAGATCGTTCTCAACCTCTATTGCGAGCCGCTGCAGAAGTTCCGGCTGGCGGCGGAAGGTCACGGCGCGATCCAGCCGCCGGAGCGCGAGCGTGAGCGGGTGAAGACCTTCTTCGACCCGCTGCCGATCTGGTACGCGCCGCTCGAGGAACAGAAGATCGAGGCCAGCGAATACCCGTTCTCGGCGCTTACCCAGCGGCCGATGGCGATGTACCATTCCTGGCACTCGCAGAACGCGTGGCTGCGCCAGATCTTCTCGAAGAACTACCTCTACATGAACCGCGAGACGGCCGAGCAGAACGGCCTCGCGGACGGCGACTTCGTTTGGGTGACGAGCTTCCACTCGCGCATCAAGGTGCCGGTGCGGACCATGGAGGGCGTCAACCCGAACACGGTCTGGACCTGGAACGCGATCGGCAAGCGCAAGGGCGCGTGGAACCTGCCGAAGGGCGCGCCCGAGGGCGAACAGGGGTTCCTGCTCAACCACACCATCTCGGAGCTGCTGCCGGCCGAGGCCGACGGCTACCGCTACTCGAACTCCGATCCCGTCACCGGACAGGCCGCCTGGTACGATCTGCGGGTCAAGATCGAGAAGGCCGATTGCGAGCAGGTCTGTTCGCCGAGCTTCCCCCCGCTGCCGAACCCGCCGCACATGCCCCAGCGCCCAGAC
>JADBEO010000095.1 GCA_031316315.1 Chelatococcus sambhunathii
CGCCCGGCCCCCTCCACCGCTTCGCGGTCCCCCCTCCCCCGTGCTGCGCACAGGGGGAGGATCAGCGCTTGAGCGTCTCCCAGAACGCCTCGGCCGCCGGCCCCATGCGGCCTGCGCCGCGGAACAGACGGATCTCAACCTCGATCGCGGCGCTCTCGTCCGCGGCGAGCGCCAGCCTACCGTCGTCGAGCGGCGCCTTCGCCAGCGCGAGCGGGAGCCACGCCACCCCCTCCCCGGCCAGCGCCATCGACAGCAGCGTCGCGCCAAGGTGGCTGGTGAAGACGATCTCGGCGTCGCGCGGCTTCCAGCGGGCGGCGACGATACGGCCGATGCCGGACTGTTCGGCGTAGGAGAGCAGGCGCACCTTCGTCCCCGCCTCGGCCGACCAGCGCCAGCGCGGCGCGCCGTCGGGGCTGGCTGCGCTCACCGGCACGATGCGGTCATGGCCGACGATCACGCTCGGAAAGCGGTTCGCCTCGAACAGCTCCGGCAGCTCCGGATCATGGTGGCAGAGCAGGAACTCGGCGTCCCCGCGCCGCATGACCTGCTCGCAGGCCGACATGTTGTCCGAGATCAGCCGGATCGCCCCGAGCCCCGGCGCGCATTCGCGGATCCAGCCTGGGAAGAAGGTGAAGGACAGCGCATGCGTGCAGCAGAAGCGCACCGCATGCGCCTCGCGGCCGGAGATCGCCTTCACCTCGCGCTTCACGTCATGGATGCGCCGGACGATCTCGCCGGCATGCGCCAGCACATGCTCGCCGGCCCGGGTAAGCGTCACGCCGCGCGGCCCTCGCTCGAACATTTCGGCGCCGATCCACGTCTCGAAGCTCTTGATGCGGCGGCTGAAGGCGGGCTGGGTGACGTTCCGGACCTCGGCGGCGCGCGAGAAATTGCGGGTTTCCGCGAGGGCTAGGAAGTCCTCGAGCCAGACGAGTTCCATGGCGGGTTGCTCGTGGGAACGGCGTTCGTCTCACCGCCTCGTCACCCCCGGACTTGATCCGGGGGTCCATCGGCCGCGGACGCGGCCGGCGCGATGGATGCCCGGGTCAAGCCCGGGCTTGACGGCGAGGAATGTCTACCAGATCGCGACCCTATGCGCATCCGGCATGGATTTTTCCTAGATCGGCATTGGATCGGCGCATTTGGGCCATGCGAAATCGATCTTGCAACGAAGGAGCTTTCACGATGCGCATCGTCGACGTCCGGGAGATCACGCAGCCGATCTCCTCGCCCATCCGCAACGCCTATATCGACTTCACCAAGATGACGACGAGCCTCGTCGCGGTTGTGACGGATGTCGTGCGGAACGGGCGCACCGTCGTCGGCTACGGCTTCAACTCGAACGGCCGCTACGGCCAGGGCGGCCTGATCCGCGAACGCTTCGCGCCGCGCCTTCTGGAGGCCGACCCGAAGTCGCTGCTCAACGAGGCCGGCGACAACATCGACCCTGACAAAGCCTGGGCCGCGATGATGACCAACGAGAAGCCCGGCGGCCACGGCGAGCGCTCGGTCGCGGTCGGCACGCTCGACATGGCGATCTGGGACGCGCTCGCGAAGATCGCGGATAAGCCGCTGTTCCGCCTGCTCGCCGAGCGCCACGGCATCGAGGCGAACCCGAAGGTCTTCGTCTACGCCGCCGGCGGTTACTACTACCCCGGCAAGGACGACAGTGCCCTCAGGGGCGAGATGCGCTCCTATCTCGACCGTGGCTACACCGTGGTGAAGATGAAGATCGGCGGCGCTCCGCTTGCCGAGGACCGTCGCCGCATCGAGGCGGTGCTGGCCGAGATCGGATCGCAGGCGCGGCTCGCAGTCGACGCCAATGGTCGCTTCGACCTCGAAACCGCCATCGCCTACGCCAAGGCGCTCCGAGAGTATCCACTGTTCTGGTACGAGGAGGCGGGCGACCCGCTCGACTTCGCGCTGCAGGCGGCGCTCGCCGAGTTCTATCCGGGAACCATGGCGACCGGCGAGAACCTGTTCTCGCACCAGGACGCCCGCAATCTCCTCCGCTATGGCGGCATGCGGCCGGACCGCGACTTCCTGCAGTTCGACTGCGCGCTTTCCTATGGCCTTTGCGAGTACCAGCGGACGCTGGAGGCGCTGAAGGTCGCCGGCTGGGGCTGGGACCGCTGCATCCCGCATGGCGGCCACCAGATGTCGCTCAACATCGCCGCCGGCTTGGGGCTCGGCGGCAACGAGAGCTATCCGGACCTGTTCCAGCCCTATGGCGGATTCCCGGACACGGTGCGGGTCGAGGACGGCCACATCGTCATGCCGGAGCTGCCAGGCATCGGCTTTGAAGGCAAGAGCGACCTGATCAAGGTGATGCGGGAGCTGGCGGCGTAGCGCGACTTTTCAGGATCCCTCCCCTCTCTGAGGGGAGGGTAGGGTGG
>JADBEO010000096.1 GCA_031316315.1 Chelatococcus sambhunathii
CTGGTCGATCCCCGCCCTGCCCTCCCCTTTGCAAGGGAAGGGATCTCGCTCTGTTCTGCGCCGCCTCGTCGTAGTCATGCCGCGATCAGCGCTCGGCCGTCATGAGCCGTCGGAACCGCCTCGACGAAAGCGCCCTTCGGCGTGTCCTCCGCCAGCCGCACCGTCGTGAAGTCAGCGGCGCGCGCCACGCCGCGCCCCTCGCTCAGCACGGTGATCGGCCGGCCGATGCGCGCGTCGAGGTGGCGTCTCAGCAGGTCGTGGCTCGTCTCCCGCAGCGCCGCGGCGCGAGACCTGATCACGTCGCCCGGAAGCTGCGGCATGCGCGCGGCCGGCGTGCCGGGACGGGGCGAATAGGGGAAGACATGCGCATAGGCGATCCCGGCTTCCCCAAGCAGGCGCCGCGAATTCTCGAACATGGCGTCGGTCTCTGTGGGGAAGCCCGCGATGACGTCGCAGCCGAAGGCGGCGTCGGGACGCGCGCGCCGCACGGCCTCGACAAGCCGGAGCGCGTCGGCGCGCGAATGCCGGCGCTTCATGCGCTTCAGGATCATGTCGTCGCCGGACTGCAGCGAGAGGTGGAGATGCGGCGCGAGCCGCTCCTCCTCGGCCAGCGCGCGCATCAGCTCGTCGTCGATCTCGACCGCGTCGAGCGAGGACAGGCGCAGCCGCTTCAGCCCCGGAACCTCGCGCAGGATGCGCCGGACGAGCGCGCCGAGCTTCGACCTTCCGGGAAGATCATCGCCCCAGGAGGTGATGTCGACGCCCGTCAGCACCGCCTCGGCGGCGCCGCGCTCCACCACGCGGCGAACCTCGGCGACGACGATCTCCGCCGGCGTCGAGCGCGCCGCGCCGCGCCCGAAGGGGATGACGCAGAAGGTGCAGCGATGGTCGCAGCCGGTCTGGACCTGCACGAAGGCGCGGGGCAGCAGCACCCTTGCCTCGCGCGGCGGCGGCGCGACCGAGCGCGCGTCGAGCGCGTCATCGACCTCGACGCGCGCGTGAGGACCAGCGCCCCACGACTCGGGGCGCGCCTTGGCGGCGGCGCCGACGACGCGCGAAACCTCCGGCATGGCGGCGAAGCGCTCCGGCTCGATCTGCGCCGCGCAGCCCGTCACCACGATCTCGGCGCCCGGCCGCTCGCGCCTTGCGCGTCTTACGGCGGCGCGCGCCTGCCGGGTCGCCTCGGCGGTGACGGCGCAGGAATTGACGATCGTCATCTCCCGCGCCCCGCCGGCATGCGCCAGCGCCCGGACGGTTTCGCCGTCCAGGGCGTTCAGGCGGCAGCCGAAGGTCACGACGTCGACGCTCATGGCGCGCGGTATGGCGCAGCCGGGTCGAAAACGCCACCAGGACAAGTTCGGAGCCGTGGCCGCTCGCCAGGTGAGGAAGCGGACGCCGCGCCGGGATCTGCCGGGTTGAAGATACCTAGTTGACACCCGCTTTGATTGAAATATACAACTTTAGGCAGCAGACCTCGGATCGAAAGTCGCCTTCATGTTCGGCCTCGACACGTTGGACGTGAGCATCGGCGTCATCCTGTTCTTTCTGCAGGTCAGCCTGCTGTGCAGCACGATTCGAGAGGGCGTCGAAACCTTCTCCAAAGCGAGGGCGGGCGACCTGGAGCGCGGACTTCGTGAGATGCTCGATGATCCGAAGGGCCTGACGATCGTTCGATCGCTGTTCGAACACGCCCAGCTATCGTCTCTTTTTCCCGGCGACTATGATCCCGGCAGGCTCAAATCGAAACGCGACGGGCCCGGCGTCATGCCACGCTCGGCGCGCGCGTCGCTGCCGAGCTACATTCCAGCGGGCCAGTTTGCGGTCGCCTTGATGGATATCGTCGCGCGCGGACGCGGCGACTGGCCTTACCCGGTCGATCCCGCGCCGATGACGGTGGACCTGCTACGCCAACGGGCGGCGACGCTCCCGAGCGGCAAACTGCAGCGCGCCATGCTCTCCGCGATCGACCACGGCGAGAACGATCTCGGCAAGATCAAGGCCAATCTGGAAAGGTGGTACGACGGCACCATGGACCGCGTTTCAGGCTGGTACAAGCGCCGGACGCAGATCTGGCTGCTCGGGATCGGCCTAGGTCGTGGACTCATAAGCTCTGAGCCACAGTCTTGCTGAAGCGAGCAGGACGGCTGCGAGGAAGTTTCTCGCGAGCTTGTCGAAGCGGGTGGCGACGCGTCGGAAGTGTTTGAGCTTGCAGAAG
>JADBEO010000097.1 GCA_031316315.1 Chelatococcus sambhunathii
GGTCTGGTTGCGGCCGCCGGCCTTGGCCTCGTACAGCGCGGCGTCGGCGAGGCGGTAGAATTCGGCGCGCTCGAGCGCGGTTCCGGCCGGCAGGCTCACTGACCCGACGCTGACCGTGATCGCGCCCTGCCCGATGCCGGCGCTCTCGACGCCGAGCAGCGCGACCTCCTCGTGGATCCTCTCGGCGATGCGGGCGGCGCCGGCGGCGTCCGTCTCCGGCAGCAGCACCACGAACTCCTCGCCGCCGACGCGCGCGACGAGGTCGCCCGGCCGATGGACCGAGCGCGCGAGGCAGCGGGCGAGCCCTTTCAGGACCATGTCGCCGACGCCGTGGCCGTAGCGGTCGTTGATCCGCTTGAAGTGGTCGGCGTCGACCACCAGCAGCGACAGCGGCCGGCCGAAGCGCTGGGCCTCGCCGAAGACCCGCGTGAACTCCTCCTCGAAGCAGCGGCGGTTCGGCAGGCCGGTGAGCGAGTCGGTGCGCGACAGGCGCGCGAGTTCGGCCTGCATCTCGCCGCCGCGCTTCAGCTCGCGTCCGAACAGCAGCGCGAGGCCCGCCGTGAGGGCGCAGAGACTGATGAGCACCAGGCCGAGCGCAATCGCCCGGCCGCGCCACTCGGCTTCGATGTCGCTGGCGCCGAGCGCGACGTTCAGGACCAGCGGCAGGTCGCCAACGCGGCTGAAGGCGTAGTAGCGCTCCACCCCGTCGCGGACGGAGGTCGCGACGAAGGCGCCGCGCGGCGCGGACAGGAAGCGTTCGAAATTGCCCGAGCCGGCGATGTTCGCTCCGATATCGGCCTCGACGGAGGGATAGCGCATCAGGCGCACGCCGTCGGTCCGGTAGAGGTTGATCGCGCCCTCCGGGCCGAGGCCGATGCGGTTGAACAGGCGCTGGAAGTAGCTGAGCTTGAGGCTCGCCAGCGCGATCCCGCCGAACGAGCCGTCCGGCCTGTTGATGCGCCGCGAGAGGACGACGATCGGCGAACCGGTGAGGCGCGAGACCAGCGGCTCGCTGATGCTCAGGCCCAGACCCGGATCGGCCTTGTGCGCCTTGAAGTAGCTGCGGTCCGCGTTGTTGAGCTTGCGCGGCGGAAATCCGGCGGAGTCGAGCGTGACGTCGCCGTTCTCGTCGAGCGCGAGCATGACGCCGATGTCGCGCGCGGTCGCCGCGCGGTCGAACAGGATGAGCTGGCGCAGCTGGGGATCGGCGCCCTGGACCGAGGGCATGCCGACGCCTTCCGCGAGCCGCGTGAGCGACAGGTCGATGATCTCGAAGTTGCGGGCGATGTCGCGCTCGACCAGCTGCAGCAGGTTTTCCGCCGTCTGGCGGGCCTTCTCCCACGCCTCGCGGCGCATCTCGAGCAACATCGCGCCCGAAACCGCGAGCATCAGAACCGGCGCGAGAACGGCGAGCGCAACCCATGTGCGCTGCGATCGCGCCCAGCGTTCCAGCCAGTTCGAACCGGCCATCCGCGCTTTTCTCCCGAGCCGACCCTCAAGTGGATAGCGCGGAAGTCGCGTAAGGCCCGTTTTGACCGACTGGAAAGACGCCGTTCCTGCCGATGTGGTTATTGCGACGTGAACGGCTGCGGGGACGCCGCCGATATGACGGCGCCGTCGGAGGGTGCGGTCTCAGAGGCCGAACGGATACTCGCGGTGGGCACGATGCAGGGCGCGGCCCGACTCCTCGAAGAAGGCCGAGAACTCGCTCGCGAAGCGGGAGAAGAAGCCGGAGAGTGAGAAGGAGGAGACGGCGTTCAGAACGGCGGCGGTCATGGCCAAATACCTTGCACTTGAGTGCGGGCGTAGCGCCCGGCGTTTCGGTGTCTGGTATTTGGCATTCCAGCGACCTGCGCAGAACGCATGACGTGACATGACAGTCATGCGCACACTGAATGACAAACGATGCGCTAGGTTCTGAACTCATAAAGTTTGCGTGGCGCGCTGGTGGCTGATTCAAGGTCTGGGGAGGATCTTGGATGGCGCGCTACGATCTCAGCGAAGCGGAGTGGCGGCTGATCGAGCCGCTGCTTCCGA
>JADBEO010000098.1 GCA_031316315.1 Chelatococcus sambhunathii
TGCTCGACCGCGTTTCGTCTCCTTTGGACCTTGAGGGTCTTTCGGACGATGAGCTGGGGCGTCTTGCGGAGGAGCTTCGGCGGGAGACGATCTCGGCGGTCTCGGTGACGGGCGGCCATCTCGGGGCGGGGCTCGGGGTGGTGGAGCTGACGGTCGCGCTGCACCACGTGTTCGACACGCCGAGGGACCGGCTGATCTGGGACGTCGGGCACCAGGCTTATCCGCACAAGATCCTGACCGGCCGGCGCGCGCGCATCCGCACGCTGCGCAAGGGCGGGGGGCTGTCCGGCTTCACCAAGCGGGCCGAGAGCGACTACGATCCGTTCGGGGCGGGCCATTCCTCGACCTCGATCTCGGCCGGGCTCGGCATGGCGGTGGCGCGCGACCTCAAGGGCGCGGACAATCATGTCGTGGCGGTGATCGGCGACGGCGCGATGTCGGCCGGCATGGCCTATGAGGCGATGAACAACGCCGGGGCGCTGGGCTCGCGGCTGATCGTGATCCTCAACGACAACGACATGTCGATCGCCCCGCCGACGGGGGCGATGTCGGCCTATCTCGCGCGGCTGGTCTCGGGCCGCACCTACCTGTCGCTGCGCGACATCGGCAAGGGGCTCGCCAAGCGCCTGCCGAAGTTCGTGGAGCGCGGCGCGGCGCGGGCGGAGGAATACGCCCGCGGCTGGGCGATGGGCGGCACGCTGTTCGAGGAGCTCGGCTTCTACTATGTCGGCCCGATCGACGGGCACAATCTGGAGCATCTGCTCCCGGTGCTGAGGAACGTGCGCGACGCCGAGTTCGGGCCGATCCTGGTCCATGTCGTGACCAAGAAGGGCAAGGGCTACGCGCCGGCGGAGGAATCCGACGACAAGTATCACGGCGTCTCGGCCTTCGACGTGGTGTCGGGGGCGCAGTCCAAGCCCAAGGCCAACGCGCCGACCTACACAAGGGTGTTCGCCGAGAGCCTGATCGCGGAGGCCAAGGCGGACGAGCGCGTGGTCGCGATCACCGCCGCCATGCCGGGCGGCACCGGGCTCGACCTGTTCGGGCAGGTCTTCCCGGAGCGGACCTTCGACGTCGGCATCGCCGAGCAGCACGCGGTGACCTTCGCGGCGGGGCTCGCGACCGAGGGGCTGAAGCCGTTCTGCGCGATCTACTCGACCTTCCTGCAGCGGGCCTACGACCAGGTGGTGCACGACGTCGCGATCCAGCACCTTCCCGTGCGCTTCGCGCTCGACCGGGCGGGCCTCGTCGGCGCCGACGGGGCGACGCACGCCGGGGCCTACGACCTCGCATACCTCGCCTGCCTGCCGGACTTCATGCTGATGGCGCCGGCCGACGAGGCCGAGCTCGTCCACATGGTCGCGACCGCGGCGGCCTATGACGAAGGTCCCTGCGCCTTCCGCTATCCGCGCGGGGAGGGGATCGGCGTCGAGCTGCCGGCGAGGGGCGAGATCCTCCGGATCGGCCGGGGCCGGGTGCTGCGGGAGGGGACGACCGTCGCGCTGCTGTCGCTCGGCACGCGGCTCGCGCCGGCGCTCGAGGCGGCCGAGGAGCTCGCGCTGAAGGGGGTGTCGACGACGGTCGCCGACGCGCGCTTCGCAAAGCCGCTCGACCGGGAGCTGATCCTGCGGCTCGCGCGGGACCACGAGGCGCTGCTGACGGTGGAGGAGGGGTCGTCCGGCGGCTTCGGCGCGAGCGTGCTGCAGCTGCTGGCCGGCGAGGGCGCGCTCGACCGCGGCCTCAAGATCCGCACGCTCGTCCTGCCCGACCGCTACATCGACCACGACAAGCCCGAAAAGCAGATCGCCGAAGCCGGCCTCGACGCCGCATCCATCGCCGC
>JADBEO010000099.1 GCA_031316315.1 Chelatococcus sambhunathii
ACCCTACCCTCCCCTCGGAGAGGGGAGGGATTCTGAACCGTTGCGGCTTGTCCGGGCGCGAAAGCTACTCCCGCGGCAGACCGACGATCGCGCGGCCGAAGGCGTCCGGGTCGAACGGCTCCAGGTCGTCGAGCCCCTCGCCGACGCCGATGAAGTGCACCGGCAGCTTGTACTTCTCGGCCGCCGCTACGAGGATGCCGCCGCGCGCGGTCCCGTCGAGCTTGGTCATGACGAGGCCGGTGACGCCCGCCACCTTGCCGAAGGCCTCCACCTGGCCGAGCGCGTTCTGGCCCGTGGTGGCGTCGAGCACGAGGATCGAGTCGTGCGGCGCGTCCGGGTCGAGCTTCTTCAGCACCCGGACGATCTTCTCGAGCTCGGCCATCAGCCCGGCCTTGTTCTGCAGGCGTCCGGCCGTGTCGACGATCAGCAGGTCCGCGTCCTCGGCCTTGGCCTTCTGCCACGCCTCGTAGACAAGCGCGGCGGCGTCGGCGCCGGTCTCCTTGGCGACGAAGATCGCCCCCGAACGGTCCGCCCAGACCTTGAGCTGCTCGACGGCGGCGGCCCGAAACGTGTCGCCGGCGGCGAGCACGATCTTGAGGCCGGCGGTGCGGAAGGTCTCGGCGATCTTCCCGATCGTCGTGGTCTTGCCGGAACCGTTGACCCCGACGACCAGCGCGACGGCCGGCCTGGCGCTCTCCGGCGGATCGAACGGCCGCGCCACAGGCTCCAGCACGCGCGCGACCTCCTCCGCCACGATCTTGCGCACGCTCTCGCCGTCGAGATTGCGCTCGTGCCGGGCGCGCCCGACCGCCGCGACCACGCGCTCCGCCGTCGAAACGCCGAGGTCGGCCTGGATCAGCAGGTCCTCCAGATCGTCGAGCGTCGCAGCGTCGATCTTCTCCTTGGTGAAGAGCTCCTGGATGCCGCGCGTCAGCTGCGACGAGGTTTTTGACAGCCCCGCCTTGAGGCGCGCGAACCAGCCGGTGTCGGTCGTGTCGGTCATTGGGGGTCCGCGTTGGGGAAGCGACCTGCGTGCTTCGAGACAGCCCTGCCGGGCCTCCTCAGCATGAGGAACGGCGGGGACGCTATGAAGCGGCAGTTCACATCGCCAAGACTCAACGTCTCAGGATCCCTCCCCTCTACACAACGCCGCTGTTGCGGCGTTGTGCGACAAACGAGCACGCAAGTCGGAAACATCCGACTTGCGGGGGGAGGGTAGGGTGG
>JADBEO010000009.1 GCA_031316315.1 Chelatococcus sambhunathii
CGCGTCGATGTCGTCCTGCCCGACCGCGGCCTGCTCGTCGGCGGCGGCGAACAGCGCGTCGATGTCGTCCTGGCCGACGCTTGCGGCTTGAGGCTTGGCCATAGGCTCCGGCTCCCCCTTGGCGGGCGCAGACTCGGGCGCCGCGGGCTTCGCAGGCGCCTTGTCGTCGTCGGAGATGATGCGGCGGATAGACGCCAGAATCTCCTCCATCGTCGGCTCGTGAGCCTTGGCCGCGCTGCTCATACGCTCTCCGCTTCGCTCAGGGGCCGCCCCCGCGACGCCGGCGCGGCCCGCCGCGTCCGGCTCCCGAATCGCTGGGAGACGCCGACCCCGACGCGGCGCGAGTATCAGGTTGCTTCGGGCTTACGACAAGCCGGAGGGCGTCGTCTCCACAGCTCCGTGGACGGCGGCCTCAGCGGCCGTCCGGCGTGCGGAGCCCGCCCCATTTGTCGCGCACCTGGTCGTAGTGCACGTTGGGGTCGTAGCTGGCGACGTTGAGGCCGAGGCGGCCTGCGGAAAGATAGCCGGTCGCGGAAAGCAGCGCGTAGGCGCCCACCATCCGGTCGTGCTGGGCGTTGATCAGCGACTCGCGTGCGGAAAGCACTTCCTGCTGGGCGTTCAGGACGTCGAGCGTCGTGCGCTGGCCGACCTTCGCCTCCTCGCGCACGCCGTTCAGCGCGACCTGGTTGGCCTCGATCTGGGCCTGGGCCGAACGGATCGACGCCGTCGCGCCCTGGATCGTGCCCCAGGCCGACACGACCGACTGACGCACCTGGTCGCGCGCCGAATCGGCGTCGAGCCTGCGCTGACCGGCGGTCTCCTTGGCCTGCCGGACGCGCGCCGAGACGGAGCCGCCCTGATAGATCGGAATGGTCAGACGACCGACGACCGAGCCGACCGTCGTCCGCGCGTCCGGCAGCTGGTAGCTGTCGTCCCAGCGGCGCTGCGCGGCGGCCTCGAGGCCGAGCTGCGGCATCAGATCCGCCTCGATCACCCGGATCTGGAGCGTCGCGGCGTCGACTCCGTGCAAGGCGGCGAGGATCGCCGGATGCTGCGCCTGGCTCACGCTGATCGCCGCGCCGAGGTTCTTCGGCATGAACTTGTCCACGGACCGGGCGGCCTTCGGGCGCCCGATGTCGTCGCCGACGACCTGACGATAGGTCGCGCGGCTGGTGTTGAGCTGCGCCTCGGCCTGGCTGACGGCGGTGAGCGCGCCCTGCACGCGGGCCTCCGCCTGCGCTGTGTCGGTGCGCGTCACCTCGCCGACCTTGAAGCGCTCGTTCGCAGCGCGCAGCTCCTCCTTGAGGACGTCGACGTTGTTGCGGCGGATGTCGAGGATCGCGTAGTCCCGCAGGACGTCCATGTAGGCCTGGGCGACGTCGAACAGGACGTTCTGCTCGCTGTTCCGCAGCTCCTCGCGGGCCGCGAGGATGTTCGACTCGGCCGAGCGGACCTGATTCTTGGTGCGAAAGCCGTCGAACAGCGTCTGATCGGCCTGGATGCCGAAGCCGCGCGGCTTGTTGGTGACGTTCAGCGTCTGGGCAGGCTGCAGGCCGTCCGCCTTGATCTTGGCGTTGGTGCGCTGAATGCCGGCGTCCGCCGTCACCGAGATCGTGGGACGATAGCCCGACAGCGCCTGCGGCACCTGCTCGTCCACCGCGCGGACGTTCGCGCGCTGGGCGTTCAGCGTTGGATTGGACGCGTAGGCGCGCGCCAGCGCCTGCTCGAGCGACTGGGCCTGCGCCTCGACATGAGGCGCCAGCGTCAGCGCAAAGCCAAGCGCGGCTGCGGCGCAAAGCATGTTGCGTCGGCCGGACGGTACGCTCGTCGACATTCTAATGCTCACCGGATTCCAGCGTCGGCGGATGTTTCCGTCCGGCGCGGCGTGACGCGACCCCGCGTGACGCTAGCGCCCGGGCGCGACCGAGGGAACCGGCTCTCTGCTGCTTTGGTTGAAGTTGCCGTACACTGGCGCAAAACCGCCACAGCTGCGGTCAGAACGCGAACGTCTCCGCCCGCTCGAATCCCGGCAGCGCCGGGCCGAAAGCATCGAAGGCCGTCGACGTCGCGACCCCGTCGCCGGCGCGGCGCAGGACAGTCGCCTTGGTCGAACGCCCGTCCCCGGTGATCGCGATCAGACGACCGTCCGGCGCGAGTTGCCTCGCCAGCGCGTCGAGCCTGGTCGAGACCGAGCCGTCGCAAAAGATCAGGTCGAACGGAGCGTCCGCGGGCGAGCCCTCCGGCAGCGGCCCTTCGACGATCTTCACGCCGGCCCGTCCGGCGAATCGATCCTCTGCGACGACGGCGAGCGTCGGCTCCACCTCCAGTCCGACGACCGACCCCGCGAGTTCCGCGAAGATCGCGACCGCATAGCCCAGCCCGCAGCCGACCACGAGAACCTTGTCGTCCTCCTGAGGATCGGCGAGCTGCACGAGCTTGGCGAGGGTCATCGGATCAAGGGTCGCCCTGCCCGGCGCGCCGAGCGGAACGCGCGCGTCGAGATAAGCAAGGCCACGCCGCGCCTCCGGCACGTAGTCCTCGCGCGGGACGCTGAGAAAAGCGCTAATGACGCGGTGATCGGTGACGTCCGCTGTGCGGATCTGCCCGTCGACCATGCCGACCCTGAGCCGATCGAAATCCGTCATTCCGCCATCCTCTTGGAGAGCACCGGGCCGACTTCGCGCCCGCAGCGATCTTTTGCGGCAGGCGCCGGCCGCTTGCAAGCGCCCGCGCGCTCAGTTGCGGCGGCGGAGACCGCAGGCTATGGAGTGCGCGCCATTTCGCGGGACGCCGCGCGGACGGCTCCCCTGGGAGACCCGACGCCGGCCGAGCAGCGCGAGCGCACGGGGCCACGTGGCGGAATGGTTACGCAGAGGACTGCAAATCCTTGTATCCCGGTTCGATTCCGGGCGTGGCCTCCAACACCCAGCTCATTCCGCAGGCGCCGGAACGGCGCGCGTGCGTGACGTGATGAGCGTCGCGACGGCGGCCGCGAAGATCGCGAAGCCGAACGCGGCGGCGCAGGCGAAGACCGTCGCGAAGCCGCCCTGCCCGTGCAGGAACGCGATCAGCGGCGCAGCGAATCCGCTCGCGGTGAAGCCAAGGAAGTAGCGGATCCCGAAGGCCCGCGAGCGCCAGGCGGCCGGGACGTATCGCGCCACCATCGCGTCGTTGACGACGACCTGCCCGTAGATCGCGGCCATCGCCAAAGCGAGCCCGAGCAGCATGAGCGGACCGGTCGTCGTCGCGGCCAGTCCCAGCCCGATCGGCTGGAACAGCGAGACGCCGGCGAAGATCGACGGCAGCGTGAATCGATCGACCAGCCGGCCGACGGCGACCTGCGTCAGCGCGCCGAACACGAAGACCAGCGTCGTCAGCGAGCCGACGAGGCCGAGCGGCAGATCGAGGCCGAGCCGCTCGTCGATCGCCTTCGGCGCGGCGATGGTGGCGATGTTGAACGTCAAGCCGCCCGCGACGATGGCGACGGCGAAGATCGCGAGCAGCGTGACGGTTCGGGACGTCCGTCCCTCCCCGCCGCCTCCGGACGACTTGGCGGGCGGCGACGGCCGCGTCTCGCCGGGCGTCAGCAGGAGATAGGCGACGCCGGCCGCGACGCAGGCGAGGCCCGGCACGACGAACGCCGCTCGCCAGCCGAATTCCGCCGCGATCAGGGCGGTGACCCCTGAGGCGGTCGCCGCGCCGATGTTTCCCCACACGCCGTTCCAGCCGAGCGTCCGGCCAAGCCGGACCGCGTTGGACACGAGCAGGCTCGAACCGATCGGATGGTAGATGGCGGAGAATACGCCGAGCACGAACAGCCATCCGGCGATTGCCATCGGTCCTCCGGCGGTCGCCACGCCGCAGCACGCGAATCCGCAGCCGAGGAAGAAGGTCGCGAGCAGCCTACGGCGGCCGACCCGGTCGGCCATCCAGCCGAAGGGCAGCGAGAACAGGCCGAACGCCACGAAGGCGCCGGTCGCAAGCCCGATCAGCGCGCCGTAATCGAGCTCAAGGTCGCGCGCGACGACGATGACGGCGGTCGGATAGATCAGCAGCACGAAGTGATCGAGCGCATGCGCCGCATTCACGAACAGAATCGTGCGGCGCGCGCCGGGAAGCTGATCGCGGTCCATGTCCGTTATGAAGCTCCGCCTTTTCCGGCCCGTCTGGCGCGAGCCGGTCATGCGAAGGCCGCGATCGCGTCATAACAGGGTAGCGTGGCCGCACATCGTCTGCTATAGCGCCGCGCCTGACGGCGGCTGCGGCCAGCGGCGGCGTCATTCCTCGGTAGCTCAGCGGTAGAGCCCTCGACTGTTAATCGAGTTGTCGCAGGTTCGAATCCTGCCCGAGGAGCCAGTTTCGCGAAGGGGTCGGCCCGTTGGGCCGGCCCCTTCGTCGTTTCCGCAGGCGCCTTTCGGGACGTGATCCGTCGACGGCGCTGGCCCGTAGCTCGCCCGAATCGACCAACGTCCGCGGCCGGTCACTTCGGACGGTCCGCTTTCCCGGAACGCGATGCCCTCCAGCCCCGCCCCCTCCTCCGGCGCGCTTCTTTGGTTCCGCGAAGACCTTCGGCTCGCGGACAATCCGGCGCTCGATTCGGCGGTGAAATCGGGACGGCCCGTCACCGCGATCTACGTGCTCGACGAGCAAACCGAGGGGCTTCGCGCGATGGGCGGCGCGGCGCGCTGGTGGCTCGCGCAGTCGCTGCGCGCGCTCGCGAGCGACTGCGCGGCCATGGGCCTCCCGTTCTCGGTCCGCCGCGGACGATCGGACCACCTCGTCCGCGACGCCCTGCGCGAGACGGGCGCCGAAGCGGTCTTCTGGAACAGGCGATACGCCGCGCGGGAGATCGAGATCGACGCGGCCCTCAAGGAGGAGCTGCAGGGGGACCGATTTTCGGTCCAGAGCTCCAATTGCCGGCTGCTGCATGAGCCTTGGGAGGTCAAGTCGAAGTGGGGCGACCCGTTCAAGGTCTTCTCCCCCTACTGGCGAGCCGCGCAGGCGCGCGGTGAACCGCGGGCGCCGATTCCGAGGCCCTCCAAGGGACAGATCGAGCCTGGCCGGGCGATCGACGGAGAAAGCCTTGATTCGCTCGGCCTCGAGCCGACGCGGCCCGACTGGGCGGGCGGTCTGCGCGACGCCTGGACGCCGGGAGAAGCCGGCGCGAAGGCGCGGCTCAAGGCCTTCGTCGAAGACGACCTGAGGGGATACGCGTCGGCGCGGGACCGTCCCGACCTCCCGTCGACGTCGCGGATGTCGCCGCATCTGCGCTTCGGCGAGGTCAGCCCGCACCAGCTCTGGCACGCCGTCGAGCGAGCCGCCGCCGAGGGTCCGGCGACGGCGAGGGACGTGGAGAAGTTTCGTACGGAGCTCGGCTGGCGGGAGTTCTCGCACCACCTGCTGTTTCAGTTCCCCGAACTTGCGAGTCGGAACTTCCAGAAGCGATTCGACGATTTTCCCTGGGAGAAGCCGAAGCCGTCGCACCTCATGGCCTGGCGGAAGGGCCTGACCGGTTTTCCCATCGTCGACGCCGGGATGCGCCAGCTCTGGCGGACCGGCTGGATGCACAATCGCGTGCGGATGATCTGCGCGTCGTTCCTGATCAAGGACCTGATGATCGACTGGCGCGAAGGGGAAGCCTGGTTCTGGGATACGCTCGTCGACGCCGACCCGGCCAACAACGCCGCGAGCTGGCAGTGGGTCGCGGGATCGGGCGCGGACGCCGCTCCGTATTTCCGCGTGTTCAACCCCTCGCTCCAAGGCGTCAGGTTCGATCCTGACGGCGGCTACGTCCGCGCCTTCGTGCCCGAACTCGAGAATATGCCCGCGCGCTACATCCACGCGCCGTGGGAGGCGCCTCCGGAGTCGCTTTCCGAATCCGGCGTCGAGCTCGGCAAGACCTATCCCCTGCCGATCGTCGACCACGGCGCGGCGCGCGACCGCGCACTCAAGGCGTTCGACAGGATGAAGGCCGAAAGCGCTTAGGCCTCCCGCCGCGGCATGGCCGCTTGGCGGCCTTGCGGCCCCGGGCGAAAGGCATAACTTTTGCTCTGCATCCGCCGGCGTCGCCGACAGGCGGCGGCGCGCCCGGATTCGTTCCCGCGGCCGCCCGGTGGCACGCGGCCGGGAGGCTCTGACAGAGACGCCGCATGAGTGCGCTTGACATCGATCCCGGCGCATCGCCCGCCGAGCCCTCCTCCAGCATTCCGAGCGGCCTGCCGATCCCGACCCAGCTCGCCCTGCAGATCGCCAGCAAGATCGCGATCGGGCAGCTCACGGTGACCCTGCCCGACGGGCGTTCCATGGTCTTCGCAGGGAAAACGCCGGGGCCCAAGGCGGTTCTGGTCGTCAACGACCATCGCTTCGCGACCCGCATCCTGCGCGACGGCGACATCGGCGTCGCCGAGGGCTTCCTTTCCGGCGACTGGACCAGCCCGGACCTGCCGGTCTTCCTCGAGCTGTTCTGCGTCAACGCTGAACACACCAGCGCGCACCTGCTGGCCAAGCCGCTGTTCCGCGCGCTCCAGAACTTCCAGCATTGGCTGAGGCGCAACACGAAAGCCGGCGCGCGCCGCAACATCGAGGCGCATTACGACCTCGGCAACGCCTTCTACGAGCAGTGGCTCGACCCTTCGATGACCTATTCGTCCGCGCTTTTCGTGGACGAGACTGAAGAACTCGAGGAGGCCCAGCGGACCAAATATCGGGCGCTGGCGGACGCCGCAGGGATGCGCGAGGGCGAGCATGTCCTCGAGATCGGCTGCGGCTGGGGCGGTTTCGCGGAGTTCGCCGCGAAAGAGGTCGGCGCGCGCGTCACGGCCCTCACCATCAGCCCGGCGCAGCTCGACTACGCTCGCAGGAGAATCTTCCAGGCGGGGCTTTCCGAGCGCGTGACCTTCAAGCTGCAGGACTATCGCGACGAACGCGGCGTGTTCGACCGCATCGCCTCGATCGAGATGTTCGAGGCGGTCGGCGAGAAGTGGTGGCCGGCCTTCTTCGCCCAGCTGCGGGACCGGCTGCGACCCGGCGGCGCCGCGGGGGTCCAGGTCATCACCATCCAGGACCGCCTGTTCGAGGCCTATCGGCGCGAGACGGACTTCATCCAACGCTACGTCTTTCCCGGAGGCATGCTGCCCTCGCCCACGGCGCTCCGGACCGCGGCGACGAAAGCCGGCCTTGCGGTTTCGGACGAAAGAATCTTCGGCCTCGACTACGCCGCGACGCTTTCGAAGTGGCGCGACCGTTTCCGCGCCGCCTGGCCGACGATCCAGCCGCTAGGCTTCGACGAGCGCTTCCGGCGGCTGTGGGAATACTACCTGGCCTATTGCGAGGCCGGGTTCCGCTCCGGAAACATCGACGTCCGCCAGGTGGTCTTCGCACGCTCATGAAGGGATGACGAAGCCGGCCGGCCTCACCCGCCGAAGACCCTCTGCAGGAGACGCCCGAGCGGCCCGGTCAGCCTGGGCGGCCCCTCGGCGACGACGAAGCAGACGCATGGGCCGTCGGGATCCGCGATCGGACTGTGATCGACGGACGGATCGGCGACCGCGACGTCGCCGCGGCGATAGCGGCCGAGGTGATCGGAGAAGGCGCCCTTGATCACCAGCGTCGCCTCGATCCCGCAATGCGTGTGCTGCGGCAGCCTGCGCGACGGCTTGACCTGGATGAACGAGGCCGAGATCCCGCCGCCTTCGAAGACCCTGTGCTCGCGAGCGCCGGGCGCGGCGAAGCGCCACTTGAGGTCGGACAGCGGAGCGCCGACCAGACGGGCGAGTGGTTCCGGCAGGTCAGGATCGATCTTCGGCGGCCTCGGTCTTCCATACCAGCCGCCGGCATAGATCGCGGCCAGAACCTGGTCTCGCGCGGCGCGCTGCGGGCGCGTGGACGGAACGGCTTCGAGCTCCTCTCCGATCGTCGCCTCGATATTGCGGACATAGTCCCGGTTCTCGGGCGACAGGATCAGATGCGCCTCGACCAGCGCGTGCGAGTACGGGTCGAGGGCGCCTCTCGCATAGCCGTCGAGCAGCCTCTCGATGCGCCGGGGAGCCCCGACAGGTTGCGTTGTCTTCGGCGGTGCGGACACGCCACGGCCTCGATGCGCGGCGCGCCGCGCGGCTCTTGGAATTCCTCGTGACCGGCTACGCGTCCGGGGTTGGCGCAGATCAGCCGGCGGCTCACTCTATACATTCGACGGCGAAAGCGGTTTCTGGGACGCCTCGCTTTTCTTGGCGACCGCGCCGTCTTAAGTTCGCGGCCCTCCGAACAAGCAGACCGGACACCTCCCTATGCGCATCCGCAGCGGCCTTGTCGACGCCATCGGCCGCACGCCCCTCATCCGGCTCGTGAAGGCATCGGAGGAAACGGGGTGTACGATCCTCGGAAAGGCCGAGTTCATGAATCCGGGCCAGTCGGTCAAGGACCGCGCGGCGCTGTGGATCATCGAGGACGCGGTGGCGAAGGGCGCGCTCAAGCCGGGCGGCGTGATCGTCGAGGGCACCGCCGGCAACACCGGCATCGGTCTCGCTCTGGTCGCCAACGCCCTCGGCTATCGAACCGTGATTGTCATCCCCGAGACGCAGTCCGAAGAAAAGAAAGCGATGCTGCGCCTCGCCGGCGCCGAGCTCGTCGAGGTTCCGGCCGTCCCCTACAAGGACCCCAACAACTACGTGAAGGTCTCCGGCCGGCTCGCCGAGGAGCTCGCCAAGACCGAGCCGGCCGGCGCGATCTGGGCGAACCAGTTCGACAACATCGCGAACCGGCAGGCCCATATCGATTCGACCGGGCCCGAGATCTGGGACGACCTCGACGGCAAGGTCGACGGCTTCGTCTCGGCGGTCGGCACCGGCGGCACGCTGGCGGGCGTCGCGATGGCGCTAAAGGCGAAGAACAAGGACGTCAAGGTCGCGCTCGCCGACCCGCCCGGCGCGGCGCTCTACAGCTATTACACGACCGGCGAGCTGAAGGCCGAGGGCTCCTCCATCACGGAAGGCATCGGCCAGGGCCGCATCACCGCCAACCTCGAGGACGCGCCCGTCGACTTCGCCTATCACGTGCCGGACGCGGAATCCGTCCAGATCGTGTTCGACCTGCTCGAGCACGAAGGCCTTTGCCTCGGCGGCTCGAGCGGCGTGAACGTCGCCGGCGCGATCAAGCTGGCCCGGGAGCTCGGCCCCGGCCACACCATCGTGACGATCCTCTGCGACTACGGCACGCGCTACCAGTCGAAGCTTTTCGACCCCACGTTCCTGCGTTCGAAGGACCTGCCGGTTCCGGCCTGGCTCGAGCGTCCGGGCGTCGTCGACCTGAAGAAGGTGCTGCAGTGACGAACCCCCACCTCGTCTCCACCGACTGGCTTGCAGAGCGCCTCGACGACCCGAACGTCATCGCCGTCGACGGCTCCTGGCATCTGCCCGATGCAGGCCGGGACGGCCGCAGCGAATATCTGGAGAGGCATATTCCCGGCGCGGTCTTCTTCGACATCAACGCCATCGCGGACACATCCTCGGGTCTGCCGCACATGCTGCCGTCACCGGAGCTCTTCGCGAGCGAAGTCGGAAAGCTCGGGGTCGGGGACGGCACGACGGTCGTCGTCTATGACGGCTCCGGCCTGTTCGCAGCGCCGCGCGTCTGGTGGACGTTCCGGACCATGGGCGCCGAGAAGGTCTTCGTGCTCGACGGCGGCTTCCCGAAATGGCTCGCGGAGGGACGCCCGACCGAAAGCGGCGCGGCAGAGCGGGCGCCCAGAGCCTTCACGCCTCGGCCGAAATTGGGCGCCGCGAAATCGGCGGACGACGTCTCCGCCGCCCTCGAGACCGGCGCCGCCCAGGTCGTGGACGCGCGGCCTGCGGCGCGTTTCCGCGGCGAAGCGCCCGAGCCCCGCCCGGACCTCGCCTCCGGCCATATTCCCGGCTCGCTGAACCTGCCGTCTTCGACGCTCGTGCGCGACGGAAAGCTCATCGACGACGAGGCGGAGCTGCGACGCGCTTTCGAGGAGGCGGGCGTCGATTTATCGAAGCCGATCGTCACGACGTGCGGCTCGGGCGTATCCGCCGCGATCCTCGCGCTCGGGCTCGAAGGACTCGGCGCGCGGGCGGACGGGCTCTACGACGGCTCATGGGCCGATTGGGGAGCTGGCGAGCGGCCCGTCGCTACGGGACCGGCCCGGCCCTGATCCGCAAGCCGCTGAGTCTCAGACCGCTCTTGCTTCTTGCGGCCGAGGAACCCGACGTTTCGTGCGGGATGATGGGCGCGTCATGCGTCGTACGCTTTTCTGAAGCGACGGCCTGACGCCGACCCGCCCCCCGGACGGTCCCGCAATGGAACTCGCAGCCGAACTCCAGAAGCCCAAATCCAAGAAGCCGAAGCGCAGCCTTCTCTACCGAACCGGCAAGAAGCTGCGCCCATGGTTCGACGACATCCTCGCCAGATCCTCGCTGGTGGGGAACCCACCGGTGTTCGATCGCGAGACGTTCGCCTGGACGGCCGATCTCGAGCGCAACTGGCAGGCGATCCGCCAGGAGGCGCTGCAGGTTCTGGAGAGCGAAGAAATCCCGGTCCTGCCGGACATCTCGCCGGACCATGGACGGCTCGGCGCGGACCGAAAGTGGAAGTCATATTTCCTGTACGGCTACGGCTATCGGGTCGACGCCAATTGCGAGAAGTGTCCGGTGACGGCCCAACTTGCGAGCCGCGTTCCCGGGCTGAATAGCGCCTTCTTCTCCATCCTCGCTCCCGGCGCCCGCATTCCGCGCCATCGCGGCGTCACGAAGGGCCTGATCACCTGCCATCTCGGAGTCAAAGTGCCGCAAGACTGGAACAGCGTGCGGATGCAGGTCCACGACCAGTTCGTGCACTGGCATGAGGGCGGGTGCCTGGTCTTCGACGACACCTACCACCATGAGGTCTGGAACGAGACGGACGAGACGCGCGTCGTGCTGCTCGTCCAGTTCGAGCGCTCAATGAGGAATCCGGGTAAAACCATCGGCCGCGCCTTCATGGCCGCCGTGCGCCGAAGCCCCTTCGTTCAGGAGGCGCGCCGGAACTTCCTGGCCTGGCAGGGCGCGCAGAACCGGATCGACGGACACTGATCCGAGAGGTTGGCCCCGGACCCCGCCAGTCGATCAGTCGTCGTCGTCCGGGCTGTCGAAATCCCCGCCGAGCGCCTTCGCGATCCGGCGTGGCAGGATGAGGACGAGGAGGGTGAGGACGAGGCCGAACGTCAGCAGCGGCCAGCTCGCGAAGGCGCAGGCGACGCCGAGCGCCGCCGTCACCCAGACCGTCGCCGCCGTGGTCAGGCCGCGGACCCGCCGGTCGCCCGGCAGCTTCAGCACCACTCCCGCGCCGATGAACCCCACGCCTGTCAGCACGCCTTGCAGGACGCCCTGAACCACGCGGCTCATGGCGTCGGGATTGGTCCGCAGAGGGTCACTCTGAAGCGAGGCGAGGGCCACGAGACAGGCGCCGAGCGAGACGAGGCCGAGGGTGCGCATGCCGGTCGGCTTGTTCTTCAGGTCTCGGTTGAAGCCGAGCAGCAGCCCACAGCCGACCGCCGCGAGCAGTCGCAGGGCGGCGTCCCATTCGAACGAGCTGAGCTGGGGCATCATCGTTCGCGCGCCGACCAGCGCCTCAGAGTCCGAGCTTCGACTTCAGGATTTCGTTGACGGCCTGCGGATTGGCCTTGCCGCCGGACGCCTTCATCACCTGCCCAACGAACCAGCCGACCAGGCTCGGCTTGGCCTTGGCCTGTTCGACCTTGTCGGGGTTGGCCGCGATGACCTCGTCGACGACCTTCTCGATCGCGCCCGTGTCGGTCACCTGCTTCAGCCCGCGGCTCTCGACCAGCTCGCGCGGGTCGCCGCCCTCCGTCCAGAGGATCTCGAACAAATCCTTGGCGATCTTGCCGGAGATCGTGCCGTCTGACACGAGCCCGACGAGGCCGCCGAGCTGCGCCGCGGAGATCGGGCTCTCTGAGATCGGCGTCCCGTCCTTGTTGAGGCGGCCGAACAGCTCGTTGATCACCCAGTTCGCAGCAAGCTTGGGCTCGCCCTGCGCGGCCACCTGCTCGAAGAAGTCGGCCGACTCGCGCTCGAGCGTCAGCACCATCGCGTCGTAGGGGGTGACGCCGTACTGGCCGACGAAGCGCGCCTTCTTCTCGTCCGGCAGTTCCGGAAGCCCGGCCGCGAGTTCGTCGACCTCCGACTGCTCGACGACGAGCGGCAGCAGGTCCGGATCCGGAAAATAGCGGTAGTCGTGCGCCTCTTCCTTGGACCGCATGGCGCGCGTCTCGCCCTTCACCGGATCGAACAGGCGCGTCTCCTGATCGATCGAGCCGCCGTCCTCCAGGATTTCGATCTGGCGGCGCGCTTCGGTCTCGATGGCCTGGCCGATGAAGCGGATCGAGTTGACGTTCTTGATCTCGCAGCGCGTTCCGAACGGATCGCCCGGGCGGCGCACCGAGACGTTCACGTCGGCGCGCAGGTTGCCCTTGTCCATGTCGCCGTCGCAGGTCCCGATGTAGCGCAGGATCGTGCGAAGCTTGGTGACGTAGGCTTTGGCCTGTTCGGACGAGCGCAGGTCGGGCTTCGAGACAATCTCCATCAGCGCGACGCCGGAGCGGTTGAGGTCGACGAAGGAGAAGCGCGGATCCTGGTCGTGGATCGACTTGCCCGCGTCCTGCTCGAGGTGGATGCGCTCGATGCCGACCGTAATGGACTCGCCGTCGCCCATGTCGACGACGACCTCGCCCTCGCCCACGATCGGGCTCTTGTACTGCGAGATCTGATAACCCTGCGGCAGGTCCGGATAGAAGTAGTTCTTCCGGTCGAAGGTCGACTGCAGGTTGATCCGCGCCTTGACGCCGAGCCCGGTGCGTATCGCCTGCCGCACGCATTCGTGGTTCAGCACCGGCAGCATGCCGGGCATCGCGGCGTCGACGAGGCTGACATGGCTGTTCGGCGGCGCGCCGAAGCCGGTCGAGGCGCCCGAGAAGAGCTTGGCCTCCGACGTCACCTGCGCATGGATCTCAAGCCCGATCACGACCTCCCAGTCGCCGGTCGCGCCGGGGATGAGCTTGGACGAGGCGGGGATCTTAGAGGGGGCGTTCATGTTGATGTCGGATCCTTCGTGCGCGGGCCTAACTAGACCTATGTTACTCTCGGAGACAACGGGCGAAGCCGGACCTGGCGGAGGTCGCGATGAACCAGAGATTCGATCTATCAGTCCCCTATCGGCTCGCGGAGCTCGAGCCCGGCATGGCCGTGCCGGTCGAGACGTTCCTTGACTGGATCGACACCCAGGAGGGCAAGTACGAATACGATCGGGGGACGATCGGTATGATGGTCAGGGTCAGCCGCAACCACGCCAAGCTCAGCGGCAACTTCGCGTACCTGCTCATGCAAGCTCTCGACGGGCGCGGCTTCGACGTGCTGACCGAAGCTTTCGGCGTCCATACCAAGAACAGCGTCCGCTTTCCGGACGTTCTGGTCCAGGAGCAGGAGACCGACGGGCGTGCGCTGGCCTCGAAGGCGCCGCTTCTCATCGTCGAGGTGCTTTCGCCGTCTTCGCTCTATGCGGACCACGTGGTGAAGCGCGACGAATATCTCGATCTGCCGACGCTTCAGGTTTACGTCGTCGCCGACCCGAACACAGCGAAGCTGACGGTTTGGGAGCGCGCCGACGGCGGCGCGTTTCCGGACGCGCCGAACGTGGTCGAAGGTCTCGAGGCGACGCTTAACCTGCGCGCGCTCGGCCTCTCGCTCGCACTCGGCGGGCTCTATCGCGGGGTCAGTTTCCCGCCGCCTGCTCCATAAGCCGCCGCTCATGCGCGATGAACTCGGCCATCATCGCGCGCCAGAGTTTTTCGGCGAGGTCGGCGTCCATGCCCTGCCGCGTCGCGAGTTCGCGCGCATGGGCGGCGACCTCGTCGACGCGCCATGGCACCAGCGCGGTCTCCGGATCGCCCTTAATCCGGGCGGCCTCAGCGATGCAATGGGCGCGCGCGGCCATCAGCGGCATCAGCTGCTCGTCGAGGGCGTCGATCGCAGCTCTCACCTCTCCCATCGAGGCGTAGGTCGGGCGCTCGCTCACCACCAGCGCTCGGGGCTGAAGCGGCCGAAGGCGTCCTCGATCACCGCACCGGTCGAGAACAGCGTCTCCTCGTCGAACGGCCGGCCGATGAGCTGCAGCGCGAGCGGCAGTCCCTCGCTGGAGAGCCCCGCCGGCACGGCGATGCCGGGAAGGCCCGCCATGTTCACGGTCACCGTAAAGACGTCGTTGAGATACATCTCGACGGGCGAGGCGTTCGCCATCTCGCCGACGCCGAAGGCGGCCGAGGGCGTCGCGGGCGTGAGGATCGCGTCGACGCCGTCCGCGAACACGGTCTCGAAGTCGCGCTTGATCAGGGTGCGGACCTTCTGCGCGCGGACGTAATAGGCGTCGTAGTAGCCAGCCGACAGCACATAAGCGCCGATCATGATGCGGCGGCGCACCTCCGCGCCGAAGCCGGCGGCGCGGGTGTTCTCATACATCTCGGTGACGTCGCGGCCGGCGACCCGCGCGCCGTAGCGCACGCCGTCGTAGCGCGCGAGGTTCGAGGAGGCTTCGGCCGGCGCCACGATGTAGTAGGCCGGCAACGCGTATTTCGTGTGCGGCAGCGACACCTCGACGATCTCGGCGCCGGCGGCCTTGAGCCGCTCCGCGCCGTCCGACCAGAGCTTCTCGATCTCGGCCGGCATGCCGTCGACGCGATACTCCTTCGGCACGCCGATCGTGAGGCCCTTCACCGAGCGGCCGACCGCCGCCTCGTAGTCCGGAACCGGGCGGTCGACCGAGGTGGAGTCGCGCTTGTCGTAGCCCGCCATCGACCGCATCAGGATGGCGGCGTCGCGGACGTCGCGGGCGATCGGCCCGGCCTGGTCGAGCGAGGAGGCGAAGGCGACGATGCCCCAGCGCGAGCAGCGGCCGTATGTCGGCTTCACGCCGACCGTGCCGGTGAAGGCCGCCGGCTGGCGGATCGAGCCGCCGGTGTCGGTCGCCGTGGCGCCGAGCGCGATGCGCGCCGCGACCGCGGCTGAAGAGCCGCCCGACGAGCCGCCGGCGACGAGCGCCGCGTCCGAGCCCTTGCGGCGCCAAGGATTGATCACGACGCCGAAGGCCGAGGTCTCGTTGGACGAGCCCATGGCGAACTCGTCATTGTTCAGCTTGCCCAGCATGACTGCGCCGTCGGCGCGCATTTTCGCCGTGACGAAGCTCTCATAGGGCGGCGTGAAGTCGCCGAGGATCTTCGAGCAGGCGGTCGTCCGCACGCCCTCGGTGCAATAGAGGTCCTTCACGCCGAGCGGCAGGCCTTCGAGCGGGCCCGCCTCTCCCTTCGCGATGCGCGCGTCGGATTCGGCGGCGCGCTCCAGCGCGATCTCCGGCGTCTCAAGCACATAGGCGTTGAGGCCCCGCGCCGCCTCCATCGCGCCGAGATAGGCGCGGTTGAGCTCGACGGCCGAAAACTCCTTTTTCAGGAGACGCTTGCGGGCTTCGGCGAAGGTGAGATCTAGAAGTTCGGTCATGGTGTCCCGTGACGGCTCAGGCGGATCGGCGGGCGGCGGGCGCCACGCTCACTCGACGACCTTGGGCACGACGTAGAAATCCGCCTCGCGGGCAGGCGCGTTCATGAGGACCTTCTCGGCGTCCTCGCCGTCGTTCACCACGTCCTCCCGCAGGCGGACGGCGGTCGGGATCACGCTGGTCATGGGCGGCACGTCGTCGACGTCGAGCGCCGACAATTCTTCAACGAAGGACAGGATCGCGTCGAGCTCGCCCTTGAGCTTGGCGACCTCGCCGTCGGCGACGGCGATGCGCGCGAGCCGCGCGACGCGGCGAACCGTGTTTTCGTCGACAGACATCAGAGAGCGTCCTGCTTTTCCCGAGCCGCCGCACGGCCCTCGGGCGCGGCGGGGCTTAGCATAGCGCCGCGCCGAGCGGCAACGCCGGGAACCGAACAAACGAAAGGGCCGGAGCGGGTCCGGCCCTTCCGCTGCATTCTGGTCGCGCGGGTCAGGCGATCAGGAAATCCTCCTCGGTCAAGCCGAGACCGGCGCCGAGCTTGGCGAAGGCGACAGGGTCGAACTTTCCGCCGGAGCCGTCCCGGTCGAACAGCAGGTCGCCGGTGGCGTCGTCGTAGATGATCCGGTGGTCGCCGTCCGTCGCCTCCGTTCCGATTACGAAAGCGTCGGCGTCCAGCGCGCCGGCGTCCAGACCCTGGAAGACGTCTGCGTCCAGACCGATCGTGTCGTCCACGACGGAGAAGTCCACGATCACGTCGACGTTGTCCGGACCGAGCTTCGTCGAGAAATTGAAGCTGTCGGCGCCTACGCCGCCGATAAAGCTATCCGCGCCCTTGCCGCCGTCGATGACGTCGTCGCCGCCTCCGCCGACGAGGAAGTCCGCCGCCTTGCCGCCCGAGACCGTGTCGTCGCCCATTCCGGCGTTGATGTATGTCGGGCGGGCGTCGTCGAGACCGTCGAGCGCGTCGTCGTTCTTTGAGCCGAGCGTCACGACCTCGAAATCGTCGCCGCGCGCCGTGCCCGAGACGAGGTCCCGGACGTCGAACTTGACGCCGGCGCCTGCGACGAAGGTCACGCCCTCGTCCTCGATCCGGCTGATCGGGCCGGTTAGGCCGTCGGATCCATCCTCGGCCTGCATACGGACCGCGAGGCGGCCGTCCTGATTGGCCAGCGTATCTGAGTCGTCGACGACGCCGTTGCCGACTTCCGCGGAGGTGAAGGTCAGACGCACTTCAGTCGGCGCCGCCGCGTTCACCGTCACGGCGTCAGCGCCGGAGCCGAGATTGATCCTGTCGGCGCCGTCGGTCGCGATGTTGGCGAAGATGGTGTTGTCCGCGCCGCGCCCGCCAAAGATCTTGTCGTCGCCGCCGCCGCCGATGAAGGAATCGTTCCCCTTGCCGCCGCTCAGCATATCGAGGCCCGCGCCGCCGACGAGGAAGTCATTGGCGACGCCGCCTGTCACCGTGTCGTCGCCTTGCCCGGCGTTGATGTAGTAGGGGCGCTTGCCCTCCAGGGCAGCGAGTTCTTCGCTCGCCTGCGTGCCCAGCGTGACCACTTCGAAGGCGTTGCCGCGCTCGACGCCGGAGACCAGATCACGAACGTCGAAGGTCATGCCCTCGTCGGCGACGAACGTGACGCCCTCGTCGTCCGTGCGCGTAATCGGGCCCTTGAGCTCGCCCGCGCCGTTCTCGGCCTGCATGCGGACCGCCAGTCCGCCATCCTGATTGGCGAGCGTCCCGGAATCGGTCGCCGAACCGTTGCCGACCTCTGCGGAGGTGAAGGTGAGCCGGACCTCGGTCGGCTTACCGGCGTCGACCTCGATCACGTCCGATCCCGCGCCGAGGTCGATCGCGTCCGCGCCGTGCTTCAGAATGTTGAGGCCGGCGACGTCGTCCCCGCCGCCGCCGAAGATCGTGTCGTCGCCGCGTCCGCCGGCGATCTTGTCGTCGCCCTCGGTCGCCTGGGCGATGTTCTTGGCGCCCTCAGGCGGCGTCCTGCCGTCGCCGCGGATGTGGATGAAGTCGTCGCGTTTCGAGCCCGTGATGTTCGCCACTGCCGTTCTCCCTGCATGACGTCGACGTCTTGGGGAGCGGCGTGCTCCCGTAGGGCCCTACCCGCGTAGAGCCCGCCGGGACGCAGCGGTCTGATCACAGTCGCGTGCGGCGACTGACCGAGGAGTTCGGGTCGTTCAGCCCTCCGCTTCGAACTCCTCGCCGATCGTCGGGACCTTCACGGTCGTGCCGCGCAGCGAGTCCATCATCTCGACGAACCGGTCGGCGCTCTCGTCGATGATCGGGAAGGTGCCGTAGTGGCAGGGGACCACGAGGTCGAAGTCGAAGAAGTGCCGGCAGGCGTAGGCCGCTGTCTTCGCCCCCATGGTGAAGCGGTCACCGATCGGCACGAATCCGACGGTCGGAGCGTAGAGCTCGTTGATCAGCTTCATGTCGCCGAATATTCCGGTGTCGCCCATGGCGTAGACCACCGGCTCGTCTTCGCCGTCCGGCGCGACGATCAGCCCGTGCGGATCGCCGAGGTCGATCGAGACGCCGTTGTCGAGCAGCTTGGCGGATGAATGGAACGCCTGGGTCATCGTCACCCGGAAGCCGTCGAGCTTGATCGAGCCGCCAGTGTTCATCGGCTCGAGCTTCTCGACGCCCTGCGCGCTCAGCCACTGGCCGAGATCGAAGTCGGCGACCAGCGTCGCACCCGTCCGCTTGGCGATCTCCACCGTTTCCCCGACGTGGTCGAAATGACCGTGAGTGAGGAGGATGTGCGTCGCGCCCTCGGTCGCCGCCTTTTGGTCGCTCTTGAAGGTCCCGTTGTCGAGGAAGGGATCGATCAGGACGACGGAGGACCCGAAGACGAGCTTGAAGGCTGAATGGCCGTACCAGGTGATGCGCATAGCGTCGCGACGTCCTTGTCCGGAGAATCTGTCGGCCGGGAGAATAGGAACCGGCCCCTTCAGGGCAAGCGCGATGGCGCTCATGAGAGCCGGCGTGCTAGGCGGGGCGGATGCCCGCCATCCACGACGCCTTCGAGTCCTTCCTCTCCGCCCTGCCCGCCTCCGGCTCGCTCGTCGGCCTCGATCTCGGCACGAAGACCATCGGCGTCGCGGTCTCGGATCCCGCGCGCATCGTCGCCTCGCCGCTCGAGACAATTCTGCGCAAGAAGTTCACGCCGGACGCACAGCGGCTCCTGGAGCTCGCGGCGAGCCGCCGAACGGTCGGTCTGGTGCTCGGCCTTCCCGTCAACATGGACGGGACGGAAGGGCCGCGCTGCCAGTCGACCCGCGCCTTCGCGCGGAGCCTGTCCGGACTGACCAATCTGCCGATCGGCTTCTGGGACGAGCGTCTGTCGACCTCGGCCGTCGAGCGTATGCTGATTTCCTTCGACACGAGCCGGAAGCGGCGCGACGAGGTCGTGGACAAGCTCGCCGCCGCCTACATCCTTCAGGGCGCCCTGGACCGGATCGCGGCGATCCGCAGATCGGCGGAGGCGGGCGACGCGTCATGATCCCCGCGAGGCGCTCTCGCGATGCTCACGGCGGATCTAGCGGCACGCCGCCTCGGGGGCGGCGCGCCGTTGATGTCGGCCATCACAACGATCTGGACGGTCGCCGAGATGGCGGCCCTTCCGCTCGTTGCTCCCCGGAGCCGCGTGACGGGCCTCAGCAGGGCCGGTAGCGGATCACCTTGACCGGCCGGCCGTCGACGTCGTGGCGACGGCTGATGACCTGGCACTCTGCGCCGCGATAGACGCGACGGGGCGCGTAGTAGCCGTCGTCATAGTAGTCGTCGTCATAGTAATACGGGCTCGCGGCGGCCGCGCCGACCGCGACGCCGGCGATCGCCGCGCCCGCGACATACGGGCCCCAGCCATAGCCGCGGCGGTAGCCCCAGCCGCGACGATAGCCCCAGCCACGGCCGCGCCAGCCTGCGCTGCGGTATCCGCCCCAGCCGCGACCGGCGAAGCCCCGGCCGCCCCAGCCGCGGCCGCTGAATCCGCGACCGCCGCCCCAGCCGCGGCCGACTTCCTGGATGTTCTTCATCGAAATTCCGGCGACCGAATTGGTCGACGGCTTGCTCCGCTGGCCGGATTCGGCCGACGCGGGCGTCGCCGCCACGCCGAGCGCGCAGGCGCCGACGATCAGGGCGGTGTTAAGCGACTTCATGTTGATGCCTCCTGGCGAGCGGTGCGCCCCACCACACGCGACGACTTTCACGGCGCGGGCGCTCCGACCCTGCGGCGCGCGACCGCCTCGGCCGGTTATTCGTCCCTCATGGGAGATAAGGTCGCGCGCAAAGTGGACAACCCTATGGCGCACTTGCGGAAGCCGCGCGCAGGGCCTTAAGAGAGCGGCCTTGATGAGCCCCGAACCGGACCACCCGTTCGCGTTCCCGCACCGGCACCTGCTCGGGATCGCGGGACTGTCTCCGTCCGACATCGAGGGGCTGCTCGCCGCCGCCGAACAGGATGTCGCCCTGTCGCGGCAAGTCGAGAAGAAGCGCGCCTCTCTTCGCGGCCGCACCCAGATCAACCTGTTCTTCGAGGCCTCGACGCGGACGCAGTCGTCCTTCGAGATCGCCGGAAAGCGGCTCGGCGCCGACGTCATGAACATGTCGGTCGCCTCCTCCTCGCTCAAGAAGGGCGAGACCGTGCTCGACACGGCGGCGACGCTGAACGCCATGCGGCCCGACATCATCGTGGTGCGCCACCACGCGGCCGGCGCGGTCGCGCTGCTCGCCCAGAAGGTGGACTGCTCGGTGGTCAACGCCGGCGACGGCGCGCACGAGCATCCGACCCAGGCGCTGCTCGACGCGCTGACGATCCGCCGCGCCAAGGGCCGCATCGAGGGCCTCAAGGTCGCGATCTGCGGCGACGTGCTGCACAGCCGTGTGGCGCGGTCCAACATCGTCCTGCTCAACGCGCTCGGAGCGGAGGTCAGGGTCGTCGCGCCGTCCACGCTGCTGCCCGCCGGCGTCGAGCGTCTCGGCGTCACCGCGTATCGCGACATGAAGGCCGGGCTCGACGGCGTCGACGTCGTGATGATGCTGCGCCTGCAGCTCGAGCGGATGAACGGGTCCTACGTGCCGTCCGTAAAGGAGTACTTTTCTCGCTTCGGGCTCGACGCGGCGAAGCTTGCCTACGCCAAACCGGACGCGGTCGTCATGCATCCGGGCCCGATGAATAGAGGCGTCGAGATCGCCTCGGAGGTCGCCGACGGCCCGCGCTCGCTGATCCGCGACCAGGTCGAGATGGGCGTCGCCGTGCGTATGGCGGTGCTCGAAGCTCTCGCGGGGCGCCTGCCCAATGCGTGAGCTTCAGCCCTCCGAGCCTCGGCCGACCTACTTCGCCAATGCGCGCCTGATCTGTCCGGCGACGGGCCGGGACGAGATCGGCGCGCTGCTCGCCGACGGCGGCGTCATCGCCGAGGTCGGCCCGAAGGTCCCGCCCGCCGCCCGCGCCGACGTCGTCGACTGCCGGGGCGCCGTGCTGGCGCCGGGGCTGATCGACATGGGCGCCTTCGTCGGCGAGCCGGGCGCCGAGCATCGCGAGACGATCGAGACGGCGAGCCGGGCGGCGGCGGCCGGCGGCGTGACGACCATCGTCACCCGTCCGGACACGACCCCGCCTGTCGATGCGCCCGAGATCGTCGACTACCTGAAGCGCCGGGCGCGCGACACGGCTAGCGTCCACGTGCATCCGATGGCTGCGCTGACCAAGGGCGTCGCCGGCGCTGAGATGACCGAGATGGGGCTGCTGCTCGAGGCCGGCGCTGTCGCCTTCTCCGACGGCCCGCGCTCGGTGGCCAGCGCCCGTGTCATGCGCCGGACCATGACCTACGCCCGCGACTTCGGCGCGCTCGTCTGCTGCCATGTCGAGGACGCCGAACTGATCTCCGGCGGCGCCATGAACGAGGGCGAGTTCGCCTCGCGGCTCGGCCTGCCCGGACGTCCGGCGGCGGCCGAGACCCTGGTTCTTGAGCGCGACGTGCGTCTGGCGGCGCTGACCGGCTGCCGCTACCACGCGTCTCTTGTCACCTGCGCGACGAGTCTCGAGGTGATCGCCCGCGCCAAGGCCGCCGGGACCGCAGTCACCTGCGGCGCCTCAATCGCGCATCTCACGCTCAACGAAAACGACGTCGGCGAGTACCGCACCTTCTTCAAGCTCGCGCCGCCCCTGCGTCACGAAGACGACCGGCTCGCGCTCGTCCAGGCGCTCGCCGACGGGTTGATCGACGTGGTCTGCTCGGCGCACGACCCGCAGGACGTCGAGACCAAGCGGCGGCCCTTCGCCGAGGCCGACGACGGCGCGATCGGGCTGGAGACGATGCTCGCGGCTGGCCTCCGGCTCGTTCATTCCGGTGACGTGGCGCTGCCCGCGCTGCTCGCCGCTATGTCGACCAATCCGGCCCGGCTGCTCGGCCTGCCCGGCGGGACGCTCGAGCCGGGTTCGCCCGCCGACCTCATTCTGTTCGATCCGGACGCGCCGTGGGTGCTGGACGCGGCGAAGCTGAAGTCGAAGTCCAAGAACACGCCGTTCGACCAGGCCCGCCTTCAGGGCCGCGTGCTCCGCACGGTCGTTGCGGGCCGCACCGTCTACGCTTACCCTTGAGAGCATTCCGCGCGACGGGACGACTCGACCGATGCCGACCGCCCAGCTTGTCGCCCTGCTTTCAGCCGCCGCCCTCGGATACCTGCTCGGCTCGATCCCCTTCGGGGTGATCGTCACACGGCTCGCCGGCGTGGGCGACCTGCGCAAGATCGGCTCCGGCAACATCGGCACCACCAACGTGCTGCGGACCGGCCGCAAGGAGCTCGCGGCCGCGACCCTGCTGGGCGACATGCTGAAGGCAACCGTCGCAGTGCTGGTCGCCTGGCGTCTGTGGGGGGAAACAGCGGGGCTGGTCGCCGGCGCCGCCGCCTTCTTCGGCCACGTCTTCCCGGTCTGGCTGCGCTTCAGGGGCGGCAAGGGCGTCGCGACATATCTCGGGGCGCTGATCGGGGTGTTCTGGCCAGTCGCGCTCGCCTTCGCGGCGATCTGGATCGGCGTCGCCGCGATCACGCGCTACTCGTCGGCCTCGGCGCTCGCGGCGAGCCTCGCCGCGCCGATCCTGCTCGCCGCGTTCCACGACGCGGTTCCCGCCGCGCTCGTCTTCGCCGGCCTGTCGGTCGCGCTCTGGCTGCTGCATCACGAGAACATCGGCCGGCTGCTCGCCGGCAGGGAGAGCCGGATCGGGCAGAAACCGGCGCCCGTCTCCGGCGCTGAAGGCTGACCGCCGATGCCGGGCGGCCTGTCTCCCGAACAGCGTCTCGCCTGGCTCCGTCTCATCCGCTCCGAGAATGTCGGCCCCCAGACCTTCCGTAGCCTCGTCAATCATTTCGGCGGCGCGGCCGCAGCGATCGAGGCTCTCCCCGAACTCGCCCGACGCGGTGGTCGGCGCATCCGGGTCTGCGCACGGTCCGAGGCGGAGGACGAGTTCGCCGAGGCGGAGCGCCGCGGCGTCCGGTTCGTCGCGCTCGGCGAAACTGGATACCCGCCCGCCCTCGCCGCCGTGGAAGGCGCGCCGCCGCTGCTGGCGGTCGCCGGCGACCTGAACGTCTTTCACAGGCCCGCCGTCGCGATCGTCGGCGCGCGCAACGCTTCCTCGGCCGGCCGGAGCTTTGCGGCGCGGCTCGCGAGCGAACTCGGCGGCGTCGGTTGGCTGATCGTCTCGGGCCTCGCGCGCGGTGTCGACGCGGCGGCTCACGCGGCCTCGATCGAAACCGGAACGGTCGCGGTCTTCGCCGGCGGCCTCGACTGCGTCTATCCGCCCGAGCACGCGGATCTTGCGAGCCGCATCGTCGGCGACGGCGCGCTCGTATCGGAGATGCCGATGGGCTGGCAGCCGCGCGGCCGCGACTTTCCGAGACGCAACCGCATCATCGCAGGCATGTCGCTCGGCGTGGTCGTCGTGGAGGCCGCGGTGCGATCCGGCTCGCTGATCACCGCCCGGCTCGCGACCGAGATCGGTCGCGAGGTCATGGCCGCGCCCGGATCGCCGCTCGATCCGCGCTGCGAGGGCTCAAACGGACTGCTGCGCGAGGGCGCGACCCTGATCACCCGGTCCGACCACGTCATCGAGGCGCTGGCGCCCCTGATCGATGACGGCCCTCCTCCGCCGCCGCCGATCAGTCTCGCGCAGGCGGAATCGGCGGGCTTCCTCCCGTCGGAGCCGGCCGACGACGAGCGCGGGCGCGTGCTTGAACTGCTCGGCCCCTCGCCCGCGAGGATCGACGAGATCGTCAGGCAGTCGGCCTGCGATCCCCGCACGGTGCTGGTCGTCCTGCTGGAACTGGAGCTCGCCGGCCGCCTGGAGCGGAGGCCGGATGGCGGGGTGTGCCTAAAGGACGTCGACCTCTGGATCTGACGAGCCGTCGGCTCGACCGCGCCGCGCGGCGCCCTCGGCCTCCAGGCGCGCCATGTCGAGTAGATAGGCCAGCGTCGACAGGCCCTGCCGGCGCGACATCTCGCTGAGATCCGCCGTAAGGGACGCGATATAGGTCGCGACCTCGCTGCGACCTGTTTCCCCCAAGCCCGCGCGATCCTGCTGCGTCCGCCGCACCGCACCCTCCAGGTTGTCGCCGCATATTGATGTAACTTATGGATGCATTCGCCTCAAGGGCGCAACCGTCGCATTCGCGCCCACGGACGCGCGTCGACGCGCAAGCAAGCCATTTGACAGCCGAATTCCGCTCTCCCATGTTCCGCCGCGCCGCCGACGGGGATCGGCCGGCCAGGGATCTTCATCGCATGCACAGCCTCGTCATCGTCGAATCGCCCGCCAAGGCGAAGACGATCAGCAAATATCTTGGCGCCGGCTTCGACGTGCTCGCATCGTACGGACACGTGCGCGACCTGCCGGCGAAGGACGGCTCGGTCGATCCCGAGGCCGATTTCAAGATGCTGTGGGAGGTCGACGGCAAGGCGAACCAGCGGCTGAACGAGATCGCGCGCGCCGTGAAGGGCGCCGACAAGCTGATCCTCGCGACCGACCCGGACCGCGAGGGCGAGGCCATCTCCTGGCACGTGCTCGAGGTTCTGCGGCAGAAGAAGGCGCTGAAGGACCAGCCGGTCGAGCGCGTCGTCTTCAACTCCATCACCAAGCAGTCGATCCTCGACGCGATGAAGAAGCCGCGCGAGATCGACGTCGCTCTGGTCGACGCCTACCTCGCCCGCCGCGCGCTCGACTATCTCGTGGGATTCACGCTCTCGCCGGTGCTGTGGCGCAAGCTCCCCGGCGCGCGTTCGGCCGGACGTGTGCAGTCGGTGGCGCTGCGACTGGTTTGCGACCGCGAGATGGAGATCGAGCGCTTCGTCCCGCGCGAATATTGGTCCTTGGTCTCGCGGCTCGCCACGCCGAAGGGCGAGGAGTTCGAGGCGCGCATCTCGATGGTCGACGGCAAGAAGATCGGCCGGTTGGACGTTCCGGACGAGGCGACCGCGACCGCGCTGAAGCTCGCGATCGAGTCGTCGGACATCAAGGTCCGCGAGGTCGAGGCCAAGCCCGGCCGCCGCCACCCGCAGCCGCCCTTCACGACGTCCACCCTGCAGCAGGAGGCCTCGCGCAAGCTCGGTCTCGCGCCGAACCGCACCATGCAGATCGCCCAGCGGCTCTACGAGGGCATCGACATTGGCGGCGAGACCACCGGCCTCATCACCTATATGCGGACCGACGGCGTCGACATGGATCCCGGCGCGGTCGCGGCGGTGCGCTCTCTGATCGGCTCGGAGCACGGCGGCCGTTACGTGCCCGCCGCGCCGCGCAAGTATTCGGTCAAAGCGAAGAACGCGCAGGAGGCTCACGAAGCCATCCGCCCGACCGATCCGCGCCGCATGCCGCGCGAGATGGCGCGCCGGCTCGACGACGATCAGGCGCGGCTCTACGAGCTGATCTGGAAACGCACCGTCGCGAGCCAGATGGAGTCGGCCGAGGTCGAGCGCACCACCGTCGACATCTCCGCGACCGGCTCCGGCCGCCCCATCGAGCTGCGCGCGACCGGCACGGTGGTCACCTTCGACGGCTTCCTGAAGCTCTACCAGGAGGGCCGCGACGACGAGGGCGACGACGAGGACGGCCGCCTGCCGGCGATGTCGGCCGGCGACCCCCTGAAGCGCATCGGCCCGGTCGCCTCGACCCAGCACTTCACCGAGCCGCCGCCCCGCTACTCCGAGGCGGCGCTGGTCAAGCGCATGGAGGAGCTCGGCATCGGCCGCCCCTCGACCTACGCCGCGACGCTCGGCGTATTGCGCGACCGCGACTACGTCGCGATCGAAAAGAAGCGCCTCGTGCCCCAGGACAAGGGCCGGCTCGTCACGGCGTTCCTCGAGAGCTTCTTCGACCGCTACGTCGAGTACGACTTCACCGCGAGCCTCGAAGAGCAGCTCGACAAGATCTCCAACCACGAGCTCGACTGGAAGGAAGTGCTCCGGCGCTTCTGGAAGGATTTTACGGGCGCGGTCGACGCCACCAAGGAGCTGCGCGTCGCGCAGGTTCTCGACGCGCTGAACGAGATTCTGGGGCCTTACGTCTTCCCGGCGAAAGCGGACGGCTCCGATCCGCGCGTCTGCCCGACCTGCGGCACGGGCCAGCTGTCGCTGAAGCTCGGCAAGTTCGGCTCCTTCGTCGGCTGCTCGAACTATCCCGAATGCCGCTATACGCGGCCTCTCGGCTCGGAGCTCGGGGGCGAGGAAGGCTCGGCGGCGGGGCCGGACGGGGTTAAGGTCCTCGGCAAGGATCCGGAGAGCGGGCTCGACGTCACGCTGCGCGATGGACGCTTCGGCGCCTATGTCCAGCTCGGCGAACCGGTCGAAAAGGAAAAGCCGAAGCGCGCCACCATACCGAAGGGCTGGTCGGCGGCCGAACTCGACCTCGACGCGGCGCTGAAGCTCCTCGCCCTGCCCCGGCACGTCGGCGACCATCCGGAGACCGGCAAGCCGATCGAGGCGAACATCGGCCGCTATGGGCCTTACGTCAGCCATGACGGCGTCTACGCCAATCTCGAAAACGCCGAAGAGGTGTTCACGGTCGGCCTCAACCGCGCGGTCGCGGCGATCGCCGACAAGCTCGCCAAGCGCGGCGGCGGTCGCGGCGGCGCGCCGGCAGGACGGGAGCTCGGCGCTCATCCGGACGGCGGGCCGGTGACGGTCCATCCCGGCCGCTACGGACCCTATGTCAAGCATGGCAAGGTCAACGCCACCGTGCCGAAGGGCGTCGATCCGGAAACGCTGACGCTCGAGGAGGCGGTCAAGCTCGTCGACGCCCGCGCCGAGCAGACCGGCGGCAGGAAGCCGGCCCGCAAGACGGCCTCGACAGCCAAGAAGGCGCCGGCCAAGAAGACGCCTGCGAAGAAAGCGCCGGCCAAGAAGGCTGCTGCGAAGACCGCCGCCAAACCTGCGAAGCGCGCCGCCGAGTGACGCTTATCCGCGCGGGCGCGAGTTCCGCACCCGCTTGCGTTCTGCGGCTTCAATCCCATTGTCCGGGAGCGCTCGCGGCTCAGCGGCGCTAAGCTCGCTCGAATCTCATCTGCCGAAAGCCCGCTCTTGTCCCCAGCTCGCCGATCCGACCGCAAAGCCAAGGCCGCCGCGAAGGCCGAGCCCGGCCTGCCGTCGCGCGAGGATCTCGTCGCCTTCATCGAGACGTCCGGCGGCAAGGCCGGCAAGCGCGAGATCGCGCGGGCCTTCCAGCTGAAGGGCGGCGACCGGGTCGAGCTGAAGCGGATGCTGCACGACCTTCAGGATGACGGCGTCGTCGAACGCCGCGGCAAGACGCTCGGACGCGCCGGCCGCCTGCCAGACGTCACTCTCGCCGACATTTCAGGCCGCGACGCCGACGGCGACCTGATCGCCGCGCCCGCCGACTGGGACGAGGAGGAGCACGGCCCCTCCCCGCGCATCATGGTCGTCACCTCCTCGCGCGGCCGCAAGCCGGGGATCGCGCCGGACGTCGGCGACCGCGTGCTGATCCGCGTCGAGCCGCTCTACGACGTCGAGCCGGGCGGCCCCACGCATCAGGGCCGGGTCATCAAGGTCCTGTCGAAGCCCTCCGCGCGCGTGCTCGGGATTTTCCGCGGCATGCCGGACGGCTCAGGCCGCCTCGTTCCGGTCGAAAAGCGCCATGCCGGCCACGAACTCACCATCGCGCAGGACGACTCCGACGGGGCGAAGGACGGCGACCTGATCGCCGTCGAGATCCTGAAGTCCCGCAAGCACTATGGCCTGCCGACCGCGCGGGTGCGCGAAAAGCTCGGCTCGCTCAAGAGTGAGAAGGCGGTCAGCCTGATCGCGATCCACGCCCACGCCATCCCGCACGCTTTCTCGCGCGATGCGCTGGCCGAAGCGGAGGCCGCGAAGCCGGCGACGATGAAGGGTCGCGAGGACTGGCGGAAGATCCCGCTGGTCACGATCGACCCGGCCGACGCCAAGGACCATGACGACGCGGTCTTCGCCGAGCCCGACACGAGCCCCGACAATCCGGGGGGCCATGTCGTCATCGTCGCCATCGCCGACGTCGCGGCCTATGTGCGCCCCGGCTCAGCCCTCGACCGGGACGCGCTCGATCGCGGCAACTCGGTTTATTTCCCCGACCGCGTCGTGCCGATGCTGCCGGAGCGGATCTCCAACGACCTCTGTTCGCTGCGGGAGAAGGAGAACCGGCCTTCGCTTGCGGTCCGCATGGTCTTCGACAAGGACGGCCGCAAGCTCCGCCACACCTTCCACCGCGTCATGATCCGCTCGGCGGCGAAGCTGTCCTACCAACAGGCGCAGGCCGCGATCGACGGCGCGCCGGACGACGCGACGGGGCCTTTGCTCGACCCTGTGCTGAAGCCGCTCTGGGCCGCGTATCGGGCGCTGTCCAAGGCGCGCGACGCGCGTGGGCCGCTCGATCTCGACCTGCCGGAGCGCAAGCTCATCCTGACGCCTGAGGGGACGGTCGACCGCGTGATCGTGCCGCCGCGCCTCGAGGCTCACCGGCTGATCGAGGAGTTCATGATCCAGGCGAACGTCTCCGCGGCCGAGACGCTCGAGGCCAAGCGCACGCCGCTGATGTACCGGGTGCACGACACGCCCTCGCTGGAGAAGCTCGAGGCGCTGCGCGAGCTCCTGAAGACGCTCGACATCGAGCTCGCCAAGTCCGGCAATCTGCGGCCCTCGCACTTCAACAAGATCCTTGCGCGCGTCGAGGGGACCGACAGCGCGAGCCTCGTCAACGAGGTCGTGCTCCGCACCCAGGCGCAGGCGGAGTACGCGCCGGAGAACTACGGCCATTTCGGCCTCAACCTCCGCAAATACGCCCACTTCACCTCGCCGATCCGCCGCTACGCCGACCTCATCGTCCACCGCGGGCTGATCCGTACGCTCGACCTCGGATCCGACGGCCTGCCGCCGACGACCACCGTCGAGCAGCTCGCCGAGGTCGGCGTGCGGATTTCCGCCTCTGAGCGCCGGGCCATGGTGGCGGAGCGCGAGACCGTCGACCGGCTGATTGCGCATCATCTCGCCGACCGGGTCGGCGCGACCTTCTTCGGCCGCATCGCGGGCGTGACGCGCTCCGGCCTGTTCGTGAAGCTGGATGAAACAGGGGCCGACGGCTTCATTCCGATCGGCACGCTCGGCGACGACTACTTCGCCCATGACGAGGGCCAGCGCGCGCTGATCGGCACGCGCACCGGCGAGACTTATCGGCTCGGCGACCATGTCGAGGTCAAGCTGGTGGACGCCGCGCCGGTGGCGGGGGCGCTCAAGTTCGAAATGCTGTCCGAGGGACGCGCGGGCCGCCCCGCCGGCCGGGGGAAACGCGGCATGCGCCGCGCGACGACCTCGAAACCCGCGTCCTTCGAGGCTAAAGGTCCGGCCAAGGCCAAAAGCCGGGGCAAGAAGGGCCGCCGATGAGCGACATCAGTGAAGCGGCGCCGCCGGAACGGCCGATCTTCCGGTCGCTGTTCCGCGGCATGGCCTGCCGCTGCCCGGCCTGCGGCGAGGGTCGCCTCTACCGCGCCTACCTCAAGCCGGTCGACGCCTGCGCGGCATGCGGAGAGGAGTTGCATCACCAGCGCGCCGACGACGCCCCGCCTTACGTCGTCATCACCATCGTCGCCCATGTCGTCATCGCCGGCCTGCTCTGGCTGGAGGTCGCGCGGCAGCCTCCGGTGTGGGTGCACATGGCGATCTGGCTCCCGCTGACGATCATCCTGTCGCTCGTCCTGCTGCCGCCGGTGAAGGGCGCGCTCATCGCGCTGCAGTGGGCGCTCAGGATGCACGGCTTCGGCGACGGCGATCCCGATGAGGCGCCTGACGGCGGGCTGAAGCCGGAAACGCGCCTGTGAGCGGTCCCGAACAGGCCGACGGCGCTCCCGCCCGGCCGACCCGCCAGCCGATCCGCGACGCCGCGACCCTCATCGTTCTCGACCGGACCGGCAAGGCGCCGAAGGTGCTGATGGGCCGCCGCCACGAAGGCGTGCGCTTCATGCCCGGAAAGTTCGTCTTTCCCGGCGGGCGCGTGGAGCCTTCGGACGGGCGCGTGAACGTCGCCGGAACCTATTCCGCACATGTCGAGCGGCGGCTGATGGAGCGGGTGAGCCGCGCCTCCGTGACCCGCGCGCGGGCCTACGGGCTCGCGGCCATCCGGGAGCTCGCGGAGGAAACCGGGCTGCTGCTCGGCGACCGGGATTCTGGCCCGTTCAAGGCCGACGGCGAAGGCTGGCGACCATTCGGCGAGGCCGGCGTATTCCCCACCCTAGAAGGCCTGTGGTTCGTCGCGCGCGCGATTACGCCTCCGGGCCGGCCCCGGCGGTTCGACACGCGGTTCTTCGCGGCGGACGTCAGCCTCGTCGCGCACCGCGTCGAAGGAATCATCTCGCCCGACGCCGAGCTCGTGGAGCTGGTCTGGACCTCGCTGGACGACGCGCGGGAGCTCGATCTGCCGGCCATCACCCGCCTGGTGCTGAACGAGCTCGCCGAGCGGCTGGAGTCGGGGCTCGAGAGCGACGCGCCGGTTCCGTTCTACCGGGGCGGTTCGGCCTCCGCGCGCGAGCTGATCTGATCCCGTCGATCTGACCTTGCGGAAACGCCTCTGGCTTTAGGCCTCGCGGCGTGCTCTTGCCTGCCACGCAATGAGCATCGCCGAAATCAGAGCCTCCGGCCGCGCGCCGGGAATCGCGGCCGCGGTCGCCTGCATCACCATCGCAGGCGTCAGCCTCGCCTTGTCCGTGCCCCTGCTCGCCTTCGCCATGGAGGCGCGCGGCGCCTCGGGTCTGTTCATCGGCGCGAACACCGCGATGGGCGGAATCGCCGTGCTGGTCGCGACGCCGCTCATTCCGCGCGCGGCCGCGGCCGTCGGGGTGCGTCCGCTGCTGTTCGGCGCGCTCGTCCTCGGCGCAGCGTCGATGATCGGCTTCGCCGCGATCGAGCCGCTGTGGCTCTGGTTCCCGCTGCGCTTCATGCTCGGCGTCGCGCTCGGCGCGATGTTCGTGCTGTCGGAATTCTGGATCACCTCGCTCGCCCCGCCCCGCTCGCGCGGGCTGGTGATGGGGCTCTACGTCACTGCGCTCTCGCTCGGCTTCGCGGCAGGCCCCGCGATTCTCGCGGCGATCGGCGCGCACGGCTTCACGCCGTTCGTCGTCGGCGCCGCCTTGTTCGGCTTCGCGGTCGTCCCGATCGTGCTGATCGGGGACCAGGCGCCGCGGATCGACCGGCCGGAGCGCGGACGCGGCGTCATGTTCTTCATCCGGCTTGCTCCGGTCGCGACGCTCGCCGCCTTCACCTTCGGCGCGATCGAGACGGGCGCCTTCACCTTCCTGCCGCTCTATGGCGTCCGCGTCGGCCTCGACGCCACCTCCGCGACGCTCCTCGGCTCCGCCGTGTCGCTCGGAAACGTCATCTCCCAGATCCCGCTCGGCATGCTGAGCGATCGCTGCGATCGGCGGCTTCTGCTGATCGGCGTCGCCGCGCTGTGCGCCTTCGGCGCGGCCCTGATGCCGCTCGCCTCCGCCTCGCCGGTGGCCTTCTTCGCGCTCTGCGTGCTGTGGGGCAGCATCATCACCGGGCTCTACACGATCGGCCTCGCTCTGCTCGGCGAGCGGTTCTCGGGCGTCGACCTCGCCACGGCGAACGCCGCCTTTGTGGTGATGTACGCCGCCGGCATGCTCGGCGGGCCTCCGATCATCGGCGTCAGCATCGACCTCTGGAACCCGCACGGCGTGCCGGTGGCGACCGCGCTCATGCTGGCGCTCTACGCCGCCGTCGCTCTCATACGGACGCGTCCGACGGCTTCGCCTTGACTTCCGGGCGCGCCTCAGTAGGTTGCGCCGCTCCAGATCAAGCTAGCGGGCGCGACGTCCGCCCGTTCCAGGGAATTTCGCCATGGCGAAGGCCGCCAATATCAAGATCAAGCTGCTGAGCACCGCCGACACCGGCTTCTTCTACGTGACGAGCAAGAACTCGCGCACCAAGACCGAGAAGATGGCGCTGAAGAAGTACGACCCGATCGCGCGCAAGCACGTCGAGTTCAAGGAAACCAAGATCAAGTGATCTGAGGTTTCCGGACGAAAAAGGGGCGCTCTCCGGAGCGCCCCTTTTTCGTTGCGCCGTTGGCGCCTATCGGGAGCTGGCGCAGTTGTAGTCGCCGCCGCCAAGCGCCCTTGCGGGCGTCAGGCCGCCGCGCACCGTCTTGTCCAGCACGACGCAGACGTCATAGGCGGTGTATCCGGCGGCGGGGAACCCATCGAACGGAGCCGAGGTCGTCCCGTCATAGGTCGATTTGAGACTCGTGCCGTAATAGGCGGTCGAGCCCCAGGCGATCTTTTCGTAGGTCGTCGTGCCGTTGACGCTGGCGGGCAGGCTGTACTGCGCCGACTGGTAGGGCCATTCCCAGTCGCACGGCAGCTTCTGTCCACCGCAACCCGCGGCCGCGGCGTCGTAGGTGGAGGAGGTCTGGCCACGCCCGTCGGCGTAGCCGTCGTTGATCTTCGATCCCGAGAACGGCAGAGGCTCGACCAGCCCCATCTCGCTCGCGCCGATTCGCAGAGCGGTGTAACGGGCGCCGGAATTCTTCCCGTTCCAGGTCCAGGCCGAATTGCGCGTCAGCGGAACCGTCGTCGAGACGAAGCGGTAACGGTCGCCCCAGAGCACGACACTGATGACGTCCGAGCCCTGGTCGAAATCGAGCACGCCGTAGGGGCCGCGCAGATCAAAGCTGACCCGGTCGGGGCCCGGCAACCGCCTGAAATCGACAAGCGTGCTGATGCGCGGCGAATCCCGCCCGTCCTGGAACGTCCAGGTGATCGAGATCGGGATTTGATAGAGCTGGAACAGCGATTGAGCCGTGCCGAGCTTCGGGCTGTCCTCGCCGGTCTCTGGATTGATGCCGTTGGCGGCTCTCGTGCCGTATTTCGGATAGTTCAGCTTGTACGTGACGCCTTTGAGATCGGCGCGGTCGTTGATGTAGGTGAAACCTGTCAGGGCGAAATTGCGCCCCAGCGGCGAGTCGTCCGCGCCGAAGATCTTGCCGGCGATCGTGTCGGAGGTCCCGTCGGTGAAGTAGCGATAGCGCTCGTGGCCGACGAAATATCCAAACCCTTCGCCGGCGGCGGCGTTGGCCACGGACGTGGTCGTGACGCCGTTGGCGACTGACTGGTAGGTCATCTGGACGGCGTAGCCGCCATGGCCGGGATTGCCCGACACCTCGCGCTTCATCGCGGCCGTGCGGGTCAACCCCTTGCTGTCCTTCCAGGAGAACAGATCGACGGCGAGGCCGTTGACGGTCGTTCGCCGCATCGTCACAGCCGCGGCGTCGCAGACCCATACGCCCGATGTCGCCGCGACGAGCGCGGCGGCGAACATTCGATGCCTCATGCTCATGGGACGGGATCCTCGGCCGCCGATCATTTCGCTCTGGCGCAATCGTAGTCTCCGCCCTTCTCCGCGATCGAGCGGGCGAGACCGCCGGCCACATGCGGCCCGAAGACCACGCAGACGTCGTAGACGATCTTCTTTTTCTTCGGGAAGCCGTTGAACGGGACGCCCGAGACGCCGTCAAAGGTGGACGAGATGCTCATCCCGTAAAACGGCGTGGAGCCCCAGGCGATCTTCTCCGACGTCGTCGCCCCATTTGGGTCGTCATAGGGCAACTCATACTGCGAAGACTGGTAGGGCCACTCGTAGTCGCAGGGCAGTTCCTGCCCCGCGCATCCGGCGGCCGCCGCGTCATGGGTCGCATAGGTCTCGCCACGGCCGTCGGAATAGCCGTCGTTGAGCGCCGACTTTGTGTAGAGCTTCGGCTCGACCAGCCCCATCTCCTTGCCGTTGGAGACGAGCGCGTTGTAGCGGGCCGCGTCGGTGTTGGGGACGTTCCAGATCCAGCGCGAGTTGCGCGTGATCGGCGCGTCCGTGTTCTGGAACTTGAAGCGATCGCCCCAGGTCACGTACTGGATCGGGTTGTCGCCGCCATCGAAGTCGAGCTTCCCGTAGGGCGCGCGCAGGTCGAAGCTGACATGGTCGGGGCCCGGCGTCTTGCTGAGGTCGACCTCGACCCTGAGACGCGGATAAGTCTTCCCGTCCTCGAAGAACCAGGTGAGCTTCACCGGGATGTCGTAGCGCTCGAACAGCTTTTTCTTCAGGCCGATCTTGGGCTTGTCCTCGCCGGTGTTGGCGTCGATCCCGCCCGGCTTCTTGGTGCCGTAGCGGCCATAGACCGTCGAGAAGGTGACGCTCTTGAACGACGTCTCGTCGGCGCCGTAGCTGGTCTCGACCGGAAAATTCCGCCCGAGCGGCGAATCGTCTGTCTTGAAGATCTTGCCGGCGATGGTGTTCGAGTCGCCGTCCGTGAAGGCCCGGTAGCGCTCGTGCGAGACGAAGTAGCCGAAGCCGTCGCCCTTCGGCGCATTCGCCTTCTGCACGCCGCCGATGTCGTCGAAGGTCATCTGGACAGCGTAGCCGCCGTTGCCCGGATTGCCCTCGCCCTGCTTCTTCAGCGCGACCGAGCGCTTGAAGCCCGTGCTATCCTTCCAGCTGTAGAGATCGACCTTCACCCCGTTGATGGTCTTCGACTGCTTCTTGACCGCCGCGGCCGCCGGCGAGACGAGGCAGACGCAGGCGAGCGCCGCGCCAGAGACGAGCGCGACCATTCGACAGTTTGTCATTTTTTGTCCCCCTCATGCGGCCGCCAGACGATCGGCGCGAGGGCGCGGGCGAGTTCGCCGTCCTCAGGCGGATCAAACGCACGGCGACGCTTACCGGGGTAGTGTGCCTCAGCGAAGCTGGCTTCGGCAAGTCCTTTGGATCAGTTTTGGCTTTTTGCGTCGACGGAGGCGCTACGCGGCGTCGGCGACGACCCGGTTGCGCCCGTCGGATTTCGCCCGATAGAGCGCGACGTCCGCCCGCTTCAGCAGGGCTGCGCCGTCGTCCCCGCCGCTGAGATAGGTCGCGACGCCGACCGAGACGGTGACGTCGATCGCGCCACGTCCAAGGCCGAGCGAGAACGGCTTGGCGGCGACCTTGGCGCGAATGCGCTCGGCGACCAGGCGGGCGACCGCCGCGTCGGTCTCCGGCATGATGACCACGAATTCCTCGCCGCCGAGACGCACGGCGAGATCGATTCCGCGCACGCTCGCCTTGAGGCGGCGGGAGAACTCGCGAAGCACCTCGTCGCCCGCGTCGTGGCCGTAGCGGTCATTGACGCCCTTGAAGAAGTCGATGTCGACCACCAGCGCCGAAAGCGTGCGCCCGCGCGCCGCGGCCTGATCGAACAGGGCCTGGAGATGCATCTCCATGTAGCGGCGGTTGTGCAGTCCGGTCAGGTCGTCGGTGACCGCGAGCTCCATCGAGATCTGAAAGTTGTTGCGCAGGCGCTCGGTGTAGCGGCGACGGCGGACCTGCGTGCGGACGCGGGCGATCAGTTCGTTCGGATCGATCGGCCGCATCAGATAGTCGTTAACGCCGACGTCGAGGCCGCGGATGACGCGGACATTGTCGTCGGGGTCGGCGACCAGCACCACCGGCAGCGTGCGCGTGCGCTCGAGCGAGCGGATCTGCGCGCAGAGCCGCAGCGCGTCGAAGCCCTCGAGCGACAGGCTGACGACGAGGACGTCGAAATCCTCCTCCGCGGCCCGGAACAGCGCCTCATGCGGCTCGGTCTCGACCTCGACCGTCTGGCAGCCCGACAGCGCCGCCCTGATGCGCTCATAGGAGCTTTCCCGGTCGTCGACCAGCAGAACGCGGCCGCCGTCGCCGGTGTCGGCGATCGCGTCGGCCAGCGCGTCGGACATGCCGATGTCGCGCGTCGTCTGCGCCCGCAGACGAAGTTCGTCGCCGAGCATCTTCAGACGGGCGAGCGAGCGCACCCGCGCGAGCAAAGCCACGTCGGCGACCGGCTTGGTCAGAAAGTCGTCGGCGCCGGCCTCGAGGCCGCGCACGCGGTCCGAGGGATGGTCGAGCGCGGTGATGATGATCACGGGGATGTGGTGGGTCTTCGGGTCGGCCTTCAGCCGCCGGCAGACTTCGAAGCCGTCGAGTCCCGGCATCACGACGTCAAGCAGGACGATGTCGCATTGCGCACGCGCGCAAAGTTCGAGCGCCGTCGCGCCGTCCTGCGCCGTGATGACGTCGAAATACTCCGCCGTCAGCCGCGCCTCGAGCAGCCGAAGATTGGTTTCGACGTCGTCGACGACGAGAATGCGCGCGGTCATTCCGCTCCCCGATCAGCCTTCGCCAAGATAGTGCCGCACGGTCTCGAGGAACTTCGAGACCGAGATGGGCTTCGAGAGATAGGCCTCGCAGCCGCCGCCGCGGATGCGCTCCTCATCGCCCTTCATCGCGAAAGCCGTCACGGCGATGACCGGGATCGGCCTCGTCCGCTCGTCTTCCTTGAGCCACTTGGTGACGTCGAGGCCCGACACTTCCGGCAGCTGGATGTCCATCAGGATCAGGTCCGGCATGTGCTTTCGGGCGAGTTCGAGAGCTTCGACCCCGTTGCGGGTTTCGATCGTCGCGTAGCCGTGCGCTTCCAAAAGATCGTGGAAGAGCTTCATGTTCAGCTCGTTGTCCTCCACGATCAGGACGGTCTTGGGCATGAGGGGTTACGCTCCTCCTTGCGCGATACGCACGCAATCCGACTCCGTCCGGATCTTGGGTCGCGCCTCCGGAACAATATCCTTAACGATCTGCGACGGACGATCTCTTTCTTTGTCGACAAATCCTACCCGTTCATTCCTTAAGAAAGGCGTTTGGCGATGCTCAAAAGGCCAGGGTATTCGATTGATCCGGAAGCCCTGGCGACCAGCGCCCTCGCCTTCCTGGCGGCCGATCCCGAACGGCTCGGCCGGTTCCTCGCGACCTCCGGCCTCGACCCGTCCAACATCCGCACGGCCTCTCGGAATCCGAACTTTCTGCCGTCCGTTCTCGACCACCTGATGACGGACGACAGGTTGCTGATGGCTTTCGCCGAAAGCGAAAACATCCGCCCCGAGACGATCGCCGAGACGCGGGCGGCGTTCTCTCGCGGGGACCGGTGAATCATGGGGATGAGCACGCCCCTTTCCCGAACATGACCGCCGCCGCGCTGGGGCTCTGCCGCGACTGCTTCGCCGAGGACGTCCGCGGCGCGCGCTGTACGCGCTGCGGCGGCCCAAGGATCACCCGCCATCCACAACTTCGTACGATGACCGTCGCGCATGTCGATTGCGACGCCTTCTTCGCGACGCTCGAGAAGCGTGACGACCCGTCGCTCGCCGACAAGCCGGTGATCGTCGGCGGCGGGAAACGCGGGGTGGTCTCGACCGCCTGCTACATCGCGCGCATCCGCGGCGTGAAGTCGGCGATGCCGATGTTCCAGGCGCTCAAGCTCTGCCCGGACGCGTTCGTCGTGAAGCCGAATTTCGCCAAGTACGTCGAGGCGAGCCGGGCGGTTAAAGCCAAGATGCTGGCCCTGACGCCGCTGGTGGAATCGCTCTCCATCGACGAGGCGTTCCTCGACCTCTCCGGCACCGAGCGTCTGCATCACGCGGTCCCCGCGGCTTCGCTGGCGCGCTTCGCGCAGGAGGTCGAACGGGACATCGGCATCACCGTCTCCATCGGGCTCGCGTCGAACAAGTTCCTCGCCAAGATCGCCTCGGAGCTCGACAAGCCGCGCGGCTTCGCGACCCTGTCGATCGAGGAGGCGCCGGCCTTTCTCGCGCCGAAGCCGATCTCTTTCCTCTGGGGCGTTGGTCCGGCCTTCGCCGCCTCGCTCGCCCGCGACGGGCTGCGCACCATCGCCGATCTTCAACGCGCCGATCCCCGCGACCTCGCGCGTCGCCACGGCGATGGGGGCCTGAGGCTCGCGCGTCTCGCCTTCGGCAAAGACGACCGCTCGGTCGAGCCCAACAGGGAGCGCAAGAGCGTCGGCGCCGAGTCGACCTTCGAGGACGATATCAGAGACCCCGAGGAACTCGCCGCAAGGCTCTGGCGGCTCAGCGAAAAGGTCGCCGGCAGGCTGCGTGAGGGCGCCATCGCGGGGTCGGTCGTCACGTTGAAGCTCAAGACGACCGACTTCCGCATCCGCACCCGTGCGCACGCCTTGCCGACCCCGACGCGGCTCGCCGCCCGTATCTTCGATGTCGCCCGCGCCCTGCTGAAGCGCGAGGCGGATGGGACCGCGTTCCGGCTGATCGGCGTTTCGGTCTCGGAGCTCGGCCCGGCGCTGGAGGCCGACCCGCCGGATCTCGAGCGCCGCAACGCGCGGCTCGACGCGATCGAGACGGCGGTGGCGGACCTCAGGGCGCGCTACGGTCCTGGAGCCGTCGATCGAGCCTTCGCGCGCCGCCCGCCACGGGGAGAGCGCCGATGAGGGCGGCGCTGCTCGCCGCGTTGGGCTCGGCGTTGATCGCATCCTCCGCCGCGGCGGAAGATGGCGTCGACAGGCTCCTGCGCGCCTATCCCGAGCATTTGGAGCGCCGCGACGGAAACCAGCTCGTCTGGAACGACGGGACGCGCATGACGATCGACGACGGCGTCGCCGGCAAATCCGCCGACGAGCTGCTCGAGACCCCCGACGTCGACGACATGTTCGCCTACGTCTACCCTTCCGCCTTCCCGGCCGCTCCGCCGCAGACGGACCCAGGCCGCATCCGGAACGCCGCCTTCTTCCAGAAGATGTACGGAGATTGCGCCGCCGGCGAGGTCTCGAAAAACCTCGTCTCCGTCGACTGGCTGCCGCGCCACAAGGGCGGCCGCGTCTCGATCACCCGCGTCAACGGCGTCGACACGAAGCTGGCGGCGGTTTCGGCGGAGCTCGACGCGCTCCCAGAACCGCTGATCCGGTATCTCATCCCATCGGCGGGGACCTACAACTGCCGCGCCATCGCCGGAACGCGCCAGCCGAGCGCGCATGGCTACGGGATCGCGATCGACCTCAACACGGCCTTCTCGGACTACTGGCGCTGGCCGAAGAGCGGTTGGCGCAACCGGATCCCGGCGGAGGTCGTCGCCGTCTTCGAGCGACACGGCTTCATCTGGGGCGGCAAGTGGGCCCACTTCGACACAATGCATTTCGAGTACCGCCCGGAGCTGCTCGCCGATCGGTGACGCGCTCCGCTATCGCTTGCAGGCGGTCGGCTTCAGGAACTCGAGCTCCTTGAGCGCGCCGGTGAGCACGAACGAGCCATAGTCGATCCTGAGGTCGCGGCTGACGCCGTTGGCGTAGAGGTCGAAGCTCATCTGGTAGTCCGGCGTCTGCTCGCCGGTCAGCTTCTTGCCGCGCTCGAAATAGCTGACGGCGACGGGCCAGAAGGCCTCCTTCTCGAGCTCCGGCTTCTTCGCCGGCGGCTCGATGTCGGCGGGCGGCGCGTCGGCCTGCTTTCCGATGATGGTGAGGGTGTCGTAGGTCTTGTCGCCCGCCTCCGAGCCGTCATAGACGGCGGCCTGCAGCAGCGTCTCGCGGCGCTGAGCGGTCTCGATGATCTTCACGAGGTGCTCGGTCGGAAACAGCATGCCCGCCTCGTAGGCGTTCTGTCCCGACTTTGGCTTCTTCAGCGTGACCTTCGTCGCGCCGGACGCCTTTTCCGCCCTGCCGTCGGTGTCGCGGTCGAGCTGGTCGTTGAGGAAGTTCCGGGCGGTGAACTTGAAGCTCTTGCCGGCGCCGTCCTCCCAGCTTTCGGACCTGAGGTCGGAGCGGTTGGTCTGGCCCTCGCCGCTGCCGATCTCGGTCACCTGCCGGAAGTTCAGCTGGTAGCCGTCGCAGGCGTCGCCCTTGAATTCGTAGACGATGCGGCCCCTCACCTGCTCGACGCCGCTGCCGCCCCGGTTTTCGCTGAGATTGAGCTCATAGACCGCGCGGTGCGGCGCGAGGCGGACGTTCGCTTCGGCGGCGCCCGCGCCAAGGTTTGCGAGCACGAGCGCGGCGGGCGCGCTCAGGAGGCGGAGCTTCGTCGTCTGCATCTATCCTCGTCCATACAAGCCGGACCAAATGTGCGCCTACAGGCCACAAAGGCAACTGCTCCGTCGCCGCAGCCGGTCGCCCCGGCCCTTGCGGTCCGGAGGGCGGTGCGCCAAAGCAGAGCCCGTCTAGCGACCGCATGCGGAGAGAATTATGGCCGGCCAGATCGAAACGCGCCTCGCGGCGCTCGGCGTCACCCTGCCCGATGCTCCGGCCCCGGCCGCCAATTACGTCCCGACGCTCGTTTCGCAGGGCCTGCTCTACGTCTCAGGCCAGCTGCCGAACGGCCCGGACGGTCTTGTGAAGGGCCGCCTCGGCGACGGAACCGACGTCGAGACCGGCCAGCAGGCCGCAAAACTCTGCGCCATCAACATCCTCGCCCAGGCGAAGGCCGCGCTGGGCGATCTCGACCGCATCGCGCGCGTGGTGAAACTCACCGCCTTCGTCGCGTCGGCGCCGGATTTCCACGACCAGCCGAAGGTGGTGAACGGCGCCTCCGACTTCTTCGTCGAGGTTCTGGGCGACAACGGGCGCCATGCGCGCTCGGCCGTCGGCGTCGCCGCGCTGCCGCTCGGCGTCGCGGTCGAGATCGACGCGGTGATCGAGATCGCCTGAGGCCCGCGGCGATGGGGCGGCTCGACTGGCTGGTCGCGCGGCCGATCGCCCATCGCGGCCTGCACGACGCGAGCGCCGGAATCGTCGAGAACACGCCCTCCGCCGTCGCCCGAGCGGTGGAGCACGGCTATGGCGTCGAGATCGACGTCCAGATCTCGGCGGACGGCGAGGCCGTCGTGTTCCACGACGCGACGCTCGACCGGCTGACCGAGGCGAGCGGACCGGTCTCGGCGCTAGCGCTGGACGAGCTGAGGCGCGTCGCCTTCAGGGCGACGGGCGACCGAATCTGGACCCTGGAAGAATGCCTCGACCTCGTCGGCGGGCGGCAGGCGCTCGTCGTCGAGATCAAATCCGGCTTCGACCGCGACCCGAGGCTGGCGCGCCGCGTCGGCGCCATCCTCGCGCGACGGGGCGGACCCGTCGTCGCTGAATCGTTTGATCCGCTCGCCGTCAGGGAACTGCGGCTCGTCGCGCCAAGCGTCCCGCGCGGCGTCGTCGGCGAGGCCTTCGCGGACGACGACCCTTACTGGGCCGGCCTCACGCGCCGGCAACGGCTGGCGGCGCGAACCCTGATCCACTGGCCCGTGACGCGGCCCGATTTCCTGTCATGGCGCGTCGGCGATCTCTCCGGCCGCGCCGTGCGCGTGGCGCGGGCCGCGGGCGTCCCCGTGACGACCTGGACGGTGCGCACGCCCGAAGAGCAGGCGCGGGCAGCCCTCATGGCGGACCAGATGGTGTTCGAGGGCTTCCTGCCCTGAGGGATCAGAAGCGCAGCCCGACGCCGAGCGTCGCGCCCCGCTCGTCCAGCGCGTCCTTGCCGGCGGGCGTTACGAAAGCCGCGCCGATCAGCGACCAGCGCTCGCTCAGATCGAAGATCGCCGAGGCCTGCGCCTTGTAGATCCGCTGCTTGAGCGGATACCGGCCTGCCCACGTCCCCGTCGCGATGGTGTTGAAGCTCTGCGCCATCAGCAGCCAGCGGGGCGCGACGCGCAGGCCGAGGGTGGCGTCGAGCCTGATCTCGTCGGCGGGGTCGCCGCCGCGGAGCCGGTAGCCGCCGGCGAGATCGAGAAAGCCCGGCTTGCCGAAGAGCTCGAAGCTTCTCGCGATCAACAAGCGGCCGTCGAGCTGGTCGTCCGTCTCGCCGACCACGGCGACGCTCGGTCCCTCCTTCGCGCCGGCGATCACCGCCGAGCCCTGCAGCGAGACGATCCAGCCGTCGCGCTGCAGAACTCTCTGCCGCAGGCCGAGCTCGGTCCGGCCAAGCCCCTGGCGTTCGAAGGTTCCGCCATCTTCTGCGCGGATGCGCTGCAGACCGGTCGAGCCGAAAGCGGTCAGCCCGTCCTTGAGGCCATGTTCCGCGTAGAGCTGGAGGTCATATTTCCGGTACGTCTCGCGCTTTCTCAGGCGGCCGTCGGAGTCGAAGTAGTGGTCGCCGGCGTTGAACACGCCGGTCAGGAACATCTTGGTTTCGCCGGGCTCCAGCGTGAAGGCGCCGGCGGCCGCTTCGCTCAGCGGGACCGCCACAAGCAAGCACGCCGCGACAACCGCCCGGACGGCGCACAGCCGCCTCACATCCCGCCCCCCGATCAGGATGGCGGCCTGAATTCGTCACCGAGGCCGCGTGGCGGTCATTCTGCCCCAATTGATAACGCGCGCAAGTTGCGTGATTCGCCTGCGTCAACGTCCTGGGGCTTCAGGAGCGACGTCCCCGAGAGCCGAGACGTCGTGCGCGACTTCCGAGGCGACCGGCGGGGTGAGCCCGCCGTTGGGAAGCTGCTTCGAGATGACCCGTCGCTCGATCTCTCCTGCGAGCCGCCCGATCTCGACGAGCCCGAGCGTCGGCGCGGAGCCGGAGAGATTGTGCAGGCCGATCCTGAGGGCCTCGCGAGCCTCCTCGGCTTCGGGAGCGTCTGCTCCGGCTTTCAGCGCTAGGGCCGCCAGACCCTCCAGTCGCGCCGGGAGATTGGCGAGGAAGCGCGCGCGAACCTGCGCGATCCGCTCGGTCGCGGCCAGACGCACGGGGTCCAGCGCTCCGTTCATGCCATGCCACCTGTCGTCGACCCCCGACGGGGCCTTCAGTAGTCCCACTCGACGGCGACGCCCGCCGACGTGTTGCCGGCTGCGCCGGCCATCCCTTGGGCCTTGACGTTCTTGGTGAGGTCGATGTCGACCGTCACCCCCGTGTTCTCCGGCGTCGTTCCCGATCTTACGCCCAGATAGATGTTGTCGGAAATATACTTTCCGATCCCGAGCCCGGCCCCGCCGCCGTCGCCCGCGGCGATGTCGAGCGTGTCGACGCCGAGCCCCTTTCTGAGGCCCTCGAGCGGCCCCCCGCCGGCTCCGCCGACGCCGCTGTACTGCGCGACCGCCTGCGCGATGGTCAGCGCCTGGCTGGTGGAGAGCTCCCCGGACGACTTGTTGAACAGCAGGCGGGAGAGCACCTCGTCCTGCGGCACGACGGGGTTGGAGGTGAACTCGACCTTCGGTCGCGATGCGTTGCCGGTGATGACGACCTGCGCGGTGAGCCCCGTCGCCGGCGTCTCGGCGAGGAAGTCGAGCGTCGGGTCGAGGTCGCCCGCGAAGCCGACCTGCCCGCGCGTGAAGCTCAGCCGCTTGCCGAGCACCGTGATCGAGCTTCGGCCGGAGCGGAGGTCGAACGCCCCGATCGGCACGGGCTTCGCCGATGTCCCGGTGATCTTGATCTGGCCGCCGGCCTCCGCCTGCATGCCCATGCCGCGGATGAAGATCCGGTTCTCGGCCTGGACGTCGATGTTCAGCGTCGCGAGAAAGGCCTCCTTCTCGCTGCCACCCTTGCCCTTGCCGGCGTTCAGAACTTTCGTCTGCCGCACGACCGCCGCCGGCGCGTTCCTGTGCCTAACTTCGGGGAGCGGCGTATAGGCGGCCGGGATGCGATCGGGAATCTGGATTTCGATCGAGCGCGTGCGGATCGTACCGCTGACGACCGGGCGCTGCGCCAGCGGGCCCTCGAGCCTGAGGTCGGCGTCAGTGATGGCGGTCACGATGTCGGTGCCGATCACCTCGGCGTTTGAGGCCTTGAAGTTGATCTGGCCTGGAAAGCCGCGCGCCGGGTCGACAGCCACCCGTCCCGAGCCCGACAGCGAGCCGCCGTTGCGGGTCGTGGCGCGGAAGCTCGACACGTCGATGTTCGTCCCGTTGGCGGTGACGGACGCCGCCATGCCCTTCAGCTGCAGGTTCGCCGCGCGGTTGAAGTAGGACGCGTTGGCGAGATTGCCCGAGCCGTTGATGCGCGGGCTCGAGGTCGCGCCGCCGACTTTGACGTCGAAATTCACAGTCCCGTCGACCCGGTCGCCGGAGACCGAGAGCGTGTCGTTCAGGAAGGCGAGCGGCGCGCGACCCGCGACCTTGAGATCGAGGTCGCCCGCGCCGAGCGGGACCGAGCCGTTTGCAGTCACGCGCATGCCGCTCGGGGCGGTCACCACCGTGTCGGTGACGACGCGCTTGCCTTCGAGCCGACCCTTGGAATCGATCGCGGCCGCCGGAACGCCGGCGCCGCGCGTCGCCTGGGTGGAAAGGCCCATGACCTTGAGCGTGTAGGTTCCTGCCGGCGCGGCGATCGTGCCGCCGATCTTGGCGTCGCCCTGCAGCGTGCCGTTCGCGCCGAGCCCGGGCGAGAAGCCGTTGGCGAGCGACAGCGGAACGCTGCGGATCTGCACCGCGACGTCGAGCGACCCCTGGCCGAGCGGCGCGGAGCCCGTGGCGACGACGCGCATGCCGCCTGCGCCGGTGGCGATGGTCTCGGTGGTCACGCGTCCACCGCCGAGACCACCCTTCGCGACGATCTGGAGCGGGGGCACGCCTTTGGCCGCAGCCGCGGTCAGGCCCGTCACCCGCAGGTCGTAGTTGCCGGCCGGGGCCTTGATCGGTCCCGTCACCCTGGCGTTTCCGGCCAGCTTGCCCGTCAGCCCGAGCCCCGGCGAGAAACCGTTCGCGATGGCGAGCGGGACTTCGGCGATGTCGACCGCCATGTCGAGATCGCCCTGTCCGATCGGCGCGGCCCCCCTGGCGGTGAGGCGCACCCCGCCGCCGCCCGTGACGGCGGTGTCGGTCGTCACCCGCTGGCCTTCCATCGTCCCCTTGGAGACGATCTGGAGAGCCGGGACGCCCTTGGCCTGCGCGGCCGTCAGATCCTCGACCGTCAGATCGTAAGTCCCCAGCGGCGCAGTCACTTGGCCCGAGACCCTCACGTCGCCCCTGAGCCTGCCGCCGAGGCCCAGCGAGGGAGCGAAGGCGTTGGCGACGGCGAGCGGGACCTCGCGGATCGCGACCGCCATGTCGATGTCGCCCTTGCCGAGTGGCGCGGAGCCCTTGGCGGTGAGGTTGACGCCTCCGCCGCCGGTCAGAACCGTATCGGTCGTCACCCGGTCGCCTTCGAGCGCCCCCTTGGTGGCGATCTCGAGCGCCGGCACGCCTTTCGCCTGCGCCGCAGTCAGGCCGCTGACGCTCAGATCGTAGGTCCCACGCGGCGCCGTCAGCGACCCCGCCACCTTGGCGTCCCCGCGCAAAATCCCGGCAAGTCCGAGCTCCGGCTTGAAGGCGTTGGCGAGTGCGAGCGGTGCCTCGCGGATCGTCACCGCCATGTCAAGGTCGCCCTCGCCGATCGGCGCGGAGCCTTTGGCCGACAGCTGGATCCCGCCGCCGCCGGTGACGCTGGTGTCGGTGGTGACGCGGGTTCCCTCGAGCGTGCCTTTCGTCGCGATCTGGAGCGCCGGCACGCCGATCGCGGACTTCGCGGTCAGGTCGGCGATGGAGAGGTCGTAGGTTCCCTGCGGGACCGAGACCGGGCCGTTGATCTTCGCGTCGCCGCGCAGCGTTCCGGCGAGGCCGAGTTCCGGCTTGAAACCGTTGGCGAGCGCGAGCGGGAGCTCCCGGATCGCGACCGCCATGTCGAGGTCGCCCTCGCCGATCGGCGCGGAGCCCTTCGCCGTCACGCTGATCCCGCCCTGGCCGGTGACCGAGGCGTCCGTGGTGACGCGCTCTCCCAGCAGATCGCCCTTGGCCGCGACCTGGAGCGGCGGGACGGACTTGGCCTGCGCCGTGACGAGGTCGGCGACGGTCAGGTTGTAGGACCCGACGGGTCGCTTCGCCGGCCCCTTGAGGGTGACGTCGCCGCGCATGACGCCGCCGAGCCCCAAATCCGGCTTCACCTCGTTCGCCAGCGTGAGCGGCAGCTCGCGGATCGTCACGGCGAGGTCGAGGTTGCCGTCGCCGAGCGGCGCCGAGCCCTTGGCGAAGACGTTGAGGCCGCCGGCGCCGGTCACCGAGGTGTCGGTCGTCACCCGCGTCCCCTGCAGCTCGCCGCGCGCCAGCACCTGCAGCGGCGGCGCGTCCTTGGCCTTGGCGGTCTTCAGCCCGGAGACGGTGAGGTCGTAGGCCCCGCGCGGAGTCTTCACGGGACCGGAAATCTTCGCGGTCCCCTGCGCCACGCCGTCGAGGCCGAGGTCGGGCGCGAAGGCGTTGGCGAGCGCGAGCGGGAAGGATTTCAGGCCGATCGTCATGTTGACGTCGCCCTCGCCGAGCGGGGCGGAGCCCTTGGCGGTCGCCTCGACGCCGCCCCCGCCGGTGATAAGCGCGTCGGTCGTGACCGACTTCGGCTGCAGCTCGCCGCGGGCGACAACGTTCAGCGCCGGCACGCCGCGCGCGCGCGCCGAGGTGAGGTCGGAGACGGTGAGGTCATAGGTCCCGTTCGGCGTCTTGACTGGCCCGGTGATGCGGGCCGTGCCGCGCAGGCCGCCGCCGAGCGCGGCCTCCGGCAGGAAGGCGTCGGCGAGCTTGAGCGGCAGGTCGCGGATCGCGACCGTCATGTCGAGGTCGCCGTCGCCGAGCGGCGCGACGCCGTTGGCCGCGACGTCGATGCCGCCGCCGACGACCGTCGTCTGCGTCGTCACGCTGCGGCCCTGCAGGGCGCCGCGCGTGTCGATCTGCAGCGCCGGCAGTCCCTTCAGCGGCGCGCCGGCGAGCCCGGTGACCCTGAGGTTGTAGTTGCCCCGCGGGGCGTCGACCGGGCCGCTGACGCGCACGTCGCCGCGGGCCATGCCGGCGAGGGCGAGGTCCGGAGCGAAGGCGTTGGCGAGGGCGAGCGGCAGTTCGCGGATCGCGACCGCGAGATCGATGTCGCCGGCGTTCTGCGCGATCGGAACGGAGCCCTCGATCGCAAAGCCAAGACCCCCGCCGCCGGAGATGCGGGCGTCGGTGGTGACGCGCTTGCCCTGCAGCTCGCCCTTGGCGTCCAGCAGAATCGGCGGAACGCCCCGTGCATTGGTGGAGGTGAAGTCGAACACCTTCGCCCGGTAGGTCCCGTTCGGCTCCCGCACCGAGCCGGTGACGCGCGCGTCGGCCTCCATCCGCCCGCCGAAGCCGAGCTCCGGCTGGACCACGTTGGCGAGCGCGAGCGGGAGGTTGCGGACGCGGACGTTCATGTCGAGGTCGCCGTCGCCAAGCGGCGCGGAGCCGTCGATCACGGCGTCGATGCCGTTCGCGCCGGTGACGGTCGTGGTCGTGCCGACGCGGCCGCCCTCGAGCATGCCCTTCGTCACGACGGTGAGCGGCGGGACCCTGGCGTTGCGCAGCTTCTCGACGGTCAGCTCCGCGACCGAGAGGTTGAAGGCGACCTTCGGGTCGTCCGCCCGGCCCGTGACGAGCGCGTCGCCGAACGCGGCGCCGGAGAGGCCGAGGCCCGGCGTGAAGGCGTTGCCGAGCGCAAGCGGCAGGTCGCGCAGGCCGAGGTTCAGGTTCAGTTGCTCGCCGGCTTCGCCGGAGATGTCGAGCACGCCGCCCTCGCCCGACCGCAGCGAGAACCCCGTGATCTGCACGGTCTTGTCGGCGAGCCGGATCTCGGCCGGGGCGAGCCCGGTAAGAGAGGCGGTCTTGCCGCCCCCGGCGAGGTCGAGCTTGCGGAGCTCGATGCGCGTCTCGCGCGGCGCGTAGACGACGCGGGCGGCGGCCTTGGCGGAGGAGGCGAGCGCCTTCGATTCCATGTCCAAATCGACATCCATACCGTCCGGCGCGCCCTTGGCGATGACCGCGAGCGAATCGATCGCCTGACCGCCGGCGGCGATCGAGCGGCCGTTGACGGTGCCGTCGAGGGTCAGCTTGCCGGCCGGATCGACGGCGGTGACGTCGGCGTCGATCGAGCCGACCGTCACGCCGGGCGCGGCGATGTCCGAGCCCTGCAGCTTCACGACGGCGCGCTGCACGCCGCCCTCGGACGACAGCGCGACGTCGCCGCTGACGCGGCCGGCGAGTTCGGTGAGCGCCAGCGCGCCGATCTCGGACAGGTCCGGCGAGGCGAAGGCGAGCTTGCCATCGGCGAGGCCTTTCGGCGTGACCGCGACGTCGCCGGTCACGGTCGTCTGCGCGATCGCAAGGTCGAGCCCCTCGATCCGCCGCAGCTCGCCGTCCGAGCGCAGCCGGCCGCCGCCCTTCACCGCCTTGCCGTCGAGCGAGCCTGCGAGTGCGAGGGTCCCGCCGATCGCCCCGGTCACATCCGTTGCGTCGACGCTGACCTCGATGTCCTTGAGCGTCTTGTCCAGCGCCTTGCCATCGGGGATCGAGACCAGGGCCTTGAGGCCGAGATCATCGAGCTTGCCGGTGAGATCCGCCGCAACCTTGGCGGCCCCCGCCGCGCGCGGGTCGAGCTTCGACAGATCGTCGATCTCGGCGAGGATCCTGGCGTCCGCCCGCGCGTCTGTGACAGCGCCGTTCGCGGCGACGACGATGTGCTCGCCCCGCGCATCGAAGTCGCGGAAGACGATGGAGCCGTCCTCGGTCCGCGTGACGCCGCCCTGGATCGAGAGGTCGCCGCCGGTCAGCGCGTCGACCTGAGCGACGCCCGTCGCAAGGCCGGAACCGGTGCCGTTCGCGGAGAGGTTCAGCCGCGACATGTCGAAGGCGACGTCGAGGTCGGCGGCGAGATCGAGCGCTCCGGCGAGCGGCATGCCGACGGCGGGAGCGAGCGTCGAGAGGTCGGCCGCGTTGACTGTCGCCTTGCCCTTCGCCGCGTCCGGGGACGCCTGGCCGACGAAGCTCGCTTTGACGTCGTCGAGGCTGACGTCGGCCTTGCGGATGTCGGCCTCGCCCTTGAGGCTGCTTGTGGCGTCGAGCGCCAGCGTAAACTTGCGGCCGCCCGCGAACAGCCGGTCGTCGGCGAACTTGACGCCGTCCGCCTCGCCGGTCACGAGCGCCTTCACCTTGGTCGTGTCCTGCGACAGCGGACCATCTGGCGTCGCCGTCAGCTCGACCTTCGCCGTCTGGAACGAGCCCTGTGGAACGACGAGCCCGCCGGCGTCGGCGCTGGCGCGGATCTCCGGATGCTCGATCGGCCCCTTCGCCGTGCCGCGCGCGCTGGCCGAAACCCACGACACGCCCGGCAGCAGCTTTGCGAAGCGCGCGAAGTCGCCGGCCTTCAGATCATAGGAGACGTCCAGCGTCTCGGCGTCCGCGTCGACGGCGCCCCGCGCGTTCAACCGGGCCGCTGCGACGTCCACGTCCGCGCGAACGATCTGGATCGGCCCCTTGTCCGGAACGACCGCCTCGGCCGAGACCTTGCTCATGCCGTCGACAAGATCGGCGACCGTCGGCTGGACGAGGGCGGCGAGGGTTCCGTTGAGGTCGAGCGTAACGCGCCGTCCCTCCCCTTCCCGCCGGACCTCGCCGGCGCCGTCGATCCTGCCTTGCGTCCCGGCGGTCACCACGAGCTGGGTCCGCAGCGCGTCGAGCGTGCCTGCGCCGTCCATGCCGACCTCGACCGGGGGAAGGCCCGGGATGTTCGCCATGCGCGCGACGAGGCCGCCGGCCGGCTCCGAGCCGCGCAGCGAGATCTCGACGCCGTTGGTCGCCGGGACGAACCGGGCGCGGCCGGCGAACTGGCCCTTCGTGCCGTCGGTGCGGCGGACGTCGAATTCGGCGGAGACGCCGTCCTTGGGCTGGCGGACGGTCGCCGCGGCGGTCGCAGCAAGGCGCGCGGGCGTCCCGATAACCGGTGCGGCCAGGCCGAGGTCCGCGAGCGCGAACCTCTCGAGCTTGATCTCGATCGGCAACTGCGGGAACAGCGGCGCGTTGGGATCCGGCGGCGGCGCCGGCTCGTCGGCTTCCGGATAGTCGGGCTGGCGGGCGACCTCGACCTTGCCGACATCGACCAGATTGACGGTGAGCTTGCGGGAATAGAGCTCGAGCGGCGACCAGACGACGCGCGCGCGGTCGACCGTCAGCCACTCGCCCTTGCGGTCCGCTAGCCTCACGTCCTTCAGGGTCAGGTCGTAGGGAAACGAGCCCTCGATGTCGCCGATGGAGATCTTGGTGTCGTCGGAGCTCGCATATTTCGACGCGACCGAGGCGATCGTCGAGAGGCCGTGCGCCGTGGTGAGGTAGGCGAAGGCGGCGGCCAGCACGACCACCGGGATCAGCAGCAGGATCCCAAAGACGATCAGGGCGCGCTTGAGGATCGCCATCAGAACGACTGCCCGATCGAGACGTAGAACGCCACGCGCGGATCGTTCCTCGTGCGGCCCATCACCGGCGTCGCGACGTCGAAGCGGATCGGGCCGATGCTGGTATAGTAGCGCAGGCCGACGCCGGCGCCGACGCGGATGTCCTCCTTGAAGTCGGGATAGGTCTTGTCGAAGGCGGCGCCCGCGTCGACGAACGGCACCACCCCGATCGTGTCGGTCACCTTGATCCGCGCCTCGACCGAGCTCTCCAGCAGACTGCGGCCGCCGAAGGGCTGGTCGTCGTTGCAGATCAGCGCCTTGTCGGGCGGCGGGAACTTCTCTTTGCAGGACGGGCTCGCGCTTTGATAGGCGAAGCCGCGCACCGAGCCGCCGCCGCCCGCGAAGAAGCGCCGGTTCGCCGGCACGTCCTCGGTCGAGCTCGGCCCGACGATCGAGCCCGCGCCGATCTTGCCGGCGAGGATGAAGCGGCCGTCCTCGTCGAAGGCGAAGTAGGACGAGATCTGCGCCTTGAAGATGCTGAGCGACTTCTGCTCGCCCTGCGCATTGTAATAAGGCGCGGCCGCGAGCGTCAGCTTCACGCCCTCGCTCGGATTGAGCTTGTTGTCCGTGTTGTCGAAGGTCGCGCTCATCGGCAGGCCGACCAGCAGGTAGTTCTTCTCGCCGATCGTGTCGCGGATGTCGGAGGCTTCGACCTCGACGCCGCCCTGGATCGACAGATCGCTGCTGATGCGCTGGCGCAGCGCGACCTGGCCGCGGATGCCGTCGCGCCAGTAGGCGTCGGTGCGCTCGCGCAGCGCCTCGATCTCGACGAGCAGGTCGGTGAAGCCGGTGATGACGCCCGGTTTCTCGAACTGAGCGCGCAGCTGGTACTCATACTCGGCCGGCTTGTTGGTGATCAGCCGCCCGACGCCCGCGTCGAGCCTCAGCTTCTCGGCGCCGCCGAACAGGTTGCGGTGGCCCCAATAGGCGTTGACGCCGGCGCCGTCGATCGAATCCCACTTGGCCGCGGCACCGACATAGCGGAACTTCTTCTCCTCGACCTCGATGGCGATCGGCACACGACCGGAGGCGTCCGGCTTCTCCGCCTCGCGGATACGGATGGAGGAGAACACGTCGAGCTTGGCGATCTCCTCGCGGAGTTCGCGCACCTTCTCCGGATCGTAACGGTCGCCCGGCTTGAAGGGGACGCGGCCGCGCACGACCCGCGGATCGACCTCCTTGGTTCCGGAGACGGTCACCTCGCCGAACGGCGCTTGCGGGCCGGCGGCGACCTTGATGACGAGATCGAGCTGCTTGCGGGTATGGTCCGCCGTCGCGTCGCGGCCCTTGGTGGCGGCGAAGGGGTAGCCGTCGGCGCGGAGCTGGTCGACGATCTTGCCTTCGGCGGCGAAGATCACCGCGGACGGAGCCGGCTTGCCGGGCTCTAAGCCGGCCTTGCGGAGGTTGAAGTCGACGCGCGAAGCCGGGGCGTCCAGCGGCTGCACGCGCACGGAACCGAAGGTGAAGACCGGTCCCTGATGGACGACCACGACGACGGGGACAGGCTTGCGCGAGCGTTGCGCCGCGTCCGGCGCGCTCTGAGAGGTCGCCGAGACGCCCGCGACCGTGACGTCGACGACGGCGCCGTAGCGACCCGTCGCGGACAGCGCCGCCGAAATACGCTCGATATCGGCCTTCGCGCGGCCGACGAGGCCTGGAGGACCCGGCGGCGGCTCCTTCTCGAGCGTCTTCAGCGAAGAGGTGTCGGTCGCGATCTTCTCGACGTCCTTGTCGCCTCCGTCGACCTGGAACGAGGTGGCGTAGGACACGCCGGGGACGGCGGCAGCTGCGGCAGGAGGCGGGCCGTCCGGCGCCGGCTGGGCGTGAGCGGCGGCGACAAGCGCGCAAACGGCTCCGACCGCCAACAATCGTGGCGACGGAAAGCCGTTCCTGAGCCTACGCAACGCCGCCATACCCGCCCGCTTCCATCATCCAGCTACCCTTTTCGTTCGGATAACCGGGGATTGCAACGTCGCGACTATGGCGCCGCGTTCAGGACCAGCCGTCAAGAATACGGCGGCACTCTGTGAGATCGTCCAGCGCCGCGGCCAAACGGCGCGTTTGGGCCTCCGTCAGACCAGGCCTGTCGGCCGACGGCTGGTCGTCCCGGGCGTCGTCGACGCCGCGAGACTCCGGCTCGAGGTCCTCGGCCGCGGGGCGCCGCACGACCGGCTCGGGTTCTTCGGCCTCAAGCTCGAAGACCGGTTCCTGGCGGCGCGGCGCGTAGAGCGAAGGGCCGTCGTCGGGCAGCGTCGTCTCGACGGCGGCCGAGCCGGCGGACTGGGCGAGCTTTCGGCCGCCCTGCTCGCGCAGGATTCGTTGCACGCCGCGGATCGTGTAGCCCTCCCCGTAGAGGAGTTGCTTGATCCCGCGCAGAAGATCGACGTCGCCGGGTCGGTAGTAGCGGCGGCCGCCGCCGCGCTTGATCGGCTTGATCTGGGGAAAGCGGGTCTCCCAGAAGCGAAGGACGTGCTGCGGCAATCCGAGTTCGTCCGCGACCTCGCTGATGGTGCGGAACGCGTCGGGGCCCTTGCCGCCGACGTTTCTCGGTTCGTCCCCCGCCTCGAAGCTCACGCCGATCCGTTCCCCGTATGCTCCTCGCCGCCATTGATGCGGCTCTTCAGGATATTGGATGGCCGGAACACCATCACGCGCCGCGGAGGAATGGGCACTTCTTGTCCGCTCTTGGGATTGCGCCCGACGCGCTGCCCCTTCTCGCGCACCACGAACGAGCCGAACGACGAGAGCTTGACGGTCTCCCCGCGCTCCAGGCAGTCGCCGATCTCGGACAGCACCATCTCGACGAGCGCGGCGGATTCGGTCCGGGACAGCCCGACCTTCTGGTAGACGGCCTCGCAGAGGTCCGCCCGCGTGACTGTTCGCCCCGCCATTCAGTCGATCTCCCCAAAGTCCGCCGCGTCGAGCGCGATCTTGTGACCCTCGTCCCCTCGGAACGAAGCTATTGGGCAAGCCCGCGCGGGTCAATCTGCGGGAAGCCGGCCATGTGCTGTGGATTCAGGAAAGAATCACCAGCGCAGCAGCGCCGATCCCCACGTGAATCCACCGCCCATCGCCTCCAGCAGGACGAGGTCGCCGCGCTTGATGCGACCGTCGGCAAGAGCCGCCGCCAGCGCGAGCGGAATGGACGCCGCGGAAGTGTTTCCGTGCTGGTCGACCGTGATCACGACCTTCTCGGGCGCGATGCCGAGCTTCTGGGCGCTCGCGTCGATGATGCGGCGGTTGGCCTGGTGCGGCACGAACCAGTCGATCGTCTCGGCCGTCTCGCCGGTCGCCTCGAAGGCGTCGCGGATCACGTCCGTGATCATGCCGACGGCGTGACGGAAGACTTCGCGGCCTTCCATGCGCAGATGCCCGACGGTGCCGGTCGAGGAGGGGCCGCCGTCGACGAACAGCTTGCCCTTGTGGCGTCCGTCCGACCTCAGATGCGTGGTTAGGACGCCCCTGCCCTCGGCGTCGCCTTCGACGGCTTCAAGCACGACCGCGCCCGCCCCGTCGCCGAACAGCACGCAGGTGGTCCGGTCGGTCCAGTCGAGGATGCGCGACATGGTCTCGGCGCCGATGACGAGCGCCCGCTTGTGCTGGCCGGACACGAGGAACTTGTCGGCGATCGCGAGCGCGTAGACGAAGCCGGAGCACACCGCCTGCACGTCGAAGGCGAAGCCTTGAGTGATCCCGAGCCCGGCCTGCACCGACACCGCGCTCGCCGGGAAGGTGTTGTCCGGCGTCGAGGTCGCCAGCACGATGAGGTCGATCTCGTCCGCCGACATCTTGGCGTCCGCCAGCGCGGCGCGGGCGGCGGCGAGCGCGAGGTCGGAGGTCATCTCGCCGGCCGAGGCGACATGGCGCTGCCGGATGCCCGTGCGCTGGACGATCCAGTCGTCCGAGGTGTCGACCTGTTTCGCGAGGTCGTCGTTCGTCAGGACGTCCGGCGGCAGATAGCAGCCGCAACCACGCACCACGGATCGGATCAGGCTCACGAGGCGACTCCGGCCAGCGCCGGCGCGGCGGGCTCGGGCGCGACCGAGGCGAAGCCCTGATGGATCTTCTCCATCAGGTCGTAACGCGCCATGTCGTAGCCGAGCTCGACGGCGGAAGCGAAGCCCTCGGCGTCCGTCCCGCCGTGGCTCTTGATCACCACGCCGTCGAGGCCGAGGAACACGCCGCCATTGACCTTGCGGGGATCCATCTTCTCCCGCAGCGTGTCGAAGGCGTGCTTGGCGAGCACGTAGCCGATCTTCGACATCAGCGTCCGGCTGATGGCGGAGCGGAGATATTCGCCGATCTGCTTGGCGGTGCCTTCCGCCGTCTTGAGCGCGATGTTTCCGGAGAAGCCCTCCGTCACCACCACGTCGACCGTGCCCTTGCCGATGTCGTTGCCCTCGACGAACCCGCGGAAATCGAGACGCGGGAAATCTCCCTCGCGCAGAAGGCTCGCCGCCTCCTTGACCTGCTCGACGCCCTTGACCTCCTCGACGCCGATGTTGAGCAGGCCGACCGTCGGCCGGTCGATGTCGAACAGGATGCGCGCCATGGCGGCGCCCATCACCGCGAAGCTCACCAGCTGGTTCGCGTCCGCGCCGATCGTCGCGCCGACGTCGAGCACGATGGATTCGCCGCGTATGGTCGGCCAGATCGCGGCGATCGCCGGACGCTCGACGCCCGGCGTCATGCGCACGCAAAGCCGCGACATCGCCATCAGCGCGCCGGTGTTGCCCGCCGAGATCGCCGCGTCGACCCGGCGGGCCTTCACCGCCTCGAGAGCCAGCCACATCGACGACTTGTAGCGGCCCTTCCGCAGCGCGACGCTTGGCTTGTCGTCCATCGCCACCGAGACGTCGGTGTGCTGGATCTCGGACACGGCCCGAAGCGCCGGGTCGGCGTCGAGCAGCGGCCGGATGCGCGCTTCGTCGCCGACGAACAGGAAGTTCAGGTCGGGCTTGCGGGACAAAGCGATCGCTGCGCCCGGCGCGACGACTTCCGGCCCATGGTCCCCGCCCATGGCGTCGAGTGCGATGCGGACCTTGTCAGTCATACGTCCTGGGCCGGGAGAGCGCGCCGCGTGGCGAAGACGCGGCGTTGGGGGGCGCCGCTCGGGAAGGGCGGCGGTTCGGGCGCGGGACCATAACGTGCGCCGCCGTGGTGGCAAGACCAGAACGCGCCGGCCACGATCGGGTTCTCATTCGTCGCGCTTGAGGTCGCGAAGGGCGGCGAAGGGCGATGCGGCGGCGCGATTTTCGCCGGCGTCGTCGAAGGTCGCTCCCGGCTTGCGGGGATGAGGATCCAGCCCGAGCGTGAAGAATTCGGCGACGACCGCGCCAAGATCGACCACGCCTGCGACGATCGGGTCCGGCGCGTCGTCGGCGCCGTCTTCGATGGCGTCCCGGGCGGCGCTTTCCGTCTCCGGCGCGAATCGCACCTCGACCTCCTCGTCGACCGCCTCGATGAACGGATCGAGCGTCACCACGCAGATCCGCGTCGTCAGCGCCTCGACGCGCCCGCGGACGGAAAGCCCGTCCCTGCCGGTCGGCCGGACGTCGAGCCGGGCGACGAGCCGCTCGATGCTTTCGACCTCGTTCTCCGCGGCGAGAGCCGCGCGCTCGGCCTCGTCCGCGACGATCTCGATCGTCTCGCCCTGCGGCGGCACGGTCGCCACGATCAGCGGCCGGGACAGCGGGAGCCGGCTCACGAGCGCGCCTCCTCGACAGGCGGGAACGCCGGCCAGCCGGCGCCGTCGACCGGCCGTGCGGCGAGATCGGCGTCCGCGCGGACGGCGTAGCGGGCGAGCCGCAGGGCTGCGGCCGGCGACGCGCCGCCGAAAACGTTCTTGTCGAGAGCTTTCGCCAGCATCTCCTCGTCTCCCGCGTCGAGCGCGGCGTCGTAGGCCTTCGCCCCGTCATAGAAGGATTGCGCCATGGCCTTCATCCGCTTCGGGACCGACAGGTCGCCGACGCCGATCTCGCGCAGGTTGGCGTCGAGCGTGCGGACCATGGCGTCGAACACCGACTGGCCAAGCGCCGCGGCGTCCTGCGTCGCCTCACGACGGAGCCGCCTCAGCGCGAGCGCCGCGTGCAGCACGATGAGCTCGAAGCGGCCGGGCAGCGAGTCGGGCGCTCCGAGGTCCCGATAGAGCTCCGGCCGTCGCGCCGCCGCCACGATCGCGGCGTAGATCGCTTCGCCCCGGTCGTCCGACGGTCGGGCGCGCTTGTTGAAAAGTCCCGCGAACATCCGGCTTTCGCGCCCGCGGCGCGTCTTGATACCGCCGCCAGTTGAACTGCGGCCGCCTGCGGGTTACGCCAAGGCCGGCGAAGGGGCAAGCCTTGCGGGGACGAAGCCTTCGCCGACGGCCGCGACGCGGGTGGGCGCCACGCGACGGGCCGAAAGAGCGTCGTGCGTTTCGGGAGGACGTCCGGAGATGAGTGTGAAGACCAAGCTGACCGCGCGCTCCGCGGCCTTCCTCGCCGCCGCCGTCGGAGCGCTTGCGCTGACCGGCTGCGCCGAGGACCAGACCAAGGGCTATGTGATGGCCCCGAACGCGCTGCAGCAGGTCCCGGTCGGCTCGAGCCAGGAGCAGGTCCTGGTCGTTCTCGGCACGCCGTCGACGACCGCGACGCTTAAGGGCGAGGTCTACTACTACATCAGCCAGAAGACGCACCGGCCGGTCGCCTTCATGAACCCGAAGATCACCGATCAGCAGGTGGTCGCGGTCTATTTCGACCAGAACCGCAAGGTCCAGCGCGTCGCGAACTACGGCATGCAAGACGGCAAGCTGATCGACTACGTGACGAACACCACCCCGACGGCCGGCGAAGAGCGCAACTTCATCGAGCACATGTTCCGGGGTCTGCTGTCGAACGACGAATGAGGCGGGCCGCGACGCCGCGCGGTCGTCTCCTCGGCGCCTGCCTCGCGGCGGCTGTCGTCGTGCCGCCGCTGACAGGCGCGGCGGCCGCGCCCGGCGATCAGCAATATGTGACCATCGTCAGCCACGATCCGTCGGGCTTCCTGCGCGCGCTCAGGGCGGGCGCGGACTTCGTCAAGGGCGGACGCGGGCGGACGTTCCGCATCATCCTCGCGGGCGCCGGCGTGATCATCGCGATTCCGGGGACGTCGACCGTGCAGCGCGACTACATGAAGACGCGCGTCGCTGGCGTGCAGGTCTTCGCCTGCAAGGAATCGATCGACGCGCTGGCCAAGGCCAACCGCCGCCCCATTCCGACGCTTCCCGGAATCAGCGTCCAGAAGTGCGAGAGCCTGCGCAACAAGATGGACGTCGCCGGCTGGCAAGTCGCGCCGGGCATCTGAGCGGACGCGCGCAATGACCCTTCATCTCCAGAAGCTGTGCGTCGGCTGCGATTCGCCGGAGGAGCTGCGCGCCTGGATCGCGGAGCGCATGGCCGACAGGCGCCGGCGCGGCGCGCCGGAGGAGCAGGCGCACGTCACCCGGACCATGCCGAAGCGCGCCGCCGAGGTGCTCGACGGCGGTTCGCTCTACTGGGTGATCAAGGGAACGATTCTGGTCCGCCAGAGGATCAGCGAGCTGCGGGCCGTGAAGGACGCCGACGGAACCGACCGCTGCGCCATCGTGATGGTCCCGGAGCTCGTGCCTGTGCGCCCGACGCCGCGGCGGCCCTTCCAGGGCTGGCGCTACCTGCCGGCGAACGAGGCTCCGGCGGATCTCGCCGAGGACGAGAATCTCGCGCCCGGCCTGCCCGGCCATCTCGTCGCGGAACTGCGCTCGCTCGGCCTGATGTGAAGTTCGACGCCGCGGGCTAGTCTGGCGCCATGACGAACGTCTTCTCGCCTCTCGACCTCGTCGCCCTCGGCGTGTTCCTCGCCGCCTGGATCGGCCATCACTTCCATTCCGAGCTCTCGCCGAAGAGCCTCAACGCCATCATGGCCAAGAGGCGGCGCAACTGGATGGAGCGGATGGCGCGGCGCGACGCCCGCATGCCGGATTCGATCGCGATGCAGGGCCTGCAGAACGGAGCGGCCTTCTTCGCCTCGACCTCGCTGATCGCGATCGGCGGCGGGCTCGCGGCGCTGCGCGCGAGCGATCAGGCGGTGCAGGTCTTCGCCTCGCTGCCCTTCGGCATCGAGACGACCGTCCAGCTCTACGACGTCAAGGCGCTCGGCTTCTCCGCGATCTTCGTCTACGCCTTCTTCAAGTTCGTCTGGGCCTACCGGCTGTTCAACTACTGCTCGATCCTCGTGGTGTCGGCGCCGCCGCCCCAAGAGGCCGGCACGCCCCAGATGGCGGTCGCGATCGAACGGGCGGCGCGCATGAACATCGAGGCCGGCCGCCACTTCAACCGCGGCCTGCGCGCGCTGTTCTTCGTGCTCGCCTATCTCGGCTGGTTCGTCAGCCCCTATGTTCTGATCGGCGCCAGCCTCGCCGTCCTGGTCGTGCTCTACCGCCGCCAGTTCGCGTCAGAGCCGGTCAGCGCGGCGTCGCTCGGGGATTAAAGCAAGATGATTTCGAGTTGGACCACCGCGTCATGCCCGGGCTTGACCCGGCCATCCCTCGCGCCGGCCGCGGCCGACGGGTCGCCGGGTCAAGCCCGGCGATGACGACCCGGACCAAACGCATCACGCCCTAGTCGACTGCCTCGGCTTCGGGCTTCGGCGCGGCGTCGGCGGCGCGGCGCGGGATGTAGGCGGCGAGGCGATCGGCTAGCGCCGCCGTCTCCTTGTCAGGCTTGTGGCAGAGGTTGTCCCATTCCCAGGGATCGGAGCGCTCGTCGTAGAGCTCGCGGCCGCCGTCGCCATAGACGATCAGCCGGTGCGTGTCGGTGCGGACGGCGAAATGCTTGTCCTTGTCCCCGCTCCTGCCTTCGCCGACGTCCAGCGCCCAGGTCGTCAGCACATGATCGCGCGGCTCGCCGCCGCCCTTGCCCCTGAGCTTGTCGGCGAATGACACGCCATCGAGCCCCTCCGGGACCTCGCCGGTCGCGAGCTTGGCGAGCGTCGGATAGATGTCGAGCGAGGAGATCAGCGCGTCGGTCGGCCCCGAGCGCAGCCCCTCCCCGCCGATCAGCAGCGGCACATGGGTCGCGCGCTCCCAGAGCGTGAACTTGCGCCAGGCCAGCTTCTCGCCGAGCTGCCAGCCGTGATCCGACCAGACGCAGACGATCGTGTCGGAGGCGTTCGGTCCCTCGAGCAGGCCATCGAGCAGCACGCCCACGGCCTCGTCAGCAAGTGAGATCGCGGCGAGGTAGGCCTGGATGGCCGACTTCCAGCCCTTCCCGGCGATGATCTTGCGATGGTCGTCGACATATTGCCGGACCATCTCCTTGCCGCCCGCTGGCAGGTCGCGATCGTCCTTGTTGGTCCCGACCGACGTGTTCTCAGTGTCCAGCGCGCCGAGCGGGTAGCGGATCCTGTCGATCGGGTACGCGTCGAACCACTTCTGCGGGACGACCCAGGGCATGTGCGGCTTGCGGATCCCGAGCGCGGCGAAGAACGGCTTGTCGTGGCGTTTCGACAGGACGTTCCTGACCATCCAGCGCGCCCGCGCGACGTCCTCGGTCTCTGACGTCTGCTTGCCGCTCGGACCCCAGTCCAGGGTCTCCTTGCCGTTTTCGCGGAGGTCGGCGAGGTACTCGAAATCCGTCCACGCCTTGGGATCATTGGCGGCCGAGTCGCCGTCGCCCTCCCCGCGCCAGCCGCCGTGGAAGATCTTGCCGGTCCCGATCGTCCTGTAGCCGGCGTCCCTGAACCAGCGGACGATCGAGGGCCGCTCGCGGAGCATGGTGTCGGGCCAGTTGCCGGTCTTGTTGGTGTAGACGCCGCTGCGGAACGGCTCCACGCTGAACAGGATCGAGGCGCGCGCCGACTGGCAGGCGGGCGACGGCGTATAGGCGCGGCGAAAGCCTGTGACGAGGCGCGAGAGCCGGTCGAGATTCGGCGTCTTCACGCCCGGATAGCCGCCGAGCCACCCGTTCCAGTCGTTCATGTCGTCGATCGGGATGAACAGGACGTTCGGCCGGCGCCCGTCCTTCGCGACAGCCGGCGCCGCCAGCGTCTCGACCGGGCGGCCCAGCGCCCCCGCCGCCATGGCGACGCCCGCCGCCTGAAGGCTTGTTCTCAGCACGCCGCGCCGCGTGATCCGTCCGGCCATATCGCCCCCGACTCGCTCGTTGCTCGGACGGGGGAGAAAACATCCCTGATATGACTTTGTCGATAGATTTTATAGACATCATTGGCGCGGTAGCGCGCAGGACGGATTAAGACGTTGTTTTAACCTTATATTTCCGCTGCAGAAATCACGGCGCGGGGGCGTTCGCCTTGAGCAGTTTGTACGTCAGGCTGTCCGTGAGCGCCTCGAACGAGGCGTCGACGACGTTCGGCGACACGCCGACGGTGGTCCAGACCTCGCCGTCGCCGTCGGTCGATTCGATCAGCACGCGGGTGATCGCGTCGGTGCCGCCGTTCAGGATGCGCACCTTGTAGTCGGTGAGGCGGAGCTGGGCGATGAAGGGCTGGTAGCGCCCGAGGTCCTTGCGGAGCGCAAGGTCGAGCGCGTTGACCGGACCGATGCCTTCGGCGGCCGTGATCAGCGGTTCGCCGTCGACGGTGACCTTCACAACGGCCTCCGACACGGTGATCTGACCGCCGAGCGGGTCGCGCCGCCGCGAGACCATCACGCGGAAACTCTCCACGGTGAAGAAGTCCGGTACGCGCCCCAGCGCGCGCTTGGCCAGCAGCGCGAAGGACGCCTCCGCGCCCTCGTAGGCGTAGCCCTGCGCCTCGCGCGCCTTCACCTCGGCGAGCAGCCGGTCGAGCCGCGGATCGGACTTGTCGACCTCGACGCCGACGCGCGCCAGCTCGGAAAGGAGGTTCGACTTGCCGCCCTGGTCAGAAACCAGCAGCCGGCGGTGGTTGCCGACGCTGTCCGGCGCAATGTGCTCGTAAGTGCGTGGGTCCTTGAGGATCGCGGATGCGTGGATGCCGGCCTTGGTCGCGAAGGCGTTGGCGCCGACATAAGGGGCGTAGCGGTTGGACGGCCGGTTGATCAGCTCGTCGAAGGCGCGCGACAGCGACGACAGGCCCGCCAGCGCCTCGTCGGACACGCCGACCTCAAAACGGTCGGAAAAATCCGGCTTCAGCTTCAGCGTCGGGATCAGCGTGGTCAGGTTGGCGTTGCCGCAGCGCTCGCCGAGCCCGTTCAGCGCGCCCTGGATCTGCCGCGCGCCCGCCTTGACCGCCGCGAGCGAGTTCGCGACCGCGAGCCCCATGTCGTCATGCGCGTGGACGCCGAGATTCTTCCCCGGCACGACCTCCGCGACGCGCCCGACGATGTCGGCGACCTCTTCCGGCGTCGTCCCGCCATTGGTGTCGCAAAGAACTACCCAGCGCGCGCCCGCGTCGCGCGCCGCCCTGGCGCAGGCGAGCGCATAGTCGGGATTGGCCTTGTAGCCATCGAAGAAGTGCTCGCAGTCGACCATGGTCTCGCGGCCGGCGGCGACCGAGGCCGCGACCGTCTCGCGGATCGACTCGAGGTTCTCCTCGAGCGTCACCCCGAGGGCGTTGGTGACGTGGAAATCCCAGCTTTTCGCGACGAAGCAGCAGGCCCCTGCCTGCGCCTGCAGCACGCCCTGAAGGCCCGGATCATTGGCGGCCGAACGGCCCGCCCGCTTCGTCATGCCGAAGGCGGTGAACGTCGCCTTTTCCGTGCGCGGCCGCGCGAAGAACTCGGTGTCGGTCGGATTGGCGCCTGGATAGCCGCCCTCGACATAGTCGACGCCGAGCCGGTCGAGCATCTGCGCCACAGCGATCTTGTCGTCGAGCGTGAAGTCGACCCCGGCCGTCTGCGCGCCGTCGCGCAGCGTGGTGTCGAACAGGTAGAGGCGTTCGCGGTTCATGGGGCGTCGCTCTCGGGCGAAAGCAGCCGCCTGATCTCGGCCACGAAAGCCTTGGCGAGAGCGACGTCCTGCGCCGCTTTTCCGGCCTCGATGACGCGCCCGTCGTAGTCGGCGACCGCACGATCCTTGGCGAGCACGGCAAGCGTGCGGCCCAAATCCGCCCCCACCACTCCCGTGCGGATCAGCGCCTCCGAGAAGCGCGCGATCAGTCCCGAATGGGTTTTGATCGCTTCGGGATCAACCTCCGCGACGCTGGCGAGAGCCGCACGTGCGGCGTTGAAGGCAGCGTAGTAGGCGCGGCCGGCGGCGGCGTCGGAATCGCCATCGTCCAGCACAACAGAGGCCGTCGTAAGCGCCCGCTCCGCCTTGGCCATGAGTTCGTCGGAAACGCTCATAACACGCGGCGCCCGTCGCGCTTCATGGCCCGGCCGAGAGATCGGTTGTGCAGAAGATCGGGGTCCGACCATCCCGACGACGGGATCAGAAACGGCTCGATCACGGTTTTTCCCGAGAGCAGAACTTCGAAGGCGAGTTCGACCAGTTCGGTCTCCAGTCCGTCCTGCCGCGCGGCGGCGTCGTCGATGACGACCGCGACGTCGGCGTCGCTCTCCGGCCGGTTGTCGCCACGCGCGCGACTTCCGAACAGGTAGAGCCCTTCCACATGCGCGCCGAACCTTTCACGGACAAGCGCCGCGAAAGCCGAGAGATCGCGCTCGACCTCCAGCTCGCTCGGCGGACGCCAAGCGGCGGCGGCCGCCTTGGGCGAAAGGTCGGCGAGGTCCGTCATCGCACGACGTCCCAGGTCGTGCCGCCGGCTCCGTCTTTCACCGCGATCCCCCTGGCCAGCAGCTCGTCGCGAATGCGGTCGGCTTCGGCGAAGTTCTTTTCGCGGCGGGCGGCGAGCCGGGCGTCGATGAGGCGCTCGATCTCGGCGACCGGCATCTCCGGCTCCGGCGCGTGGGCGGCCGACCAGTCGGCGTAGGCGTCCGGCCGGAAGCCGAGGAAGCCGAGCGTGCCGGCCAGCGCCTTGCGGCCGCCTTCCGACTTCAGCCGGTGGATCTCCGCGATCATCTTCGGCGTGTTGAGGTCGTCGGCGAGCGCCTCGAGCACGCCCGGCGCCGGCCGCGCTTCGGCGCCTTCGGAAGCGGCGTCGAACCACTGGCCGAGCGTCTTCTCCGCCTCCTGCAGACCTTTCAGCGTCCAGTTGATCGGCTGGCGGTAATGCGCCGCATACATCGCGAGACGGGCGACGTCGCCCGGCCAGTCGTTCAGCACCTCGCGGATCGTGACGAAGTTGCCGGCGGACTTCGCCATCTTCTCGCCCTCGACCTGCAGGAAGCCGTTGTGCATCCACACATTTGCCATCCGATCGTGGCCGAAGCAGCAGGTCGACTGCGCGATCTCGTTCTCGTGGTGCGGGAAGATCAGGTCGATGCCGCCGCCGTGGATGTCGAACACCTCGCCCAGCAGCGCCGCCGACATCGCAGAGCATTCGAGGTGCCAGCCGGGCCGGCCCCTGCCCCACGGGCTGTCCCAGCCCGGCTCTTCGCAGGTCGACGGCTTCCACAGCACGAAGTCCATCGCGCCCTTCTTGTAGGGCGCGACCTCGACACGGGCGCCGGCCTGCATGTCGTCGAGCGAGCGGCGGGCGAGCTGGCCGTAGGCCGGCATCGACGAGACGTCGAACAGGACATGGCCCTCGGCCGCATAGGCGTGGCCGCCGGCGATCAGCCGCTCGACGAGCTTGACCATGTCGAGCTCGTCCTCGCCCCGGCAGATGAACTCGGTCGCTCGGGGCTCATGCGTCGGCGGCAGGCAGCCGAGATCGGCGACGTCCTCGTGAAAGCCTTTCGCCGTGCCCTCGGTCAGCTCGCGTATCGAGATTCCGCGCTCGGCCGCGCGCGCGTTGATCTTGTCGTCGACGTCCGTGATGTTGCGGACATAGGTGACCGCGCTCTCGCCGTAGACGTGGCGGAGCATCCGGAACAGCAGGTCGAAGACGATGACCGGGCGGGCGTTGCCGATATGGGCGCGGTCGTAGACCGTCGGGCCGCAGACATACATGCGCACGTCGGCCGGATCGATCGGCGTGAAGACGTCCTTCGAACGCGTCAGGGAATTGTACAGCTTCAGCGTGGTCACGCCCGATCCTCCTCGTTGGGCGGGGGTGTCGCGCTTATCTCGAAAAAATCCAAGAAAAAATCCGCCGTGAGCCGCGCGACGCGCATGCAAGCCGGGGCGATCGCGCCTCGGCGGCCAGCCGATCCTGTCACCCTCCGATACCGTGCTTCGAATTGCTCGATGCTTTCGCAGCCAAAAATAGTCCAATCAGCTTGAACCGGCGCATCGCGTCGGCAGACAAAGCTTCGAACGCGCCGACTGCGCGCTGAACGGATCGGCGGCCCGCTCGATCGGGCTTATTTTTGGAGACGCCGAAATGAGGTTCCGCCTGCCGCGCGCCGCCCTTCTCGCCTGCGCCCTCGCTTCGCCCGCGACGGCCTTCGCGGGGCCGTCCGAATGCGACGCGATCGTCAAGGCGATGCTCGCAGTTCCGGACCAGCCGGGCGTGCGCCAGGTCATCATGTTGAGCCCGACGCAGGCCGGACCGACCTCGATCCTGCACAAGGACGCGATGTACATCCGCGAGCACGAGGCCAAGGCCTGGATGAAAGTCCCGCTCGACGCCGCCAAGCGCCGCGCGATGGCGGAGGCGGGACTGAAGGCGCTGCCCCTCAACGACTGCCAGTCCGCCGACGGCGAGACGCTCGGTGGCGTCGCGGTCAACGTCTACGCCTTCAAGCAGCGCAATCCGTTGAAGCCGGGCGGCATGGCGTCGAGCCGCATCCTGATCGGCGCTTCGGACGGCCTGCCGCGCCGCATGGACCTGCCCGACGGCATGGCCATGAGCTTCGAATATGGCGACTTCCCAGCCCCGACGCCCTGAGCGTCTAACCCAGCAGAACGGACCAGCCGACATGACCATCCGCTCCGCCGCTCTCGGCGCTCTGCTCTCGCTGGCTCTCGCCGCGCCCGCCTTCGCCGCTGACGCGACCGGCTGCAAGGACCTTGCGGGCCTCAAGCGGTTCGAGGGCTCCTCGATCGCGCTCTGCGAGAAGAAGGCCTTCGCCGAATACACGCTGGCGACCGGCAGGACGCCGGCCTTCGACTTCGACACGCGCAAGGGCGTCTACGATGAAAAGCTCGATCTCGAGGGTCGGCTCAGCCAGAACGTCTATTCGGTCCCGAAAGGCCCCTCCGCCGCCGAGGTCTTCCGCAATTACAAGCAGGAGCTCGCCGAGAAGGGCTGGAAGATCCTGTTCGAGGCCAAGCAGAGCGAGATCGGAGACGGGCTCCAGCGCGTCATGGAGCAGGGTCCCGGCGGACAGGTCTTCGGCTACAGCGAGCAGGAAGCCCGCTACCTTTCCGCCGTGAAGGAGGCGGACGGGCTCACCACCCACATCGCGCTCTACGTCGTCGAATACGCCGACGGCTACAATCCGGTCGTGAACCCGGTGAAGGGCCAGGTCTATGTCCGGCTCGACGCACTGGAGAGCGGCGAGCTGAAGAACCAGATGGTCGTGGTCTCGGCCGAAGAGATCGCCAAGGGGCTCGACCAGTCCGGACGCGTCGCGCTCTACGGCCTGTTCTTCGACTTCAACAAGGCGACGCTGCAGCCCGAATCGAAGCCGACGCTCGACGAGATCGCGCGCTTCCTGAGCGCCAATCCGGGGCTGAAGGTCCACGTCGTCGGCCACACCGACAATGTCGGCGGCGTCGAGTTCAACCAGAGGCTCAGCCAGGCGCGCGCCGACGCGGTCGTGGCGGCGCTCGCCAGGGGCTACGGCGTGCCGCCGTCACGGATGCGCCCGGCGGGCGTCGGCCTGCTCTCCCCCGTCGCCTCGAACGCGGACGAGGAAGGCCGGGCGAAGAACCGCCGCGTCGAGCTGCTGCCGCAGTGACGCGAGCGGCGGTCGCCCCGACGCCCGTTCGCCACAATTCCGCGCAGGATCGAACTCTAAGAACCTCTTGAGAAAACGCCGTCCCGGATTACCAAGAATTAAGGCGACTTACGCGGTTTGCGCCACTATCTATGCGATGGCGCTGAGGGTGATCGTCGATCGCCGGCGGCGCGGGACGTGAAACCTGAAACCCAAGGAGGCTATCATGGCCTGGACCGCTCCGATCGTTTCCGAGACTCCGGTTGGTCTCGAAGTGACCTCGTACTCCCCGGCTGAGCTCTGAGCTCATCCGCTGACTGAATTCAAGACGACCAGCGGAGCACAGGACTGACGTCATGGCGCTTCGCATGGTCGTACTTGGTTCGGGCGCCGGCGGCGGCTTCCCCCAGTGGAACTGCCGCTGTCCGGTGTGCTCGCTCGCCTGGGACGGCGACCCGCGGGTCAAGCCCCGCACGCAGTCGTCGATCGCGGTCGAGACAGGCGAAGGCCGCTGGACGTTGTTCAACGCCTCGCCCGACCTGCGCTCGCAGATCCTGGCGACGAAGCAGATCCAGCCGACGGGCTTGCGCGAGACGCCGATCGGCTCCGTCGTTCTCACCAATGGCGACGTCGACCACGTCGACGGCCTGATCACGCTGCGTGAGCGCTCGCCGCTCACCGTCCACGCGACGTCGCAGATCTCCGCGGTGCTCGACGCCAATCCGATCTTCGGCGTGCTCGCGAAGGACGTCGTGGCGCGCAAGGTCGTGGAGCTAGATCGCCCGTTCCAGATCGACGACACGCGCATCGAATTCTTCGGCGTACCCGGCAAGGTGCCGCTCTATCTGGAGACCGAAGACCTCAAGATCGGCGACACGTCCGGCGACACCATCGGCGTCACGATGGAGAAGGACGGCACGCGGCTCGTCTACATACCCGGCTGCGCCGTCGTGAACGACGACGTCCGGGCCCGCGTCGAAGGCGCGGACGTGCTGCTCTTCGACGGCACAGTGTTCGAAGACGACGAGATGGAGAAGGCCGGCGTCGGCGTGAAGACCGGCCGGCGCATGGGCCACGTTCCGATCTCCGGCGACGGTGGCTCTCTGGATGCGTTCAAAGGTGTGAAAGTCGGTCGCAAGATCTACATTCACATCAACAACACCAACCCGATCCTGATCGACGGCTCGCCTGAGCGGCGCGCGGTGGAGGCGGCGGGATGGGAAGTCTCTGAAGACGGGCTCGAGGTCACGGCGGGCCTCGCCCGGGGAACCGAACAGAGGAGCCGCGATCAAACCGCGGCCTGACGCGACGCGGAGGATCGAGATGGCTGACCTGCTGACCCCCGACGAACTCGAAGCGCGGCTCCGCCACGTCGGCGAGACCCGCTACCATCACCTTCATCCGTTCCAGCTGCGTCTCCAGTCCGGCGCGTGCTCGCGCGGCGAGATCGAGGCGTGGGCGCTGAACCGCTACCTCTATCAGGCCTGCATCCCGCAGAAGGACGCCGCCATCCTCGCCCGCATGGAGGACGCGCAGATGCGACGCGACTGGCGCCAGCGCATCATCGATCATGACGGCGAGCGCGAGGGCGAGGGCGGCATCGCCAAGTGGCTGAAGCTGACGGACGACCTCGGCCTCGACCGCGAGGCCGTCGTGTCGGGCCGGCTCGCCCTCCCCGCCACCAAGTTCGCGGTGAACGCGTATCTTTCTTTCGTGAAGGACAAGTCGCTGCTGGAGGCGATCGCCTCCTCGCTGACCGAGCTGTTCTCGCCGATGGTCATCAAGACCCGGGTGTCGGGCATGCTGGCGAACTACGACTTCATCACGCCGGAGACGCTCGCCTATTTCACCGCGCGGCCGGTGCAGGCCAAGCGCGACAGCGACTTCGCCCTCGCCTACGTCAAGGAGAACGCGAAGACCCCGGAGCAGCAGCAGGCCGCGATCGGCGCGCTCGAGTTCAAGTGCTCCATGCTCTGGGCCATGCTCGACGCGCTGGAGCACGCCTATCTCTACGCGCAGCCCTGGCCGGACGCCTTCGTGCCCGCCGACGCGCCGGCCAAACGCGAGGCCGCCGAGTGACGGACGTCGCATCCACCGCGACCCCGAAGCTGCCGCGCGGCGTGCGCCTGCGCCGCGACGAGGTGCGCGACGAGTGGCTGCTGCTCGCGCCCGAGCGCGTGCTGAAGCCGGACGCCATCGCCGTGAAGGTGCTGGAGCTCTGCGACGGCGTCCGCACGGTCGAGGGCATCGTCGACGAACTGGCGGCGGCCTATGCGGCCCCGCGCGAGCAGATCGAGACCGACGTGAAGAAGATGCTGGAAGACCTCGCCAACAAGAGGGTTCTGGATCTGGCGTAGGTATCGGGGCGTTCGGAGTGGCGGAAACCTCCGGACGTCATTCCGGCCGAAGTGCCGGAATCCATTTCCGCGAGGTCGACCGAGCAGCGAGCAGGTTCGACGTTGGTGTTTATGGGTCCCGGCACTTCGGCCGGGACGACGACGGAGCGGCGGAAGCGACCCGCGAGCTTCTGAACGTCCGGGAGAAGGAGGACGACATGAACGACATGACGATCCCGAACCCGGATCAGGCGACCCGCGTGCCGCCGCCGGCGCCGCTCGGCATGCTGGCGGAGCTGACGCACCGCTGCCCGCTCTCCTGCCCCTACTGCTCGAACCCGGTGGAGCTCGACAAGCGCTCCGGCGAGCTCGACACCGAGACCTGGAAGCGCGTCTTCTCCGAAGCCGCCGCGATGGGCGTGCTGCACCTCCATTTGTCGGGAGGGGAGCCGACCGCGCGCAAGGACATCGTGGAGCTGACCGCGCATGCGGTGAAGGTCGGCCTCTACACCAACCTGATCACCTCCGGAATCGGCGTGGCGCGCGAGAAGCTCGAGGAGCTCGCCGACGCCGGCCTCGACCACGTCCAGCTCTCGATCCAGGACGCGCTGCCGGACAACGCCGACAAGATCGCCGGGCTCAAAGGCGCGCATGAGAAGAAGCGCGTCTTCGCCGGCTGGGTGCTGGAGCTCGGCCTGCCGCTGACGATCAACGCCGTCATCCATCGCGGCAACATCGAGAACATCGAGGCGCTGGTCTCGATGGCGCTGGAGTTCGGCGCCCGCCGCGTCGAGATCGCGCATTCGCAATATTACGGCTGGGCGCTCGAGAACCGGGACATGCTGATGCCGACGCGCGAGCAGGTGATGCGCGCCGCGGCGACGGTGGACCGGCTGCGCGAGGAGCTTGAGGGCAAGCTGGTCATCGACGCCGTCGTGCCGGACTACTACGCGCGCCGGCCAAAACCCTGCGTCGGAGGCTGGGGCAAGCAGTCGCTCAACGTGACGCCGCAGGGCAAGGTCCTGCCCTGCCACGCCGCGGAGACGATCGAGCACCTCCAGTTCGACTACGTGACCGAGAAGAGCCTTTCGGAGATCTGGGCCCACGGCTCGGCCTTCGAGGCCTATCGCGGCACCAGCTGGATGAAGGAGCCCTGCACCAGCTGCCCGCGCAAGGAGATCGACTTCGGCGGCTGCCGCTGCCAGGCGCTCGCCATCACCGGCGATCCGCGCAACGCCGACCCGGCCTGCTCGCTGTCGCCCTTCCACGCCAAGATCACGTCGCTCGCGATGAAGTCGGCGGCGAAGGAGGGCACGGACTACATCTACCGTCGCTTCGGCGCGCGTCCGGGCGCAGCCCGGGTCGAAATCACGCGCAACAACGCGCCCGTCTGAAAGCGTATCCGCGCTTCAGGGCCGTCATCGCCGGGCTTGACCCGGCGATCCATCACCCGCGGACGCGGGCGGGATAGATGCCCGGATCAAGTCCGGGCATGACGCAGTCTTGCGCCGACGACGCTCCCACACTGCGCAAGGAGCGTCGACATGAGTTCGCCGGGCATCTCACTTCCGTCCCATTGTCGCGGCCCTGTGCGGGACGCTCCGGACGCGCTAGAAGCGGCGCTGGGGGCCGGGATCGCGCCGAACGGCGCGCCCGCAAGCTGAATCGGCTATGAGTTGCGGATGAGGTCGAGACTCCTGACGCTCGCGGTGCTCGCCGTGCTGTCGCTTTCCGGCGGCGCGCGCGCGCAGGACGATCCGGACGCCCCGGAGGGCGGCGACCCGAGCGCCGGCCAGCAGTGCCTTGGACTCGAGGCCCAGCTCGCGGCGCTCGACCGCAGCGGCCCGAAGCGGCCTGACCCGCGCCAGATCGAGCAGCAGATCGCCAAGCTCCAAAACGACTACGACCGCACCAGCGCCTATTCGAAGGGGATCGGCTGCGGGCGCCGCTTCATCTTCGCGCCCGAGCCGCCCGCCGAGTGCGGCCCGCTCGAAGGCAAGATGAAGCAGATGCAGGTCAGCCTCGACCGCCTGATCGCGCAGCGCAGCCAGGCCGGGCAGCAGACCGTCGACCCGCGCCGCCGCGAGCTGCTGTTCGCGCTGGCGCGCAACAAGTGCGGTCCGCAGTACCGCCTGGTCGAGCGCAAGATCGTGACGCGCGAGCCTTCTCAGCAGAAGCGCGGCTTCTTCGAGATGCTGTTCGGCGGCGGCGGCGGGCAGGAGACGGTCCGCGAGGAGACGGTGGTCGAACCCGAGATGAGCCCCGGAGAGACGCCGCGCGTCTCGACCTACCGCACCGTCTGCGTGCGCACCTGCGACGGCTTCTTCTTCCCGATCTCGTACCAGACCACGCGAAACGCCTTCAAACGCGACGAGGCGATCTGCCAGGCGACGTGCCCCGGCGCCGAGGCGAAGCTGTTCGCCTACGGCAATCCGGGCGGGAAGATGGAGAACGCCGCCGACGTCGACGGCCAGCCCTATACGAAGCTCGAGAACGCGTTCCGCTACCGCAAGGAGTTCGTCGCGGGCTGCTCCTGCAAGCCCGAGGGCATGAACTGGGCCGAGGCGCTGTCCGGCGTCGACGACAAGACGGTCAAGAAGGGCGATATCGTCGTCGACCAGCAGACCGCCGAGGCGATGGCGCGCGCCAAGACGCCCGAGGAGCAGGCGAAGATCCAGGCCGAAGCCAAGGCGAAGGCCGACGCGGCGATCGCTAAGGCCAAGGCCGCCCGCACAGCCGAGGCTCAGGAGCGCCGGCGGCGCGACCCTGAGACCGAGGGCGCCGACCAGACCGGCGCGACGTCGCGCGAGGCGCCCGCGGACGACGTCATCATCCTGGACCAGCCGCGCGCCGATCGTCGCCCCGTCGAACGCGCCCCACTCGACGAGCGCAGCTTCGAGACCCCGCCGGATTTGAGGTGACTCATTAAGCCAGCGTCTCTGTCCCCCTCCCCTTGCGGGGAGGGGCTAGGGGTGGGTCGGCGCCGGATAAAGCTCGGACGGTCGGCGTAGAGCGGCTGCGCTCTCCGTGTCCTGTTCTGGACCACCACCCCCTAACCCCTCCCCACAAGGGGAGGGGAACAAGAGCCTGACCCATGACGCCCGGCGCGCCGTCAGCCGGATCCCTCCCTCATTGAGGGGAGGTAAGGGTGGGGAGCGCTGGGCGTGGAGCTGCACGCTTGAGGACGGCGCTCGATCCTGAACGATCCCCACCCTACCCTCTACCCTACCCTTGCAAGGGGAGGGACAAGAGGTCCTTCGGCGAACCCCAGAGCCCTTGACGCGCCGTTCGCCGTCGCGCTTTCTGCCGCGCGGAGCCTTCAGCCATGACCGCCGTCACCCTCATCGACAATTACGACAGCTTCACCTGGAACGTCGTGCACGCCATCGGCGCGCTCGGCGCGCGGGTGACTGTGCATCGCAACGACAAGGTCACGGTCGAGGAGGTGATGGGCGAGGGGCCCGACGCGATCGTGATCTCGCCCGGCCCCTGCACGCCGCACGAAGCCGGCATCTCCTGCGACCTCATCCGCCGCGCCGCCGGCGAGACGCCGATCTTCGGCGTCTGTCTCGGCCACCAGGCGATCGGCGAGGTGTTCGGCGGAATCGTGGAGCGCGCGCCAACCCCCGTCCACGGCAAGCTGGCGCGGATCAACCATGAGGGTCGCGGGCCGTTCCGCGGCATCAACGGGCCGCTGAGCGCCACGCGCTATCATTCGCTGGTCGTGCGCCGCGAGGGCCTCCCGCAGGCGCTGGAGGTCACCGCCGAGACCGACGACGGCCTGATCATGGGCCTGTCGCATCGCGACTTCCCGATCCACGGCGTCCAGTTCCACCCCGAGAGCATCGCCTCCGAGCACGGCGCGGCGATCTTCTCGAACTTCCTCACCGAGGCCGCCGAGTGGAACGCGATTCGCCGCCGGCATGTCGCCGCGCGCGCCGGCTGACGGGGCCGCCGCTCGTGGACACGTTCAAGCAGGTCATCGCGCATGTCGCCGAGGGCCGGTCGCTCGATCGCGCCGAGGCCGAGGCGGCCTTCGGGCAGATCATGTCGGGCGAGACGACGCCGGCCCAGATCGGCGCCTTCCTGATGGCGCTGCGCCTGCGCGGCGAGACCATTGATGAGATCGCCGGCGCGGTCGCGGCCATGCGCGCCCGGATGACGCCTGTCTCGGCGCCCGCCAACGCTGTCGACGTCGTCGGCACCGGCGGCGACGGCGCGGGCTCGGTGAACGTCTCCACCTGCGCCGCCTTCGTCGTGGCCGGCTGCGGCGTTCCCGTCGCCAAGCACGGAAACCGCGCCCTGTCGTCGAAGTCCGGTTCGGCCGACGTGCTGAAGGCGCTCGGCGTCGAGGTCGACCTGTCGCCCCGGCGGATCGGGGAATGCATCTCCGAGGCCGGCATCGGCTTCATGTTCGCGCCGAACCACCACTCGGCCATGCGCCATGTCGGCCCGGCCCGCGCGGAGCTCGGCGTCCGCACCATCTTCAACCTGCTCGGGCCGCTCGCGAACCCGGCCGGCGTCACCCGCCAGATGGTCGGCGTCTTCGCCCGCAAATGGGTCGAGCCCATCGCCGAGGCGCTGGCGCAGCTCGGCTCGGAGCGGGCATGGGTCGTGCACGGCTCCGACGGCCTCGACGAGATCACCGTTTCCGGCCCGACCGCCGTTTCGGAGCTTAAGGACGGCGCAGTCAGAAGCTTCGAGATTTCCCCCGCCGACGCCGGCCTGCCGGAGCATCCCAAGGGCTCGCTCGCCGGCGGCGACGCCGAAGCCAACGCCGCGGCGCTGCGCGCGGTGCTCGACGGCGCCAAGGGCGCCTATCGCGACGTCGCGATCCTCAACGCGGCGGCGACGCTCGTCGTCGCGGGTCTCGCCGAAAGCTTCGCGGACGGCGCCGAACACGCGGCCGCCGCGCTCGACAGCGGCGCGGCCTATTCGCGGCTCGACGCGCTGGTCCGCGTCTCCACCCGGGAAGAAGCCGCATGAGCGACATTCTGGAGAAGATCGGCGCCTACAAGCGCCGCGAGATCGAGGCCGCCAAGGCCGCGCGCGGCTTCGCGGAGCTGCGCCGCGCCGCCGACGCCGCCTCCCCGCCCCGCGGCTTCGTCCGAGCGATCCGCGAGACGCTGGCCGACGGCCGCACTGCGCTGATCGCCGAGATCAAGAAGGCCAGCCCGTCCAAGGGCCTGATCCGCGCCGATTTCGATCCGCCCGCTCTCGCTCGCGCCTATGCGGCAGGCGGCGCGACCTGTCTATCCGTGCTCACCGACGGCCCCTCCTTCCAGGGCGCGCCGGAGTTTCTGGCTCAGGCGCGCGACGCCGTCGCCCTGCCCGCGATCCGCAAGGATTTTCTGTACGAGCCCTATCAGGTCGCGGAATCCCGCGCGCTCGGCGCCGACTGCATCCTCGTCATCATGGCGGCCGTGACGGACGCCGAGGCGCGCGACCTCGTCGCCGCCGCCGGCGACTTCGGCATGGACGTGCTCGTCGAGGTGCATGACGCGGAGGAGCTCGACCGGGCGCTTCCGCTCGACACGACGCTGGTCGGCGTCAACAACCGCAATCTCCGCACCTTCGACGTGCGCCTCGAGACCACCGAGGAGCTAGCGGCGAAAATCCCCGCCGACCGCGTCATCGTCGGCGAGAGCGGCATCTTCACGAGCGCCGAGGTCGAGCGGCTCGCCGGTGTCGGCTGCCGCACGCTGCTGGTCGGCGAAAGCCTGATGCGCCAGCAGGACGTGGCGGCCGCGACGAAGGCGCTGCTGGCGGCCTAAGGTCAGCTTCGGAAAGAGCCGGAGTTCGCGATCCATGACGGAGCAGCACTCGCTTCTCGCGCGGCACGCGCCGAAGTGGTTCGGGCGCGCGCTTGACGCGCTCGACGAGCCTGAGAAGCGCGCGCTCGGCCACGCCAAGGCCCGCACCATCGCCTCGCGGGATCCGAACGAGGCCTACGCTGAGACGATGACCTTCGGCGAGCGGCTCGCCGATCGGGTGGCGAGCTTCGGCGGATCCTGGACCTTCATCATCATCTTCTGCCTGTTCCTCGTCCTGTGGGCGGCGGCGAATGTCTGGCTGCTGACGCGGCCTTTCGATCCCTATCCCTTCATCTTCCTCAACCTGATGCTATCCATGCTCGCGGCGCTACAGGCCCCTGTCATCATGATGAGCCAGAACCGCCAGTCGGCGAAGGACCGCCGCAACGCCGAACTCGACTACGAGGTCAACCTCAAGGCCGAGATCGAGATCATGGCGCTGCACGAAAAGCTCGACGCGCTGCGGACCGAGCATCTCGCGGCGCTCATCGAGAAGCAGAACGAGCAGATCAGGCTTCTGACGGCGCTGCTGGAACGGCGCGAGGGACAGGCGGGCTAGGCCATGACCGACACTGCGAGCGCTGCGGCGCCTCCCGCCGAGGAAGAGCGGATCGAGGCGGTCTTTCGCAACGGCACGATCACAGCCTTCGGCATCACCGTCTCTTTCACCCTAGGCTTTCTCGCCCAATGGGCGTCGAGCCCCGGCGCCTGGCGCTTCTACGATCTCGTGCCGCTGCTCGCGATCTTCGTCGGCGCGGCGCTGCAGGTCCGGGCGCTCGCGCTGCTGCTGCCGATCGAGAGCCTCGCCAAACGCATCTACGACCGCGCGACGAAGCTCTACCTGATCGGCTTCGCGCTGACGGGGTTCGGCGTCGTGGCGGCGGTGGCGTTCGACGTCGTCAGCTCCTTGATGAAGCAGGTCGGGGCGTAAAGGGTGTCCGAGCTCACCCATCTCTCCGCATCCGGCGAGGCCAACATGGTCGACGTCGGCGACAAGCCGGCCACCACGCGCGAGGCGACCGCCGAGGGGCGGGTCGTGATGGCGCCGGAGACGCTCGCGCTGGTCGTCGCGGGCGACGCCAAGAAGGGCGACGTGCTAGGCGTCGCGCGCATCGCGGGGATCATGGCCGCCAAGAAGACGCACGAGCTCATCCCGCTCTGCCATCCGCTCGCTTTGTCGAAGGTGTCGGTCGAGCTGACGCCGGACGAGTCGCTGCCGGGCGTTCGCGTGACCGCTACCGCCCGCGTCACCGGTCCGACCGGCGTCGAGATGGAGGCGCTGACCGCCGTCTCCGTCGCCTGTCTCACCGTCTACGACATGACCAAGGCCGTCGATCGCGGCATGCGGATCGAGGGCGTGCGGCTGCTCGCGAAATCCGGCGGCCGATCGGGCGACTTCCGCGCGGACGCCGAAGCGTGAGCGATCTCCTTCCCGTTCCCGAAGCGCGCGCGCGCATTCTTGCAGGCTTGTCGCGGCTTCCGTCCGAGCGCGCGCCGCTGCCGGAAGCGCTCGGGCGCGCTCTCGCCTCGCCGCTCACGGCGATGAGGACCCAGCCGCCCTGGGACTGCTCCGCCATGGACGGCTACGCGGTGCGCGCCGAAGACGCCCGCGCCGGCGCGACGCTGTCGGTCGTCGGAGAAGCCGCGGCGGGCCGCAGCCATGCCGGCGGCGTGGGCCCCGGAGAGGCGGTGCGGATCTTCACCGGCGCGCCCGTGCCTGAAGGCGCGGACGCCATCCTCCTGCAGGAGGACGCTGACCGCGACGGCGACGTCGTCAGCGTCCGAGAGGCGGCGACGAGCGGCCGCCACATCCGGCGCGCCGGGCTCGACTTCGCAGCGGGCGAGGCGCTGCTCCCCGCCGGACGGAAGCTCGGCGCCCGCGACCTCGCCCTCGCGGCCGCGGCGAGCCATCCCGCGCTCGACGTCGTCCGCCGTCCGCGCGTCGCGATCCTCGCGACCGGGGACGAACTGGTCGCGCCGGGCGGAGAGATCGGACCGGACCAGATCGTCGCCTCGAACTCCTACGCCATTTCGGCCATCGTCGCCGGCGAGGGCGGAGCCCCGATCGACCTCGGCATCGCGCCGGACAGGCCTTCGGCGATCCGCGCCGCCGTCGCCCGCGCGTTCTCGGAAGGCGCTGACGTCGTCGTCACTCTGGGCGGCGCGTCGGTCGGCGACCACGATCTCGTCAAGCCGGCTCTGGAGGCCGAGGGCGTATCGCTCGCCTTCTGGAAGATCGCGATGCGGCCGGGCAAGCCGATGATGGCCGGACGTCGCGGGCAGACCCTCGTCCTCGGCCTGCCCGGCAACCCGGTCTCCTCGATCGTCTGCTCCCTGCTGTTCCTCGTCCCGGCGCTGCGAAAGCTGCTGACCGGCGCTGACCACGCGCCGGAACTGCTGCCGGGCGTCCTCGGACGCGACATGCCGGAAAACGACCGGCGCGAAGACTATATGCGCGCGGCCTTCGCCCGTGATTCGTCCGGCGTTGCTGTCGTGACCGCGTTTCCGCGGCAGGATTCCTCCATGCTGCGGCCGATGTCCGACGCCGAATGCCTGCTGGTCCGGCCCGCCCACGCGTCGGCGGCGAAGGCGGGCGATGCATGTCGGTACCTCGCCCTGCCGTTCCCGTACTGAACCCGGCGGGTCAGGCCCCGCACCTTTTCCTCTTTCATTTCCGTTTCTTGCTTGCCCTGAAGCGACCCGCCTGGGCGCCTCGCGCCCAGGATCCGCGCGCCGCCCGTCGAATCATGAGCCGCATACATTTCCGCGGCATCGCCGCCCGGCCAGGCAACGTCATATTAACGCCTTGCGGAACACACATAGAACAGCTACCAAGATGTTCATGATTTGTTTTGGTCTCGCCCGGAGCCGGCCATGTTGACCCGCAAGCAGTACGATCTGCTCCGCTTCATCCATGAGCGTCTGAAGGAGACCGGCGTGCCGCCCTCCTTCGAGGAAATGAAGGACGCGCTCGGCCTCCAGTCCAAATCCGGCGTCCACCGCCTCATCATGGCGCTGGAGGAACGCGGCTTCATTCGCCGGCTCCCGAACCGCGCGCGCGCGCTGGAGGTGGTGAAGCTGCCGGAGGCGGCGGCGCCCTCCGTCGCCCGGCCCAAAGTCGGGTTCTCGCCCAACGTCATCGAGGGCAGCCTCGGCCGCCGCCCGTCCCCCGCGCCCGTCAATGACGACGAGGACGGCCGCGTCGTCTCGATCCCCGTGATGGGGCGCATCGCGGCGGGCGTGCCGATCGAGGCGATCCAGTCGCGCAGCAATACGATTGCGGTCTCGCCCGACATGCTCGGCGCCGGCGAGCATTTCGCGCTGGAGGTTCGAGGCGACTCGATGATCGAGGCCGGCATCCTCGACGGCGACCTCGTCCTCATCCGCAAGCAGGGCGTCGCCGAGACTGGCGACATTGTGGTCGCGCTCGTCGACGACGAGGAGGCGACGCTGAAGCGCCTGCGCAAGCGCGGCGCCTCCATCGCGCTCGAGGCCGCGAACCCGGCCTACGAGACGCGGATCTTCGGCCCGGACAGGGTGGCGATCCAGGGCCGGCTCGTGGGGCTGATCCGGCGGTACTGACCGGCGCCCGTACGAGGCGACGCCCTATCCCTCGTCGTCCTCCGCCTTGTCCGGAGGACCCACTTCTCGCGTCGAGCTTGACGTCTGGCGTGGATAGTCCGGTGAAGCCGGACCATGACGAGCGTTGCGTTCTCGATCAGCCTGTTCGCGATAGTAAATTGCCGCAGACGGTCGCCGCCTCCCTTCCCCTCTCTGAGGGGAAGGTAAGGGTGGGGAGCGCTGGGCATGGAGCTCGACGCCGCAAGTCCACGCTTGATCCTGAACGAACCCCACCCTGCCCTCCCCTTCGCAAGGGGAGGGAGATGCGCTCATCTCTGCGTGCCCCAGCGCCGCACCGTCGCGGCCTCGATCGCGCGGAACACTGCCGCGTCGACCAGAAGCCCGATCAGGATGACCGCCGCGAGCCCGGCGAAGACCTTGTCGGTGTAGAGTTCGTTGCGGTTCTGGAAGATGAACCAGCCGAGGCCGCCCTGCCGCGCCGTGACGCCGAAGACGAGCTCCGCCGCGATCAGCGTGCGCCATGCGAAGGCCCAGCCGATGCGAAGGCCCGACAGGATCGCCGGTAGCGCCGCCGGGATCAGGATGCGGGCTACGTAGGCCGGGCCCTTAAGGCCATAGTTCCGGCCGACCAGCCGCAGCGTCTCCGGGACCGTCTCGAAGCCCGACAGCGCGGCGAGCGCGAACGGCCAGATCACCGAATGCACCAGCACGAAGATCAGGCTCTTCTCGCCAAGCCCGAACCACAGCATCGCGATCGGCAGCAAAGCGATCGCCGGTAGAGGGTTGAACATGGCGGTCAGCGTGGTCAGCACGTCGCGAGCGAAGGAGTTCGCCACCGCGACCGAGACCAGCACGATCGCGATCCCGATCGCGAGGACATAGCCCTTCAGCAGCACCGAGAGCGAAGCGAGCGTCGCGCCGAGCAGGTTGTCGACCGTCACGCCCTCGACGAAGGCGCCCGCCGTCTCAAGGAAGCTCGGCAGCATGATCGGGTTGTGCTGGACGCGCGCCGCGATCTCCCAGGCGAGCGCGAGCAGCGCCAGCACGAAGAGGCGGCGCGCGAAGGGCGAATTGGCGACGGCCTTCACGCGCGCTCCGATCGTGGCGCGGTCGGCGGCGCGCGCCGAGCCTGTCCAGCTCTGGGTGAGATCAGACATAGGCCAGCTCCGCGCGCTCGTTCTGGCCTCGGCCCGGGGCGCGGCGGCGCTCGCCGCCGAACAGAAGCCGGTGGACCTCGCCACTGATCCGCTCGAACTCCGGCGAGCCCCATGCGTCGGCGCCGAAATCAGAGACGTCGAAGGACGCGATGGTGCGGCCGGGATGCGCGCTCAGCAGATGGAGCCTGGTCCCGACGAGAATGGCCTCGTCGATCGAGTGGGTCACGAACAGCAGCGTGAAGCCGAGGCTCTCGGCGAGCCCGACGAGTTCGCCTTGCAGGCGCTCGCGCGTCAACGCGTCGAGCGCGGCGAAGGGCTCGTCCATGAGCAGGATCGCGGGCTCGGCGGCGAGAGCGCGGGCGATCGCGACGCGCTGCTTCATCCCGCCGGACAGCGTGTGCGGATAGGCGTCGGCCGCGCGCGTCAGGCCGACGCGCTCGATCGCAACCGCGGCCTTCTCCGCGATCTCGGCGGCGTTGAGGCCGCCCTTGCGCTTCAGGCCGAAGGCGACGTTGGCGCGCACCGTCTTCCACGGCAGCAACTGGTCGAACTCCTGGAAGACGACCAGGCGGTCGGGCCCCGGCCCGGTCACTGCGCGGCCGCGCAGCGTCAGGGCGCCGGCGCTTGGACGGATGAAGCCCGCCACGGTCTTCAAGATCGTCGACTTGCCGCATCCGGAAGGTCCGAGCAGCACCAGCCGCTCGCCCTCGCGGATCGTGAAGCTGACGTCGTCGACGGCCCGAAGCGTTCCGCCGCGCGCAGTGGGGAAGTCCAAGGTCAGCCCGCGCGCATCGAGGACGGCGCGGGACGCGTCGCCGGCCATGGTCAGCTGCCCTCGACGGACTGGATGTCCTCGAAGAAGTAATCCTTCCAGCTCGCCGGCTTGTTCTTCAGCGCGCCGGTGCGGGCGAGGAAGTCGGCGTAGACGCCCGTGCGCTCCGGCGCGAGCTTGTACTGGACGTCCTTGTCGTTGAGGATCGAGATCAGAAAGTCCCGATCGATCTTTGACCTCTCGACGCGGATATAGGCGTCGGCGGCGCCGGGCTTATCGACGTTGATGAAGTCCGTCGCCTCCTTCAGCGCAAGGAAGAAGGCCTTGTAGGTCTTCGGATTGTCGGCGCGAAACTTCGAGGTGGCGTAGGCGATAGTGACCGTCGCCGGGCCGCCGAGCACGTCGTAGGAGCTCAGCACCTTCCGGATCTTCGGGTTCTGCAGCTCCTGATACTGGAACGGCGGCGTCGCGAAGTGGCCGGTGATCTCGGTCGAGCCCGACGTCAGCGCCGCGTAGGCGTCGGGATGGGCGAGCGAGACCGTGATGTCGTCGAGCGCCTTGTGATTGCCGACGCCGAACTCTTTCTCGGCGGCGATCTGCAGCGTCCGTGACTGGATCGACACCCCGACGGACGGCAGAGCGATTTTGTCGGCCTTGGTGAAGTCCTTGATGGTCTTCACGTTCGGATTGTTGGTGACGAGGAAGAAGGGCAGCGAGCCGAGCGAGGCGATGCCCTTGACGTCGGCCGAGCCCTTGGTGCGGTCCCAGATCGTCAGCGTCGGGCCGACGCCTGCGGTCGCGACGTCGACGGAGCCGGAGAGCAGCGCGTCGTTGACCGTCGCGCCGCCGCCGAACTTCGCCCACTGGACCTCGATGTCGATGCCTTCCTGCTTACCGTACTTCTCGATCAGCTTCTGGTCGCGGATCACGTGCAGCGGCAAATAGGCGATGCCGTACTGCTCGGCGATGCGGATCAGGCCCTCGGCGAAGGCCGGGGCCGGAAGGCTCGCGGCGGTGGCCGTCACGGCGGCGACGGCGGCCAGCAGAATTCGTCTCATCTCGTCCTCGGTCGTCTTGCCCGCAGCGCGCGGGGCTCTGGCGCGCCAGCGGCGTCGAGGCATTTGTCGAACGGGTTGACCACATAAGTCAACTCACTCTATCAAAATTATATACTTTGACGGCCCGCCGTCGCCAGTCGGGCGCCGTCGACGACCTCTGCACCGCTTTGAGAAAAGGCCTGAAAGATGAGCAACGAGACGAAGCTGTTCGACATCCGCCCGGTCGCCGGCCGCATCGGGGCCGAGATTTCTGGCGTGACGCTGTCAGGCGAACTGCCGGACGCCACCGTCGCCGCGATCCGCGCCGCGGTCGTCACGCATAAGGTCGTGTTCTTCCGCGGCCAGAACGCGCTAGACGACCGGGCCCAGGAGGCGTTCGGGCGCCGTCTCGGACAGCTGGTCGCGCATCCGACGGTGCCGTCGGCCGCCGGCACCGAGGGCGTGCTCGACATCGACGGCTCGCGCGGCGAGCGGGCGAGCTCCTGGCACACCGACATCACCTTCACGCCGGCCTATCCGGCCTTCTCGGTCCTGCGCGCCGCAGTCGCGGCGGAGAGCGGCGGCGACACGCTGTGGGCCAACACGGCCGCCGCCTACGCCGAGCTTCCCGAGCCGCTGCAGGAGCTCGCCGATCGGCTCTGGGCGGTGCATTCCAACGTCTACGACTATGTCGGCGATAAGGTGCAGACGCATCGCGCTAGGGAAGGGCTGCAGCGCTATTCGGAGGTCTTCACCGCCACCGTCTACGAGACCGAGCATCCCGTCGTGCATATCCACCCGGAGAGCGGCGAGAAGTCGCTGATCCTCGGGCACTTCGTCTAGCGGCTGCTGGGCTTCGGCACGTCGGACAGCCGGCGGCTGATCGCGATCCTGCAGGACCATGTCGTGCGGCCCGAAAACACGGTTCGCTGGCGCTGGCGTTCCGGCGACGTCGCGATCTGGGACAACCGCGCCACGCAGCACCGCGCCATCGACGACTATGGCGACCAACCGCGCGTCGTGCGCCGCGTGACGATCAAGGGCGTCGAGCCGGTCTCGGTGGACGGGCGCCGCAGCCGCCTGCGCTCAGGGCCCGCGCCGCTCGAGACCGCGGCCTGACGGGCGCTCGTCGGCTATCGCGGCGTGAAGTCGGCGAGATCGCCCGCATAGGGTTTGGCGAGCGGCGCGGCGTAGGCGCCGCGCTTGGAGGTGCGGAGCCCGAGCGAGACCAAGCCTTCCGCCTGCTTGACCGCCGCCGCGACCCCGTCGACCACCGGCGCGCCGAATTTCTGCGACAGCGCCGCCGCGAGATCGGCCATCCCGGCGCAGCCGAGCACGATCGCCTCGGCGCCGTCGTGCAGCGCGCGGGCGATCTCCGCCTCGAGCTTCTCCCGGGCGTCGGAGCCCGGATCCTCCAGCGCGAGCACGGGCGCCTCGCAGGCCGTCACCTTCACATGGCGGCCGAAGCCATAGCGCTCCACGAGCTCCTCCAGCGGCGTCACGGAACGGGAGAGGGTCGTCACCACCGTGATTCGCTTCGCAATCTGGGAGGCGGTCACAAGCGCGGCCTGGCAGATGCCGATCACCGGGAACGGCGCGAAACTCCGGGCGGCGTCGAGGCCGGTGTCGTCGAAGCAGGCGATGATCGCCGCGTCCGCCCTGCCGGCCTCGCCAAGCGCGCGGATGAGCCCGGGAACCGCGAAAGCCTCGTCGTAAAATCCCTCGATCGAGGCCGGGCCCATCGGCGAGGTGACCGCGACGATCTCCGTGCCCGGCGCCGCGACGGAGCGGGCGGCCGCGCCGATCTTCTCCGTCATCGAGACGGTCGTGTTCGGATTGACGACGAGGATCTTCATCGCGCGCCGCGCTTGCGCAGAAGACAGGCCGACGCAGCCTCGGCCCGCCCATGCATCAGATCGGCTGGCCCTCGACTTTCAGGGCGAGCTCGTCGGTTTCCTTCTTCAGGCCCTCGACCGCCGGATAGATCTCCAGCGTCTTGCGGAAGGCGGCGAGCGCCTGCTTGTCGAAGCCGCTCATCGAAAGGATTCGGCCGAGCGCCAGCCAGGCGCCGAAATGGCGCGGCTCGCGCACCAGCGTCTGGTGGATGTCGGCCATCGCGGCGTCGTAGTCCTTGGCGGCGAAATTGAGCGTCGCGCGCCGGTTCCAACCTTCCGCGAAGTCGGGGCGGAGACTGACGACCTCGTCCATCAGCTTGACGGCGTCGTCGAGCTTCTGGGCGCGCTGCGCTTCGTTGGCGCGGGCGGTGAGGAGATCGATCGTGTCGCTGCCCGAGCGGAGCCAGAGCGCCTGCACGGCGCCGGCGATGCGCTTGGCGGCGCGGGGGTCATCCGTCCTGGCGAGGCGGCCGAGCAGTTCGTCGAGCGGGCCTTGGCGCTCCGCTTCGGGATTCGCAGCCGCAGGCCCGGCGGCCGGCGGCTGCGGCGCAGGGGCCGCATCGTCGGCGAAAACCGGCGCGACGAAGGCTGCGGCGGTCACAAGCGCTGCTGGAAGAATGCGCGACATGGCCGGGAGCTTAGCGCCCGCCGGCCTTGCGTCAAAGCGCGTGAGGCGCTTCGCCTCAGCCCTGGCGGGCCTTGTAGCGCTTCTGCGTCTTGTTGATGATGTAGACGCGGCCCTTGCGGCGGACGATGCGGTTGTCGCGGTGGCGGTTGCGCAGCGACTTCAGGGAATTGCGGATCTTCATCTGTCTCGTCCCGGAAACGCCGGCCGCGCGAAACGCGGCGCTTCGCGTGTTCCACTTCGTTCGTATCGGTTGGGTGGTCCGGCGACCGAAGCCGCCGACGCGTGGCGCGCCTTCTAGTCAAAACGCCCCGGTTTGGCAAGGCTGCCGGCGCGGCGCGCTGGCGGCGGCGCCAGGAAAAAGCTATCCCCGGCGTCCGATGATCCGAGCCCGCGATGACCACAACGCTCGCTGACGCCCGCATTCTGGTGACCGGCGGCGCCGGCTTCATCGGCTCGGCGCTGGTTCGCCATCTCCTGGCGGAGACAGAGGCGCGGGTCGTCAATCTCGACGCCCTGACCTACGCCGGCACGCTCTCCTCCCTGCCGAACGCGGACGGTCACCCGCGCTATGCGTTTGAGAAGGCCGACATCCGCGACGCCATGGCGCTGCGCGACGTCTTCGCCAGGCATCGGCCGACGGCGGTCATAAACCTCGCGGCGGAAACGCATGTCGACCGTTCGATCGATGGCCCAGCCGCCTTCGTCGACACGAACGTGGCGGGGACCGTGACGCTGCTGACCGAAGCGACCCGCAGCTTCCGCGCGCTCGCGCCCGAGGAGCAGGCGCGGTTCCGCTTCGCCCATGTCTCCACGGACGAGGTATTCGGCTCGCTCGGACAGACCGGCCGGTTCGAGCCCGTCTCACCCTACCGGCCGAACTCCCCCTACTCCGCCTCCAAGGCCGCATCGGACCATTTCGTCCGTGCGTGGCGCGAGACCTACGGCCTGCCGACGCTGGTGACGAACTGTTCGAACAACTTCGGCCCCTACCAGTTTCCCGAAAAGCTCATCCCGCTGATGATTCTGCGCGCGCTCGCCGGCCGCGAGCTCCCGGTCTACGGCGCCGGCGCGAATGTGCGCGACTGGCTCCATGTCGAGGATCACGCCCGCGCCCTCGCGCTCGTGCTGGAGCGGGGGCGACCGGGCGCGACCTATCTCGTCGGCGCGCGCTGCGAGCGGGACAACCTGTCCGTCGTGCGGCTCATCTGCGATCTCCTCGATGCGCGCGCGCCGACGCTCGGCTTCCCTCGTCGCGACCTTATCCGCTTCGTCGAGGACCGGCCCGGCCACGACCTGCGCTACGCGATCGATCCGAGCCTGCTGGAGCAGGAACTCGGCTGGCGCCCGCGCCACGACTTCGACACCGGGCTCGCGGCGACCGTCGACTGGTATCTCGCCAACCGCGACTGGTGGGCGCCGCTCGTCGCGGACGACGGGGACGGGGCGCTCGTCCGCCGGGGCCGCGCATGACGGTGGTCATGGTGACCGGCGGCTCCGGCCAGCTCGGGGGCGCGCTCAGGCGCCTGTCATGGCCCAGGCCCGTCGAGGTCGTCGCGCCGCTCAGGGACGAGCTCGACCTCGCCGACGCCGACGCCGTCTCCGGCTATCTGCTCGCGACCGGCGCGCGGGCGGTGATCAACGCGGCCGCCTACACCGCCGTCGACAGGGCCGAAAGCGAGCAGGCCGCCGCCTTCCACGCCAACGCGCAGATCCCCGCGGCGATCGCCGAGGCCGCGCGCTCGGCCGACGTCCCGCTGATCCATGTCTCGACCGACTACGTCTTCGACGGCGGGCTCGCACGCCCCTACGAGGTCGGCGACGTCGTCGCGCCGATCAATGTCTACGGCGCGAGCAAAGCCGCGGGCGAGCTCGCAGCGCGCGCGATCCAGCCTCGCTCGGCGGTCGTGCGGACCTCCTGGCTCGTCAGTCCCGACGGCCGGAATTTCGTGACCACGATGCTCCGACTCGCTCATGAGCGGCCGCGGCTCCGGATCGTCGCCGACCAGCATGGCCGCCCGACCATCGCGGACGACCTCGCCAAAGCGCTCGCGGGAATCGCGCTGCGGATGATCGACGACCCGGAGGCGCCGACCGGCGTGTTTCACGCCGCGAGCGAAGGCGAGACGACATGGTTCGACTTCGCGGCCGCGGTCTTCGCCGAGGGCGCGCTGCGCGGCGGCCCTGTCCCAGAACTCGACGCCATCGCGACCGCCGACTATCCGACCCCGGCGCGCCGGCCCCTGAACTCGCGACTGTCCACGGCTCGGCTCACGCGGGACTACGGAATCTCACTGCCGCCATGGCGCGAGCGGCTGCCGGATCTCGTCGGCGCGATCCTCGATCGCGCGCCATTGAACGGCGCCTGAAGAACGACCATTTGAAAGCACGGCCGGAGGTTCCGGTCATCGGAGCGCTTTGTTTACGAGGCTCCGTCAAAGTCGCTTGACGGCGAGGACTTTGAAATGTCGCGTCTGACGAGTCTGCAGAGCCCTTTTCTGCTCGGTTTCGACGGCCTTGAACGCGCCCTCGACCGGGCGGCCAAAAGCGCCGACGGCTACCCGCCCTACAATATCGAGCGGCTGCCGCAGGACGAGGGCAAGCCCGAACGACTCAGGATCACGCTCGCGGTCGCGGGCTTCGGCCCGGACCAGATCGAGGTCACCCTCGAGAAGAACGAGCTCGTCATCCGTGGGCGAACGCCCGTGGAGAGCGAGGACCGTGTCTTCCTCCACCGCGGAATCGCGGCGCGCCAGTTCACGCGCGCCTTCGTGCTCGCGGAAGGAATGGAGGTTTTAGGCGCCGATCTTGCGAAGGGGCTTTTGGTCGTCGATCTCGTTCGACCGGAACCGGAGCCGTCGGTGAAGCGTATCGTCATTCGGGCGCAGGACGACTCTCGTCGCGTCGCGGAGAAGGAGTAAGGTCATGGTGCGGGAAAACGCAGCCGGGGCCGCCCGGCACAACCCCCTGAGCGCGGCGGAGTTCGCGGCCATCGGCGACGGCCACATCGCCTATGTGAAGCCGATCCTGTCCCAGGAGCTCAACGCCCTGTTTCCGCAGGCGCCCGAGCTCGAGCCCGGACTGGAGCTGTTCGCGCTGCTCGGCGCGGACGGGTCGCCGATCGTGGTGGCCGACACGCGCGAGGCGCTGATCGAGAGCGCGCGCGAGCACGAGCTCGTCACCGTCAGCCTGCACTGAAGAGCGAAGCGGGCGCCCGACCCACGGGCGCCTGTTTGGCGGTCAGGCGGCGTTCGAGGCCGGCGCCTGCGTAAGAACCGCGTAGAGCGCGCCGGCGTCGCGCGACGAGCGCAGCTTCTGCGCGGTGAGCGGATCACGCAGCATGCGCGCGACGCGCGCGAGCGCTTTCAGATGATCGGCGCCGGCCGTCTCCGGCGCGAGCAGCAGCAGGACAAGGTCGACCGGCTCGCCGTCGAGCGCGTCGAAGTCGATCGGCCTGTCGAGCCGGGCGAACAGTCCGAACAGCCTGTCGAAATTGGCGAGCTTGCCGTGCGGGATAGCGATGCCTGCGCCCACCCCCGTGGAGCCCAGCCGCTCCCGCTGAAGCAGGGTGTCGAACACGTCGCGCTCCGGCAGACCCGTGAGTTCGGCCGCCTTGGCCGCAAGCTCCTGGATCGCCTGCTTCTTCGAGCTGACCTTGAGCGCCGGCAGGATGGCGTCGGCCGCCAACAAATCGCCGAGAGGCATCAGACTGTAACCTCGGAAAACGCCGCGGCGCGGCGAAGACCCGGATTGGTCGGCGCAGCGCGCGGGCGAAGTCAGTGTCCGTCGGACGAGCCGTTTGCGGCCGGAGGATCGACCCAGCCGACGTTCCCGTCCGAGCGTCGATATACGATGTTGAGCCGACCGTGGCTCGCATGGCGGAACACCACCACCGGAGCGCCGGTGAGGTCGAGCTCCATCACGGCGAAACCCACGGTCATCCGACGGATGGGCTTGGTCGCTTCGGCGACGATGACAGGGCTCCACCCTTCCGGCTCCTCGACAGCCTCGTCGTCCGGGGACTCGATGACCGCATAGGACAGCGCGTCGGCGCCGTCCGCGTCGGCATGATGGTCCCGTAGGCGATTCTTGTAGCGCTTGAGCCGGGTTTCAATCCTGGCGGCCGCCTGGTCGAAGCTCGCATAGGCGTCGGCGGCCGCGCCGGCGGCCTGCAGCACGATGCCGCTGTCGAGATGGAGGGCGCATTCGGTGCGGAAACCGGTCCCGTCCTTGGCGACCGTGACGTGCCCGGAGAAGCCGCCGCCGAAATATTTCGTCATGGCGTCTTCGATCCGGTCCTGGACCTGTCCGCGAAGCGCCTCGCCGATGTCGAGATTCTTCCCGGAAACGCGCAAGGCCATGTAGTCCTCTCGAATGTCGGGGGTGGGGCCGCCCCGAGATCGGCGGGGCCGACGGTCTGATGCCCTGAGGAGTACGAGCGCGATCCAGCCAAGTCAATTGGAACGAGGACTCGCCCGGTGGGTTCCCGATCGCTGGAAATTGAACGCCCCGTCAGCGGGTCAGACGGCGCGCGCCGCCTGCTTCTCCCGGCGACGCTGGACGGAGGACGGGATCCTCAGGCTCTCGCGGTACTTCGCGACGGTGCGACGGGCGATGTCGACGCCGCCTTCCCGGAGCCGCTTCACGATCGTGTCGTCGGACAGGATGTCGTCGGGATTCTCCGCATCGATCATCGCCCGGATGCGGTGCCGGACGGCCTCGGCCGAATGGGCGTCGCCGCCGTCCGCGGCGGCGATCGCGGCGGTGAAGAAGTATTTGAGCTCGAACACGCCGCGCGGGGTGGCGATGTACTTGTTCGCGGTGACGCGCGAGACGGTCGACTCGTGCATGCCGATCGCGTCGGCGATGATCCTGAGGTTGAGCGGCCGCAGATGGGCGACGCCGTAGGTCAGAAAGCCGTCCTGCTGGCGCACGATCTCGGTCGCGACCTTGAGGATCGTCCGCGCCCGCTGCTCGAGGCTGCGCGTCAGCCAGTTGGCCGTCTGCAGACATTCGGTCAGGAAGGTCTTCTCGGTCTCGGACTTCGTCGTCTTCACAACCTTGGCGTAATAGGTCTGGTTGACCAGCACGCGCGGGAGCGAGTCGGAGACGAGCTCCAGGATCCAGGACCCGTCGGGCGCCGCGCGCACCGTCACGTCGGGCGTCACGGGCTGAAGCACTTCCGAGCCGAAGGCGTGGCCCGGCTTCGGGTCGAGCCGCCGGAGTTCGGCCAGCATGTCGGCGAGGTCCTCGTCGTCGACGCCGCACAGCCGCTTCAGCGCGGCGAGATCGCGGCGGGCGACGAGCTCCAGGTTCTCGATCAGCGCCTGCATGGCCGGGTCGAACCGGTTCTGCTCCCGGAGCTGGATCGCAAGGCACTCCTTCAGGGAACGGGCGCCGACTCCGGTCGGCTCGAAGGTCTGGATGACGGCGAGCACATGTTCGACCGTCGCGACCGGCGCGCCGAGGCGCTCCGCGACGTCGTCCACGCCCTCCCGGAGATATCCCGCGGCGTCGATGAGATCGATCAGGTTCTGACCGATCAGCCGCTCGACCGGATCGACCACGGCGAGCGCAAGCTGGCGCTCGAGGTGGTCGGCGAGCGTCGGGCGATCCGCGACATAGGCTTCGAGATCGGCGCCCTCCGAAGAGAACGTCGCTCCGCCTCCGAGCCCCGACCAGTCCCCGGCCTCGACCGGGGCTGCGGGCTCGGGTCGCTCGCGTTCGTTCGGCGCGTCGTCGGGGAAGACATTGCCGAAATCGGTGTCGAGGCGGCTCTCGACCTCGGCGCGCGACCCCGGCTGCTCCGGCTCCCTCCAGTCGCCGTCCGAGCCGCCGTCCTCGTCGCGCGGCGCGCCCTCGCCGGCCTCCTGTCGCTCCAGCAGCGGATTCTGTTCGAGCTCGCGCTCGACATAGGCGACGAGGTCGAGGCTCGACAGCTGCAGCAGCTTGATCGCCTGCATCAGCTGCGGCGTCATGACGAGCGACTGCGACTGGCGGAGCACCAGTTTGGGGGTCAGGGCCATCCCGGGGTCAGGCCCGTCTCGGCGGTAAGGCCATAAGGCGCTCGGCTCCCGCGCGTCTCGCAGCGCAAGCATGAGCGCCGACGAGCCGCGCGATCTGGTGATCAACACGCAGGCGAAATCCGCCTGTGGGCCGATTCTTGCATAGGAACCGGCCCCGCCTCGATTTAAAGCCGGAATTCCTCGCCGAGGTAAAGGCGCCGCACGTCCGCATGGGCGACGACCTCGTCCGGCTCGCCTTCCATCAGCACCCCGCCGCCGTGGATGATGTAGGCGCGATCGATCAGCCCGAGCGTCTCGCGGACGTTGTGGTCGGTGATCAGCACGCCGATCCCGCGGTCCGTCAAATGGCGCACGAGCGACTGGATGTCGCCGACCGCGATCGGGTCGATGCCGGCGAAAGGCTCGTCCAGCAGCATGAAGCTCGGCCGGGTCGCGAGCGCGCGGGCGATCTCGACGCGGCGGCGCTCGCCGCCCGACAGCGCGATCGCGGGCGACTTGCGCAGGCGAGCGATGCCGAACTCCTCGAGCAGCGCCTCGAGGTCGTGCCGGCGCCGCTCGCGGTCCGGCTCGATCACCTCGAGCACCGCCTTGATGTTGTCTTCGACGGACAGGCCGCGAAAGATCGAGGCTTCCTGCGGCAGGTAGCCGACGCCCATGCGGGCGCGCTTGTGCATCGGCAGGCCGGTCACGTCCTGCCCGTCGAGCTCGATGACGCCGCGATCAGCCGGAACCAGGCCCGTGATCATGTAGAAGACGGTGGTCTTGCCGGCGCCGTTCGGCCCGAGCAGACCGACGGCCTCGCCGCGATTGACCGAGATGCTGACGTCCCTGACCACCACGCGCGCGCCGTAGGACTTGGCGAGGTTCGAGGCGACCAGGGCTCCGTCATTCGCTTCGGCGAAGGCGAATTCGGTGCGGTGATGCGCCTCGGCGCGACGGATCTTGCGCCGCGACTTGCGCGACGTCCTGCCGTCCTCGGTTCTTGGGGCGCGCCCGAGCATCTGGTTCAGCCCGTTATCCGTCGACCGGTCAGCGCCCGGCCTGTTTGGGCGTGAACACGCCCTGCACGCGGCCGCCCGAGCCGCCGCCCTCGACGCGCGAGGTCTGGGTGTTGAGGTCGACCTTGAGGCGGTCGCCCTTGATCACGTTGTCGTCCTGGCTCACGACGACGCCGCCGGTCAGTTCGACCTTGTTCGCCGCGACGTCGAACACGCCGCGCGCGCCGGTCGCGCGCTGGTTGCGCTGCGTGACGACGACGTCGCCTTCGGCCTCCATGCGTCGGATCGAGCGGCCGGTTTCGGGCTTGGCCTGCGCGCCCGCCGTCTCGCCCTGCTTCGGGGTCCCGCGGTCGTCGGCCTTCGGGCTCTCGCCCTTCTGGTAGTAGTAGATCGTCAGCTTGCGCGAGTTGAGCACCGAGTCGCCCTGCTTCGCCACCACGTTGCCGGAGAACACCGCCGACTGATCCTGGTCGCGCACTTCGAGGTTGTCGGCCTCGACGTTCACCGGCTCGTCCGACTTGGTCGAGAAGCCCGAAAAGGCGCTCGTCACCGAACTCTGGTTCTGCTGCTGAGCCTCGGCGGCGGAGACGACGGACAGGGCGGCGATGGCGGCGAGGATCAGTCTCATGGTCGCCTCTGGCGGGTCGAACTCAGGAATGAGCGAAGATATCCGTCTCGCCCCAACCGGCGAGGTCGAGCGCGGAGCGCACCGGCACGAAGGCGAAGCAGGCGTCGGCGAAGGCGGCGCGTCCCTCGCGGACGAGCAGCGTGTCGAGCCTTTCCTTGAGCGCGTGCAGATGAAGGACGTCGCTCGCCGCATAAGCGAGCTGGGCGTCCGTCAGTTCGCCTGCGCCCCAGTCGGATGACTGCTGCTGCTTGGATATTTCGACATTCAGCAGCTCGCGCACAAGGTCCTTGAGGCCGTGGCGGTCCGTGTAGGTCCGCACGAGCCGGGATGCGATCTTGGTGCAGTAGACCGGCTCGGTCATGACGCCGAAGGCCTTGTAGAGCGCCGCGACGTCGAAGCGGGCGAAGTGAAACAGCTTCAGGACCGAGCGGTCCTTCAGCACGCGCTCGAGATTTGGCGCCCTGCCTTGCCCCGGCGCGATCTGGACGAGATCGGCCGTACCGTCGCCGGTCGACATTTGCACGAGGCAGAGGCGGTCGCGATTGGGATTGAGGCCGAGAGTCTCGGTGTCGATGGCGACGGAGCGCCCCGCGACGTAGTCGTCGGGGAGATCGCCACGATGAAGCCGGATCGTCATGTCGCCTCGTGATCGTCGGGCGCGCGCCGCTCGAAGGAAGTGTCCCCGGGACGCCGCCCGCGCCCTGCCGGCGCCGGGCTTCGGCGTCCCGCGGCGACGCGCCGTGCGACCGGCTCAGACAAGTCGATCCAAGGAGAGGATTGCGTCGCCCGGAGAATAAACTTCGCAATTTCAACCACTTGGTCCCAATCCGAGGAGACCCGCGCGGCAGCTTTGCAGGCTCCGTTTATGCCAGATCGGGCGCTATGTCCACCGTATCGCTCGGTTGCGGCTTGGGCTCTCCGGTCGGACGCGGCGCTTCCGGCCGGAGCGGCGGCCGACATTTCCCGCACCGTCTCCGCGACGGTCTCAAGCGCGAAGGGCTTGATGATCAGCGCCCGCGCAAGGCGCCCATCAGATAGACGCCGCCGATCAGGGAGGCGAACAGACCGAGAGGCAGCTGATAGGGCGCGATGATTGTGCGGGCGAGCAAGTCGGCGACGACCGTCAGCGCCGCGCCGACGAGGATCGAGCCGGCGAGATGCGGCCCCGCGCGCGTCAGCCCCGACGCATGAGCGAGGTGGGGCGCGACAAGGCCGACGAAGCTCAGAGGTCCCGCGACCAGCGCCGCGGCGCCGGTCAGCAGCGAGGCGAGCGAGGCGAGCGCCGCGCGGCTCGCCCGCACGCGCAGGCCGATCGAACGCGCCGTCACGGCGCCGAGCCGCAGCGCCTCGAGCCAGCGGAGCGTGAGAGCGAGCGGAGCGATGAGGACCGCTGCGGCCGCACACGCCGCGATCGCCTCGCGGGGTCCGACGGCGTCGGTCGCGCCGGACATCCAGGCGAGCAGCGCGAAGGCCGGCCGCGAGCCGGTCGCGATGACCGCGTTGAGCCCCGCGAGGCAGAGCGCCGAGATGCCGGCCCCGGCGAGCAGCATCCGTTCCGGCCCGAGCCGGCCGCGCGACGCCGCGAGCAGGATTGCGAGCGCCGCCAGCGCTCCGAGCGCGGACCCGGCCGCCTGCGTCGCCAGAGAGCCGCCGTCGGCGGTGAGGAGCACGACGGCGAGTCCCACGCCCGCCCCGGCGCCGACCCCGAGGACCTCCGGTCCGGCGAGCGGATTGCCGGTCAGGCGCTGGAGGACCACGCCGGCGGCCGCGAGCATCGCGCCGGCCGCGGCTGCGGCGGCGGTCCGCGGCGCGCGGAAGGGCAGAAGCTCGCCGAAGGAGGCGTCGCCGAAGACGACCCAGCCGCTCTGGTCCCGGCCGACGAGCAGCGCGCCGGCCAGCGCCAGAATCGCCAGGCAACCCATCGCCGCCAGCGTGCGGCCGGGATCGCGACGCGCGGCCGGCTTCGCGGCGGCGGGCCGGTCGGCCAGCCGCAGGCGCGGCAGCAGCCACAGCAGCAGCGGCGCTCCGATGAACGCCGTCGCGGCGCCGGTCGGGATCGTCTCGCCGGACCCGACCCGCTGGACCAGGCCGTCCGCCAGCCAGAGCAGGATCGCCCCGATGGGCGGCGCGCCCATGAGCAGCCGATGGGCCCCGCGCGCTCCGCAAAGGCGCGCCAGCGTCGGCGCCGCCAGGCCCACGAAGGCGATCAGCCCGATCTCCGCCGCGACCGTCGTCGCGAGCAGCACGCCGACGGCGAGCGCCGCGATCCGAATGACGAGAGCGGGCGCGCCGAGGCTGCGGGCGCTCGATTCGCCCGCGACAAGCACGGAGAGCGGACGGGCGAGGACGAGGGAGGCCAGCGCCCCGAAGGCGAGCGCGGCGCCGATCGCGAGGCTCGGCCGCCAGCCCTCCTGCGTCAGCGAGCCGCCGCCCCAGATCAGAAGCGCGAACAGATAGTCGCCGCGCGCCAGGATGAGCGCCGCGGTGAGCGAGCTCGCGACCATCGCCACGACCATGCCGCACAGCACGACCGTCACGGGATCGAGCTTGCGCCGCCAGCCCAGCGCGAGCACGAGGCCCGCGGCGCCGGCGCCGCCGAGGAACGCGACGCCCTCGCGCGCCAGCTCTCCGATCGTCGGCGCGAAGACCGCCGCGACGCCGAGCGCGAGCTGCGCGCCGGCGAAGACGCCGAGCGTCGACGGTTCGGCCAGCGGATTGTCGAGCGCCTGCTGCAGCAGCGCGCCGGAGAGCCCAAGCGCCGCGCCGGCGAGAATGGCCACGACGCTTCTCGGCAGCACGCTGTAGAAGAGCAGCGCGCGATCGACGGGATCGCCGGACAGGGCGCCCGAAATGCCGGCGAGCGACAGCGCCGCCGCGAGCGCGACGAGCATCGTCCAGACCAGCCAGGGCCGATGGCGGCGCGCCGCGGCGTCAGGCATCGCGCACGGCCGACAGGCTCTCCGCCAGGATCCGCGCGAAGCGCGCCGCCGCGGGCAGCGCGCCATAGGGATTGACCGGCGCGATCGAGACGAAGCGGCCCTTGGCGATCGGCGGCATGGCGCGCCAGAGCGGGCTCTCGTGCATCCCGACGAGCGCGGACGGCGGCGTCGGGCCGACATTGACCACGATCGCCTCCGGCGTCTTCGCGAGCGCCTCGACGCCGACCGTCGGATAGGCGCCAAAACGCGTCGGCTCGGCCCACGCCGGCGGCAGGCCGACGCGCGAGAGCACGTCGCCGAACATGCTGTCGGCGCCGAAGGCGCGGAAGCGCCGGGTATCGCCGAGGTTCATCACAAGGACCTGCCGTCCCTGAAGACGCGCAAGGGCTGAGCGCGCGGAGGCGATCGCCCCGTCCGCCTCGCCTATCGCCCGCGCGGCCTCCACGGCCCGCCCGAGCCGGGCGCCGAGACGCTCCGTCGCCGCGACGGCGGCGTCATAGGGAGGCCGGCCGGTGTCGTAGATCGAATAGCTCTCGACCGGCGCGATCCGGGACAGGGCGCTTCGCCTGGCTTCGTACCAGGGCGAGATCAGGATCAGGTCGGGCCTCGCCGCGAGCAGCCGCTCATAGCTGACCGACCCGCGCAGCCCGAGATCGGCGACCTCGTCGGGGACAGCCGGCTCGACGGCGGCCTTGCGGAAGAGCACGAGCTCCGTCGCGGCGACGGGCGTGACGCCCAGCGCAAGCGCGGTCTCCAGCATCGCCCAGTCGATCGCGGCGACTCGAGGCGTCGCGGCTCCGGCGCGCGCTAGCGGCGGGACCACGCAAACGCCGAAAGCCGCAGCTACCAGAAGAAAGCCGCGGCGTGTCGTTGGGCAAGTCGTGCGGGCGGCGAAAGAACCCGCCGCCCGCTCGCGGATCACCACGTATAGCTCGCCTTCGCCAGGAACCTGCGGCCCTCGCCGTAGGAGCAGACGTTGATGCCCTGGCAGCCCGAGACGAAGCGCTTGTCGGCGAGGTTCGTCACGTTGAGGCTGGCCTTCCAGTTGTCGTTGAACTTGTAGCGCACCGCCGCGTCGAACAGCGTGGCGTCCGGCACCTTGACGGTGTTCGGGTTCTGCGTCGCTTCCGACTTGCCGATATAGCGCACGCCGCCGCCGAGGCTGAGGCCCTTCAACTGCCCCGTGGTGAAACTGTAGTCGAGGAACGCCGAGCCGATGATCTCCGGCACGAGGTACGGCTGCTCGCCGACTTCGAGCGGATCCCCGGACTTCAGGATCTTCAGATCGTAGGCCGTGAAAGCGCCGATCAGCTTCCAGTTCTCGGTGAGGTTCGCCTGCGCGTCGAACTCAACGCCGCGCGAACGGACTTCGCCGATCTGGGTCTGCGCATTGAACGGCCCCGCGAGATAGTTCTTCTTCTTCAGGTCGAACACCGACGCGGTGAAGATCGCCGGGAAGGCGTGCGGCGCCCACTTCACGCCCGCCTCGTACTGGAGGCCGGTCTCCGGCTTGAAGGACTCGATCACGCCGCCTGTGTTGTTGAAGCCGATGAGCGGATTGAAGGTGCTCGCGATACTCACATAGGGAACGAGTCCGTTCTCGAACTCGTAGCCGAGGCCGGCGCGTCCGCTGAAGCGGCCCTCGTTCCGCTTGACCTTGCCGAGGAACGTGGAGTCGCCGTCGAGCCACATGCGGTCGTAGCGGCCGTTCAGGGTCGCGATCCAGCCGCCGCCGAAACGCGCCTGATCCTGGATGAAGACGCCGGCCTGATGCAGCTTCGACGTCTCGTCGAGATAGTCGACGACGGCTGGCTGCGGCTGGTGCAGGTCGGGATCGTGGATGTCGACCGACGTCCCGGTGCTCGAAGCCTGCGTTTCGTCGATGTAGTACATCTTGTAGTCGACGCCGAGCAGCAGCGTGTGGTCGATCCCGCCGGTCGAGAACTTGCCGACGAGGTTGTTGTCGGTCGTGAAGCTGAACGTCTCGGTGTCGTGCGCGAAGTTGATGCGCGCAAGCTGCGTGCTGCCTGCGCTCGGCCGCGCGGCGAAAGCGTAGCCGAACGGATAGAGCAGCGACTCCTCGAGATGGCTGTAGGCGAACCGCGCCTTGGCGTTCACCGTCCAGATCGCGTTGATGTCGTGGTTGAGCTCGTAGCCCAGCATGAACTGGCGACGGTCATGATCGTCGATGTCGGGATCCGAAAAGTTCGTCTTCCGCCCGATGCGGCCGAGGTCGATTGTCCCGTCCTCTGAGGTCGCGCGCTTCACCGTGCCGTAATAGGGCAGGAAGTCGCCCGAGCCGTGGTTCTGGTCGGCGTGCGTGTAGTTCGCATAGACCGTGAGGTCGGTGCCCGCGTCCGGCTGGTAGGTCGCGGCGCCCTGGATGACCCCGCGCAGGCCGTCCTCGTGCTTGGCGTAGCCGTCGCCGCCTTCGAGCTTGCCGGCGAAGCGGTACTTCCAGACCGGCGGCAGCGGGCCGCTCTTTGAGATCAGCTCGTTCGGGATAACCTTGTTGACGTCGAACGCGCCATAGGCCGTCGGATAACTGTCGACGCCGAACTCGATCGTGCCCCAGTCATAGTCCTGCGGACGTTTCGACACGTAGTTGATGATGCCGCCGATGTTGCCGCCGCCGTAGAGCGAGGCGGATGCGCCGCGCAGCACCTCGACGCGCTCCAGCAGCCAGCTGTCCTGGTAGAAGTTGCCGAAGGCGAAGGAGTAGAGCTGCATGCCGTCTCGATAGACGCCGGTCTGCGTCGCGTCGAAGCCGCGGATGTAGAACCAGTTTGTGTCGGCGTCGTCGCCGAAGGGCTGTGAGAATACCCCCGCCGAATAGCGCGTCGCCTCGTCGGCCTTCTGCGCGCCGAGATCGTCCATCTGCTGGCGGCCGACCACGCCGACCGATTGCGGAATGAGCACAACCGGCGTGTCGGTCTTCACGCCCGTGGTGGTGGCGGCCGGGACATAGCCGTCGACAGGTTTCACCCCCGATCCGTCGAACGCGATGGCGCCTCCGCCGCCACGGCCCTGCACCTCGATGTCTTCGAGCTGGGTCACTCCAGCTTCCTGCGCTGCAACACGATCGGTCTGCATCAACGTCGCTGACGCAACGCCCGCGAGCAATACCGCGTTCAATCCAATCTTGTAGATCACTTGATTTCTCACTTGCCCCGACAGCACCAGATCCAGGCAGATCAGGTTAGTTTAGAATCAATACAATCTAAGCTGACCCATTGAGACTTGACCGCCTTCGATTGGCCACTAAGAGTTCATGACAAGGCTTGGTCTTGCATGATTTTGGCTTTGCAATACTGATCCTGAAGACTGTGCCCTCACGGCATCAGCCATCGGATTGCGCGCCGCAACAGGAGAAACCGGTTGGCCGAGTTCCGACCGCGAATGACCGCGCAACGACACGGCGTCGCGGTGGTGGGCGAACCGAGCGCGCATGTGTCGGACGTCGGCCTCGTCGAGGTCTGGCGCGCGCGTTGCGACGCCGGGGCCACGGGCGACTACGTCTCGCTCGACCCGCGGCTGTTCATCGTGCTGGAGCCGCTCGCGGCCGAGATGGCGCTGACTGGTCGGACCGGACCGTCCGCCGCCTCGCGCGGCCGCTCCGCGAGCTTCGTGCCCGCCGGGGAACCCGTACGCCTGACCGTCCAGGGAACGACGGACATCCGGCACCTCGACCTGCACTTCGACGCGAGTCGGATCGGCCCGATCGAAGGCGTGCGCGACGTGTCCGTGGCCGTCCCGCGCCTGATGTTCGTCGACGAGCGCGTCCAGCGCATGGCCCGCCTGCTGGAAGCCGCCTGCGCCAAGACCGGGGACGGTCCGGGCCTCTACGGCGACGACCTCGTGATCGCGCTGATCGCGGCGGCGCTGTCTTCCGGCAACCAGGGACGACGCAGCCCGCTCTCGGATCATCAGCTTTCGCTGTCGGTGGATTTCATCGAGGCGAACTGCACGCGCGGCATCCGCCTGCAGGAGCTCGCCGAGCTCACCGGGTTGACGGAGAGCTACTTCAGCCACGCCTTCAAGGCCGCGACCGGTACGCCGCCGCACCGCTGGCAGCTTCAGGCCCAGGTTCGGCGCGCGAAGGACATGCTGAGCCGAGGCTCCGCCTCGCTCACCGAGGTCGCCTTCGCGGCCGGCTTCTCCGACCAGCCGCACTTCACACGGGTCTTCAAGTCCGCCACAGGCAAGACGCCCGCCGCCTGGCGCGCCGCGCGGAAGTAGAGGAGCCCCCGGTCCTCACCGCGCGAAGGCGAGAAGCGCGTTCGTCTCCGGATGCGCCATGACGTCCATCGCGACGCCATAGATCTGCTCGAGGCGATCGGGCGCTATGACGTCTTTCGGACCGCCGCGGGCGATCAGGCGACCGCCATGCAGCGCCACGATGTCGTCGCAGAAGCGCGCGGCCATGTTGACGTCGTGCAGCACCACGACGACGCCGAGGCCGCGCGTCTGCGACAGCGTCCTGACGAGCCCGAGCACCTCGATCTGGTGCGCGATGTCGAGCGCCGAGGTCGGCTCGTCGAGCAGCAGCCACTTCGCCTGCTGCGCCACCAGCATGGCGAGCCAGACGCGCTGGCGCTCGCCGCCGGACAGTTCGTCGGCCAGCCGCTCGGCGAACGGCTCTACGTCCGTCAGCGCCATCGCTTCGACGACCGCGTTCGCGTCCGCCTTGCTGAAGCGCCCGAGCGCGCCGTGCCATGGGTAGCGGCCGAGCGCGACGAGCTCCTTCACCTTCAACCCCGTCGCCAGCGGCGGATGCTGCGGCAGATACGCGACCTCCCGGGCGAAAGCCCGCGCCGCCCACTGGTCGACCGGCCGGCCGTCAAGCCGGATCGAGCCGCCCGTCGCCGTCTCCTGCCGCGCCAGCAGCTTGACCAGCGTGGACTTGCCGGACCCGTTGTGGCCGATCAGCCCGACGACGCGACCGGGCCGGAAGCTGGTCGCGATCGGCTGCAGCAGGGTCCGGCCCGCAATGGCGAAGGTGGCGCCGTCGAGGTCGAATCCGGTTCCGGCCGAAGGGGTTTCGGCTGCCGCCATGCGTTCACCGCCCTCGCGCGTTTGACGTCGAGGCGACGCATAGAGCATTTCAGCGGACCGTAGGAAGCCTTCGCGCTCGTTCCGGCGCAGTTTAAAACGCTTCCAAAACATTGAGATTGAATACGTTTCCCTCCTCGTCCAATCGAGTGCGAACACGGCGGGCGGCGTTCATGCGCGAGCGGGCCGGCGCCGTGCGCGTGCGACAGATCGGAAAGCTCAAACACGAGCCATGCTGAAGCGGTTCTTCGCCTATTATCGGCCGCACACCGGCCTGTTCCTGCTCGATTTCTCCTGCGCCGTCGCGTCGGGCCTGCTCGAGCTCGGCTTCCCGATCGCCGTGAAGGTGTTCGTCGACACGCTGCTGCCGACCGGCCAGTGGGGCCTCGTCGTCCTCGCGACGCTCGGGCTTGTGGCGGTCTATGCGGTGAACACCGGGCTGATGGCCGTGGTCACCTACTGGGGTCACATGCTCGGGATCAACATCGAGACCGAGATGCGCCGCAAGGCGTTCGACCACCTCCAGAAACTTTCCTTCGGCTATTTCGACAACCAGAAGACCGGACACCTGATCGGGCGCCTCACCAAGGATCTCGAGGAGATCGGCGAGGTCGCCCATCACGGGCCGGAAGACCTGTTCATCGCGGTGATGACGCTGATCGGCGCCTTCGTCCTGATGTTCACGGTCAACGTCCAGCTCGCGCTCATCACCGTCGCGGTGGTGCCGCTGACCGCCTGGCTGACGAGCCGCTACGGCGCGCGCATGACGCGGAACTGGCAGGACCTCTACCGCCGCGTCGGCGACTTCAACGCGCGCATCGAGGAGAACGTCGGCGGCATCCGCGTGGTGCAGGCCTTCGCCAACGAGGATCACGAGCGACGCCTGTTCGCCGAGGACAACTCGCGCTACCGCGCCACCAAGCTGATGGCCTACCGCATCATGGCGGCCTCCACCTCGCTCAGCTACATGAGCATGCGGCTGATCCAGGTCGTCGTGATGGTGGCGGGCAGCTATCTCGTCATCGCCGGCGAGCTCAGCCATGGCGGCTTCGTCGGCTTCCTGCTGCTGATCGGCGTGTTCTTCCGCCCCGTCGAGAAGATCAACGCCGTCATCGAGACCTATCCGAAGGGCGTCGCGGGCTTCAAACGCTACCTCGAGTTCCTCGACACCCGTCCGGACATCGTCGACCGGCCGCACGCGCGGGAGGTCGGGACCTTGCGCGGCGAGATCGCCTATGAGGGCGTCGACTTCGCCTATGTCGAAGGCCGCCCGGTGCTGTCCGGCCTCGATCTCAAGATCCGGGCCGGCGAGACGGTCGCTTTCGTCGGGCCGTCCGGCGCCGGCAAGACGACGATCTGCGCGCTGCTGCCGCGGTTCTACGAGGTCGGCGCGGGCCGGATCACGATCGACGGGATCGACGTCCGCGACATGACGCTCGCATCGCTCCGCCGGCAGATCGGCGTCGTGCAGCAGGACGTCTTCCTGTTCGGCGGCACGATCCGCGAGAACATTGCTTACGGGAAGCTCGACGCCACGGACGAGGAGATCGCCGAGGCCGCCCGCCGCGCGCGGCTCGACGAGATGATCGCGAGCCTGCCGGACGGGCTCGACACGATCGTCGGCGAGCGCGGGGTGAAGCTCTCCGGCGGCCAGAAGCAGCGGCTTTCGATCGCCCGCATGTTCCTGAAGAACCCGCCGATCCTCATCCTCGATGAGGCGACGTCGGCGCTCGACTCCGAGACGGAAGCGGCGATCCAGCGCTCGCTCGCGGAGCTGTCGAAGGGGCGGACGACGCTCGTCATCGCCCATCGCCTCACCACCATCCGCGACGCCGACCGCATCGTCGTGGTCGACGCTTCCGGAATCGCCGAGCAGGGCAGCCACCGCGAACTGGTCGGCGCCGGCGGGCGGTACAGCCAGCTCCAGACCGCCTACCGCCAGCAATAGATCTTGATGACGGCGCGGCGCCGACGCGCCGTCAGAAGGGGCGGCCCGCCTCGCCCGGCGGTGCGTCGACCGGACAATCCGCAAGCGCTGCCGAGAACCACGCTTCGGTCGTCGCGGCGACAGGTCGTCAGCTGATGACGAGCACCCGCGCCGGCTCCTCGCGGGCGATCGTTTCCACGACCACCCCTCCGTTGGTTCGTCTTACCGCGACATCCACCCGAGCCTCGCCGACCACGAGGTTGCGAAGCACGATCTGATCAAGAAACTCCGGCAGCTTCGGCCGCTCGAACACGACCTCTTCCAACCGAGGCCGCAGGGACAGTCCCAGGCAAGACTGCAACAGCGACAGCGGAGTCGCGGCGGCCCAGGCCTGCGGCGAACACGCGACGGGATAGGAGGTGGGCCCTCGGCCGCGCCGTCGGCTGAAGCCGCAGAAAAGCTCCGGGAGGCGGCGCAGATCCATATAGACCGAGGCGGCGAACATCCCTTCGAACAGACGCGCCGGCTCCTCCCGGAATCCGTAGCGGGAGAGCCCGGCGGCGACCAGCGCGTTGTCGTGCGGCCAGACGGACCCGTTGTGGTAGCTCATCGGGTTGTACCGCTTCTCGTCGGCCGCGAGAGTGCGTACCCCCCAGCCTGAGAAGGAGGCGCTCGACATCAGAGCGGCGGCGACGCGCGCCGCCCGCTCCGGCAGGGCGAGCCCGGCGAACAGGACGTGGCCGGCGTTGGACGACTTCACCCGGCACGGCCGCTTGTCGCCGTCGAGCGCGAGCACGTAGGTGCCAAGATCGTCGTCCCAGAACGCCTGATCGAAGCGCGCTCTGAGCGTTTCGGCCCTGGACCGGAACGAAAGCGACTGGTCGGAGCGGCCGAGGCGCTCCGCGATCTCCGCGGCCGCGAGCCAGGCCGCATAGACGTAGGCCTGCACTTCCGCGAGGGCGATCGGCCCGCGGGCGAGGCTCCCGTCCGCGTGGGAGATCGAGTCCTGGCTGTCCTTCCACCCCTGATTCAGGAGCCCCTGCTCGGTCCGGCGCCCGTATTCGACGAAGCCGTCTCCGTCGCGGTCGCCATGGCGGTCGATCCAATCGAGCGCCGCGGTCAGAGCGGGCCACAGCGCTTCGACGGTCGCTGCGTCGTCGGTCCGGGCGAGATAAGCGCCCGCCAGCATGACGAAGAGCGGCGTCGAGTCGATGCTGCCGTAATAGCGGCGGAACGGCACCTCGCCGAGTTCGGCCATCTCGCCATAGCGCACTTCATGCAGGATCTTGCCCGGCTCGCTGTCGGCGGCCGCATCGAAGGCTGTCGCCTGATTTGCGGCGAGATGGCGCAGCACGCCCTTCGCGATCCGCGGATCCATCCACAGCGTTTCGAGCGCCGTGATGATGGCGTCCCGTCCGAAGACGGTGCTGAACCAGGGCACGCCGGCGTAAGGGTAGAGCCCTTCCGGCGTCTCGGTCATCAGCATGCAAAGGTCCGAGGCGCTCCGGCGCACGCCTTCGTTGAAGATGTCGTTCGACGTCGCGACCGACGCCGCGCGCGACGCCGAAAGCTGCAAGGCGCGCCGGGCGTTCCGCATCGCGACGAGAAAGCCGCGCCGAAGGTCGGGAGCCGCTTCCACGGCCTCGGGCTCGCAGTCGATCTGGAGGAAGAGCGGCTGCGTTTCGCCGGGCTGGAGCGTCAGGCGGAAAACGGCGGCGTTGGTCGAGACGCGCGTCGGCGCTGGAGCGAAGCGCAGGCGCGTGGTGCGCACGACGCCGTCGAGGCCCGTATAAGCGAGCGTCGCTTCGTCGGCGGTCGCACGCGGCGCCTGCATCGCGCCGCGCCGTTGACGTTTTGACCCGCGGACCTCGAACAAGTCCGCGAAGTCGGCGGCGAAGCTGATCTCGATCGAAAGCTCGACCGGCTCCGTGTCGAAGTTGCGGACCGTGATCCTCTCATAGGCGCTCGCCTTCCACAGAAACCGGGAGCGGCGCAGATGAATGAGGTCATGATCAAGCGGCCGACGTCCGCCGGCCGCTTCGAGATCGGGATTGGTGAGATCGCAGGTCAGCGCGGCGTTGTCGTCGCGCAGCGTGGAGCTCAGCAGCATCGGCCGCTTGCCCGCGAGCGTCAGGACCAGCCGCGACAGGCGCCGGGTGTCGCGGTGGAAAAGTCCCTCGGGGCTGTCCGGACCGTCGAGGATATCGCCGTTGTGATCGAAGACGCCGAAGGTGTCGCCGTGCTTGAGGGTGCGCGGGCGGCGCTCCTCCAGCGAGACCGTCGCCGCGACGTCGAAATCCCCCTGCGTGGCTTCCTGTGCCGTCCGCGCGCTTTCGAATTTCAGCGCTTCAGTCATGTCGATGTCGTGCCGGTTTTTGTGGGGCGGCCACGCGGCCCAGCGCGCGCTGTCGGCAGCGACCTTCGAATGGCCGAACGCGCAAGCAAGCGCTGTGCTGCATACTCCGTGGATCGCCGGTTGATCGAGCGCCATCCGCCTGGCGCCGGAGCGAGATCCGAACATGGCGCGGATCCGGCCGCGATCCAGCCCCCGATCCGGCGAATGGCTTCCCGGATCCCTGAGCGGGCCCGCAGCTCGGGTCGCCGTTACGAGAAAACCGTCTGCTCGGCCAGACGGGCCAGCTCCCGGTTCACGAGGCCATGATAGATGCCTTCGCGCTGCATCAGGGCCTCGGGCGCGCCGTCCTCTTCGATGGCGCCGGAGCGCAGGACGAGGATCCGATCGAAATTGCGTAGCGTGGACAGGCGATGCGCGATGGTGATCACCGTTCTCCCGGCCATCAGCCGCTCGAGCGCCTCGCGGATCGCGTCTTCCGACTCGGTGTCGAGCGCGGACGTCGCCTCGTCGAGGATCAGCAGCGGCGCGTTCATGAGGAAGGCCCTGGCGATGGCGATGCGCTGGCGCTGGCCGCCCGACAGGTTGAGCCCGCGGTCGCCGACGACCGTGTCCAGTCCCTGCGGCAGCGTCTCGATGAACGGCCGGCACCGCGCCGCGATCGCCGCCTCCCAGACCTCCTCGTCGGTGGCGTCGGGTCGTCCGTAGCGGATGTTCTCCATCAGCGTGCGGTTCAGCATCGCGGTGTCCTGCGGGACAAGCGCGATCGTCCGGCGCAGGCTCGCCTCGGTGATGCCGTCGATCGCCTGGCCGTCGATCAGGATCCGGCCGCTCTGCACGTGGTAGAAGCGCTGCAGCAGCGCGACCAGCGTGGACTTTCCGCCGCCTGAAGGGCCGACGAGCCCGACGCGCTGGCCGGGTTCGATGTCGAGGCTCAGGCCCTTGAAGACCTGCTTGCCCCCCGGATAGGAAAACGAGACATCCTCGAAGGTGACGCGCGCCCCCTTGGGCACAAGGGTTCCGGCATCGGGCGGCTCCCGCATCTCGTGCGGAGACAGCAGCGTCGACAGGGCCTCCGACAGGCGGGCCAAGTGCTGCGTCACGTCGACGAGGGCGACCGCCAGGTCGCGCGTCGCGCTGAGAACGGAGATGCCGAGCGTGCAGACGAGCACGACGTCGCCCGCCGTCGCCTGCTTGTTCTGCCAGAGCATGATCGACCAGGCGAGCAAGCCGAGCGCCGTCACGACGACGATGAGGGCATGAAGAAGGCGCAGCCTCTCCAGATAGAGAAGGCTGCGCCGGCGCGCCTTCGACTCCTCGTCCACGGTGGCGTCGAAGCGAAGATGCTCGCGCTCGACGGCGCCGAAGGCCCTGACCAGCGTGATGTTGCCGATGACGTCGACCATCTCGCCGTCGACGACCGCGGCCTTGTCGGCGAAGGCGTGATGCAGCGGCCGTCCCGCCGCGGCGATGCGGAACATCAGCACCATCACGGCGCCGGCGATCGCCAGAAGCGCCGCCGCCATCTGCAGGCTGACCATGCCGAGAAACACGATGGCGCCGACGGTCGCGACGCATGGCGGCATCACGTTCCAGACGAACATGTTCTCGATCTGGAAGGCGGCGTTGGAGGTCGCGGTGATGCGGCTCGTGAGCACGCCGGGCATGCGATTGGCGAAATAGCTCTCGGCGTGGCCGGTCAGATGCCGGAACAACTCCGAGCGGAGTTCTCCGGCGACCGAGACGAAAGCGTAGCTCGCATTCCAGCTCGCGACACGCCAGAGCAGGTTGTCGGCTGCGATGAAGAAGCCGAGCACGGCGAACGCGGTCCATGGCCCGTGGTTCTGGCCGTTGGACGACAGCGCGTCGACCAGAAGCTTCACGCCGTACTGCGTGCTGACGGAAAAGATCACGGCGCCGAGCACCGCAACGAAGATGAGCCCGTGCAGGAAGCTGTGCCGGCGAATATAGCGGCCCAGAAACGCCAGCGGCCGGTCGCGATAATGGCAAAGATCGTTCTTCAACGGCGGCCTACGGCTCTGGCGATTTAGGTCATCGGTCCGGCGTCCGGCGCGCGCCCGTTCAGCGTCCGGCGAGGTTCTATGGCCATAGCGATGTGAAGCAAGCGCGTGCGTTTTGTCTCATCGACGAACAATTCGACCGCGCTACATGGCGTCGCGCAGCCCCCGGAAAAGGAACACGTCAGATGAGGATCGCGCAAATCGCTCCGTTGACTGAAGCCGTGCCTCCCACGCTCTATGGCGGCACGGAGCGGGTGATTTCCTGGTTGACTGAAGAACTGGTGGGACTCGGCCACGACGTGACCCTGTTCGCCAGCGGCGACTCCGTCACGAATGCGAAGCTCGAAGCGGTCTGGCCGAAGGCGCTGCGGCTAGACGGGACTGTGCGCGACCCCAACGCGCTGCACATGATGATGATCGAACAGGTTTATCAGCGCGCCGACGAGTTCGATATTCTTCACTTCCACCTCGATTACTACCCTTTTTCGCTGTTCTCGCGGCAAAGCATCCCGTTCATCACGACGCTGCACGGGCGTCTCGATCTGCCGGAGCATCAGCCGGTGTTCCAGACGTTCGACACTCCGCCGGTCGTTTCGATATCGAACTCGCAGCGCCGGCCGGTTCCGGGGGCGAACTGGGTGGGCACCGTCTATCACGGCCTGCCGGCCGATCTGCTCGAGCCCAAGCCGGCGACCCCGTCCTATCTGGCGTTTCTCGGGCGCATATCGCCGGAGAAGCGCTGCGACCTCGCGATCGAGATCAGCCGCCGCAGCGGCGTTCCGCTCAAGATCGCAGCCAAGGTGGATCGGTCGGACCAGGACTATTTCGACGAACAGATCCGCCCGCTTCTCGATCAGCCCGGCATCGAGTTCACCGGCGAGATCGGCGATGACAAGAAGGCGGAGTTCCTGAGCGGCGCCCTGGCGCTGCTCGTGCCGATCGACTGGCCGGAGCCTTTCGGGCTGGTCATGATCGAGGCGATGGCGTGCGGCACGCCGGTCATCGCCTTCAACCGCGGATCCGTTCCCGAAATCGTCGAGGACGGGGTCACGGGCTTCGTCGTGGAGGACACCACCAGCGCGGTCGGCGAGATCCGCCATCTGGAAAAACTGTCGCGGTCGACCATCCGCCAGCGTTTCGAGGAGCGGTTCACCGCGCGCCGCATGGCCGAAAACTATCTCGAGGTCTATGAGGACATCGTGGGCGCCGTCCGGCCTCGCCCTTATCTCGTCAAAGCGTAGTCGCACAGAGGGCGACTCGTTTTTCCGGCGGCCGGCGCGTCCGCGTCGGCCCCGGAACCGCTCAGTTCGGGAAGGCCCCCGGTCCATGGCCTCTTCGAAAAACGGGGAGCGCATCCGTGCCAGTCGATCAACCTCACCGGCCGATCCCAGGCCGCTTGAGACCATTTGCCGTCCTCTGGCGGGCCGCCGCGGCGGCCGTGTTCGTCGCCGCCGGATCTGCGACAGCGTACGCGCAGGACCCGTCCCCGCAGAAGCCTGCGCCGTCGGAGTCCCCCGCCGCGGCGGAACGGCCGGCCGCCGGCAAAGAGACGCCGGCGGTCGTCGTGGATGACGAAACCGCGGACGCGCTGCTCGGCAAGACCGTCCAGAGCGAGACCGGCGACGACATGGGCCGTGTCGTGGACGTCATCGTCGATCGCGGGGGCGCGATCCGCGCGGCCGTGATCGATTTCGGCGGATTCCTCGGCGTCGGAACCCGCAAGATCGCGATCGACTGGCGGGTCCTGAACTTCGCCAAGACCAAGGACAAGAAGTCGCTCGTCGCCGATCTGTCGCCGGACCAGTTGCGGACCGCCCCGGCTTACAAGCCCGGCGAGCCGGTCGTAATCGTCGGTCGCGCGGACGTGGCTCCAGCCGCGCAACCGGCGCCCGCAGCCGCAGCAGCGCCCGCCTCGCCTCCCGCGCAGGACGCGCCCGCCCCGAACCGCTGACCTTGGAGACGGAAGGAGACCGGCGCCGGCATGGCGAAGGGGAATGTCCATCAGGTCGCTCGTGACGACGAGGACATGGAGGCGCGGGTCGACGCCCGCGGACAGCAGCCCTCCGCTTACGGCCCGCAGCGGGACAGCCAGTCGGACCCAGCCCCCGGCGACGGGGCGGAGGTCGACGAGGCCGACGCGCCGGACCCGCGGCCCATGTCGGCGTCGAGCAGGCGCGGGCTCGATTGGCTGGTGTTCTTCGTGGCCGACGTCCAGACCGGCTTCGGTCCGTTCGTCGCCGTTTTCCTGACCACGCAGAAGTGGACGCAGGTCGACATCGGCCTCGTCCTGACGATCGGCGGACTTGTGAGCCTTATCGGGCAGATCCCGCTCGGCGCGCTCGTCGACCGGATCCGCCCTGTGCGGGTCACGATCGCTGTGACTCTTATCGTCATCGCGATCTGCGCGCTCGCCTTCGCGATCTGGCCGGTCTTCCCGGTGGTGGTGGCGTCTCGCGTAGCGCACGCCGCGGCGAGCTGCGTGCTCGGTCTCGCCATCGTCTCGCTCAGCGTCCGGCTTGCGCGCGCAGACCAGATCAGCGGACGCCTCGGGCGCAACGCGGCCTTCGCTTCGGCGGGCACCGGCATAGCGGCGGCGGTGATGGGCGTTCTCGGCTACTATTTCTCGAGTCAGGCGGTCTTCCTCCTGGCAGGGGCGCTGGTCGCGCCTGCTCTGATCGCGCTGTCGCGCATCCGGCCGGAGGAAATTTCGGCCCCGACCGCGGCCGTCCGACCGCCCGACTGCGGCGGCCGCGCCGGCAGCGTGGTCCAGCTCCTGCGCTGCCGCCCGCTCATCATCCTAGCGGCCTGCGTCACGCTGTTTCATCTCGCCAACGCCGCCATGCTTCCGCTCGCGGCGAGCATCCTGACGATGCGGTCGGCCGAATCCGCGACGGCGATGGTCGCGGCCGCCATGGTCGTTCCGCAGCTCACCGTCGTCCTGTTGTCGACCCAGGTCGGCCGCTTGGCGCAGCGCTGGGGGCGTCGACCTCTTCTGATCATTGGATTCGCAGCGCTGGCCCTGCGCGGCGTCCTATTCGCCACGACGAGCGATCCCGGGCTCCTCGTCGCGATCCAGATCCTGGACGGCGTGTCCGCGGCCGTGCTCGGCGTGATCGTGCCTCTGGTCATCGTGGACGTCGCCCACGCCAGCGGGCATTTCAATCTGGCGCAAGGCGCCGTTGGCTGCGCCATGGGTCTCGGCGCTTCGGTCAGCACGACGCTCGCGGGCTTCGCGGCGGACAATTTCGGCAGCTACACCGCTTTCGGGATGCTCGCCGCGATCGCCGGCGCGGGCCTCTTGGCGGTTCTGCTGGCCATGCCGGAAACACGACCGCAATCGCGTTGATCGCCGTTCCCGGGTGAAAGGCTGCGGCGGATCACACGGAGTCGCGCCCGGGCCGCTCCGTCGTCGGGCTGCTCGGTCGCGGCCTGTCGGGATGCGCCATGAGGCCGGGGCCGGTCAGATCGACTCTGGCCGTCAGCGGCAGATGGTCGGAGGCCCGTCGCGCCAGCGGCGTGTCGTGGACCGCGAGCTCGTTGATGAGCCCGCGCGGCCAGCCGAAGATGCGGTCGAGCGGGAAGATCGGACGGCGCGACGGGAAGCTCGGCAGCGGGCGCGGCTGCCCGAACAGCGGCTCGAACACGTTGAGCGACGAGCCCCTGCGCGTCCGCCACTCGTTCAGGTCGCCGAGCAGGATGGTCGGCATCGGCGGCAGGCGGCCGAAGGCGGTGACGAGCGCGCCCGCCTGGCTCAGCCGCGAGCGTCGGAGCAGGCCGAAATGCGCTGCGATGATCCGAAAAGGGCCCTCGCCGAAGTCGAGGTCCACGAGCACCGCGCCGCGCGGCTCGACGCCCGGGAGGCGCATCCGGATGCGGTGATAGGAGACCGGCTCGCGCGAGACGAGCAGCGCATTGCCGTGCCAGCCGTGGCCGTCGACGGCGTCGGATTGGGCGAGGAGACGCAAACCGGTTTCTCGACCGAGCGCCTCCAGGTCAAGCAAGCCGATGCGAGAGCCGAAGCGGCGATCGACCTCCTGGAGCGCGACCACGTCCGCGCCGATCTCCTTCAGCACGGCGATGATCCGGTCCGGCCGCGAGCGGCCGTCGGTCCCGACGCACTTGTGTATGTTGTAGGTCGCAACCTTCACGGAACGGGTTCGCTCGCGTCGTCAGAGATAGGGGGCGGCCAGCCTGGCGCTCGCGTTGCGGAGCTTGAAGAGCAGCGGCTCGCGATCGAGGTCCTCAAGCAGGAACGGGACGGCGCGCTTCGAATCGATGAGGTCGGAAAGGCGGGTCGCGAGCGCGGCGTCATAGAGCTCGATGGTCAGTTCGAAATTGAGGCGAAGGCTGCGCGCGTCCCAGTTCGCGCTGCCGATCAGGCACCAGATGTCGTCGATCGTCATGAGCTTCGAGTGATCGAAGGGCGGTCCGGACCGGTACAATCTGCATCCCGACTCGAGCAGCGGCCTCACATGCGCGTCGGACGCCCAGGCGACGAGCCGGTGGTTGTTCGTCGCGGGAGTGACAAGACTGACCTCCACCCCGCGCAGCGCCGCCACCTGAAGCGCCGTCACGAGGCGCTCGTCGGGCAGGAAGTAGGGCGTCGCGATCCGGATGGTCCGGCGCGCCGACGACACGGCCGAGAGCAGCGCCAGCACCAGCCGGTCCACCGCCTGGTCCGGCCCGGAGACGATCGCGCGCGCCCGCGGGCCGTCGGCGGTCGGCGTCGACGGCGTGTCCTCGATGTCGCCTCCGGTCGTGAACGCCCAGTCCTCGTCGAAGCTGTCCGCGATCTGGTCGACGACCGCGCCGCTTATCCGAAAATGCGTGTCGCGCACCGGCCATCGCGTCGGGCGCGCGAGGAGGTTCTCCGCTGCGATGTTCAGTCCGCCCACGAACGCGGCGCGTCGGTCGATGATCAGCGCCTTCTTGTGAAGCCTCAGGTCGAGCAGCGGCATCCGCCACGGCCAGGCGGAGTGCAGGAAGCGGGCGGCCGGCACGCCCCGCCGGACAAGCGCCCGCCAGGCGGCGGATCGGAAATATCCCCCGCCCATGCCGTCGATCAGCACCCGCACCGCGACCCCGCGCCGGTGCGCGGCCGCGAGCGCCTCGACGAAGGGCAGGCCGGCCTCGTCTGTGCGGAAGATGAAGGTCGAAAGCTCGACGCTGACTTTCGCCTCCGCGATCGCGGCGAGCATCGCGGGATAGGCCTCGTCGCCCGACTGCAGCACCGCCTCGACGACGCCGTCGACGCGCTCGAGCCCGGTGATCGAGCCGATTGCGGAGGCGAGCCGCTCCTGGGGCTGAAGTTCGCGCGCGTCGGGCGACGGCGTCTTCGACGGGCGCACGCCGCGCAACCGCCTCGCCTTCCGGTGCACGCGGTTGACGCCGAAGGCGAAATAGAGCGCGGCTCCGAAGATCGGCGACAGCCAGGCGACGCCGATCCACCCGATCGCCGCGGGGACGTCACGCTTGCGCAGCAGAACATGGACCGTGGCGATCGACGCCGCGAGCACGTGTAACGCGGTGGCCAGAAGGCCTTCGAACTGGAATTCGGACAGCGTCACGGACCTGGTCGCACGGGCGTCGCGCCGGCGGCTGTTCGCAAACGATGGGCGCGGTCTATTCTGACGGGAGAGAGCCTAGTCGCGATCGGCGTCGCACGTCCAGCCGTGACGATCGCTCGCTCGCCCGGCGCGTCGTCGCGCAATTCTCGAACAGCGGGCGGCACGGCTTGTGCGGTCGACGACGCTCTCGAGCGGCAGCGGCGGACGCGCGTTTCAGAGGGAGCCTGCGCGTAGGGGCCTTGCGCCAGTTCCTTCGACGGCTTCGGCGGATTGCATAGACATGGCGGGGCCGGCGTCTGCTGGGCGCCGGCTTCAGTCAGGCTTCAAACGTCGCCTCCTGGCGCCCGCCCGCTTCCAAATCACGTCGTTCAGCGCTATGACCCAGGATAAATTCGTCAAATTCGCATAGAAGCGAACAGTATATGAGCGTATTTTCGCAGATTGTTCGTGTCGTCAGACTTTCTTGCCAGTTTCCGACAATCGTCGTCCTGTCGTCGATTGTATTGGCGATCTGCTCTGTGGGATATTCCGCGACGCATTTCGCGATGGATACGAACACGAGCGCGCTGTTCTCGCCCGATGTCGACTGGCGGAAAGACGAAGCCGATCTATTCAGAACCTTTCCGCAGAACGCCGATGCGACGCTGGTCATCGTCGACGGCGCGACGCCCGAACTCGCCCATTCCGCGGCTGCGGCCCTCGCGGAGCGGCTCTCCGCCGACCGGCGCTGGATAGAAGCGGTCCGCCGGCCGGACGGCGGCGCGTTCTTCGATCGGAACGCGCTGCTGTTCGGATCGGCGCAGGAGGCGCAAGCATCGACCGCGGCGCTCCTGCAGGCGCGGCCTCTGCTCGAGCCGCTCGCCCGCGACCCCTCGATCCGAGGCGTCGCGGCCGCCTTCGGGATGGCGATGATGGGCGTCGAGATGGGCGCCGCGCCACTCGCCGACATGGCGCCGGTCCTCGGCGCCGCGGCCGATACGCTCGATCGCTTCGCCGCGGGCGAGCCTGCGCACTTCTCCTGGACCCGGATCTTCGAAGGCGGATCGGACAAGACGCCCTCGCGTCAGCTCCTTCTGGTGCAGCCCAAGCTCGATTTCGGCGCGCTCACGCCCGGCGCGGCGTCCAGCGCGGCGATCCTCGCGGCGGCCAAGGACCTGAAGCTCGATCCGGCGCATGGCGTCACCGTGCGCCTGACCGGCGCCATACCGCTCGCCGACGAAGAGTTCTCGACGCTCGCCGAAAACATGTCCGTCGTCGGCTTCGTGATGCTGGCGGCGATGGTCGTGACGCTCTGGCTCGCGGTGCGGTCGGCGCGGATCGTCGTCGCGATCGTGGTCAACATTCTGATCAGCCTCGCGATCACGACCGCGCTCGGCCTCTGGGCGGTGACGTCGTTCAACCTGATCTCGGTCGCCTTCATCCCGCTGTTCGTCGGGCTCGGGGTCGACTTCGGCATCCAGCTGTCGGTGCGCTTCAACGCCGAGCGGCTCGAGGTCGACGGCGCGGCCGAAGCCATGACGCGCGCCGCGACCGCGCTGGGCGGACCGCTCCTGCTCGCTGCGGGCGCGGTGTTTCTCGGCTTCGGCGCGTTCCTGCCGACCGCCTATGTCGGCATCGCCGAACTCGGCGTCGTCGCGGGGCTCGGCATGGTGATCGCGCTGGTCTTCAGCCTGACCTTGCTGCCCGCGCTCCTCGTGCTGCTCAAGCCGGGCAGGCCGCGCGGCGACGTCGGCTTCGCCTGGGCGGCGCCGGCCGACCGGTGGCTGGAGCGGCGGCGGTCGCTGGTGCTGTGGGCGTTTGCGATCGCGATGGTCGCGAGCGTCGCCAGCCTCCCGCTGGTGCGGTTCGACTTCAACCCGATGCACCTGCGCGACCCGAAGACGCCCGGCATGACCGCGCTCGCCGACCTCGTGCGCGACCCGTTGCGCACCCCGAACGCGGTCAGCGTCATCGCCCCGGACGTCGCCGCCGCGACCGCGCTCGCGGCGAAGGCGCAGACGCTGCCGACGGTCGCGCAGGCGATCACGATCGACAGCTTCGTGCCCGCCGACCAGGCGCCCAAGCTCGCCGCGATCGGCGAGGCGAAGGCGCAGCTCGCCGCGAGCTTCGCCGCCGCGCCCGCGTCGCCGCCGAGCGACGCCGAAAGCGTCGGCGCCCTGCGCGACATGGCGGACCGGCTGAACCGCGTGGCCGGGGCGGCCTCCGGAGCGGCGAAGGCGGACGCCGAACGGCTCGCGGCGGCGATCGCCCGCGTCGCGGACGGCCCGCCGGCGCCCCGCGCGGAGGCGATCGCCCTGTTCGTCGACCCCCTGAAGGTCACGCTCGACCGGCTTCGCGCCTCGCTCGAGGCCGGTCCGGTGTCGCGAGAGACGCTGCCGCCGGAGATCGCCCGCGACTGGCTGGCGCCCGACGGCCGCGCCCTCGTGCAGATCTTTCCGCGCGGCGACAGCGAGGACAATGAGACGCTGGCCCGGTTCACGGACGACATCCGGGCGCTCGCGCCGAACGCATCAGGTCTCGCCGTCACGACGCAGGCCGCGGCGCGCACCGTCTCGTGGGCCTTCATCCAGGCCGGCGTCCTGGCTCTCGGGCTGGTGACGGTCCTGCTGCTCGCGGTGCTGCGCGACCTTCGCGAAGTCGCGTTCACGCTCGCGCCGGTGGTGCTGTCGGGCTTCCTGACGCTCGGGACCTGCGTCGTCATCGGGCAGCCGCTCAACTTCGCCAACATCATCGCGTTCCCGCTGCTGTTCGGCGTCGGCGTCGCGTTCCACATCTATTTCGTAATGGCGTGGCGCAATGGAGCGACCGATTTGCTCCAATCCAGCCTCGCGCGGGCGGTGCTGTTCAGCGCGCTCGCGACGGGAACGGCCTTCGGCAGCCTCTGGCTGTCGAGCCATCCCGGAACCGCCAGCATGGGAAAGATCCTGATGCTCTCGCTCGCCTGGACGCTGGTCTGCGCGCTGATCTTCGAGCCCGCCCTGCTCGGGCCTCCAAGGCGGGCGGCCACGAACAAGGCGGGAGCGGGCTGAAGGGCGGGGGACCGGCGGTTCGAAAATGCAAAGCTTGCCGGGCGGCCGCGCCGGGGCGCCCCGCGCCGCGAAATTGGGCTATGGTCCGACCGTCGGCGCGGATTGAAAAGTCGGATTGTCTTGCAACGTTCCGGGCAGCAGAAGGACGCAAGATGCAGGTTATTCTCGCTCAGCCGCGCGGTCTCTGCGCAGGCGTGGTGCGCGCGATAGAGATCGTCGAGCGAGCGCTGAGCCTCTACGGCGCTCCGGTCTATGTCCGGCACGAGATCGTCCATAACAAGCATGTCGTCGACACGCTCAGGAAGAAGGGCGCCGTCTTCGTCGACGAACTCGACGAGATACCGGACGGCGCGACGACGATCTTCAGCGCGCACGGCGTATCGAAGAAGGTCCAGGGCGACGCCAGCGCGCGCGGGCTGCCGGTGATCGACGCCACCTGCCCGCTGGTCACCAAGGTTCATCGCCAGGGCAGCCGCTACGCCGCGGCGGGCCGGGCGGTCGTGCTGATCGGGCATGCCGGCCACGCGGAGGTCGAGGGCACGATCGGCCAGATCGACGCGCCGGTTCATCTCGTCGCGACCGCGGCCGACGTGGCGGCCCTCGATCTCCCGGACGACGCGCCGGTATCCTACGTCACGCAGACCACCTTGAGCGTCGACGACACGCGCGCGGTGATCGCGGCGCTCGAAGCGCGCTTCAGCGACCTGACGGGCCCGGAGATCAACGACATCTGCTACGCGACGCAGAATCGCCAGACCGCCGTGCGAGACCTCTGTCGGGTGGCGGACGTGCTTCTCGTGGTCGGCGCCAGCAACAGCTCGAACTCGAACCGTCTGCGCGAGATCGGCGTCGAGGAGGGGCTCGACAGCTATTTGGTCGCGGACGGCGACGCTCTCGACCCTGCATGGGTCGCCGGGCGTGAGCGCGTCGGCATCACGGCCGGCGCCTCGGCGCCCGACGCGGTCGTGCTTTCGGTCATCGACGCGCTGCGCAAGCTTGCGCCTGTCGAGGTCACCCATCTCGACGGCGTCAAGGAAACGATCGAGTTCCGGCTGCCGCCGCAGCTGCGCAACCCTGCGCCCGCCGCGACCCCAGCGGAGTAACGCACTTTGGGAATTCCTCTTTCGCAAGCCGCGCGCATCGGCGCCTACGTCGTCAGCAACCATCTGCGGGGCGTGAAGCGTTATCCGCTGGTGCTGATGCTCGAGCCCCTGTTCCGATGCAATCTCGCCTGCAAGGGCTGCGGCAAGATCGACTATCCAAGCGACATCCTGAACCAGCGCCTCTCCTACGAGCAGTGCATGGAGGCGATCGATGAATGCGGCGCGCCGGCCGTCTCGATCGCGGGCGGCGAGCCGCTGATCCACCGCGACATGCCCCGCATCGTCGAGGGTTTCATCGCGAAGAAGAAGTTCGTCATCCTCTGCACCAACGCGCTGCTGCTCGAGAAGAAGATCGACCAGTACAAGCCGTCTCCCTACTTCACCTGGTCGATCCACCTCGACGGCGACCGGGACATGCACGACAAGTCGGTCTGCCAGGACGGCGTCTACGACGTCGCCCGCAACGCCATCCTGCTCGCCAAGTCGAAGGGTTTCCGCGCGCAGGTGAACTGCACCGTGTTCGACGGCGCGGATCCGGCGCGCACCGCCGAATTCCTCGACGACATGGAGGCGATCGGCTGCGACGGCGTCACCATCTCGCCCGGCTACGCCTATGAGCGCGCGCCCGACCAGGAGCACTTCCTCAGCCGCCAGCGCACCAAGCAGTTCTTCCGCGACGTGCTGAAGCGCGGGCGTGGCGGCAAGGCGTGGAGCTTCACCAACTCCTCGCTCTTCATGAACTTTCTGGCCGGCAACGAGCGCTACGAGTGCTCGCCCTGGTCGATGCCGGCGCGCACCGTCTTCGGCTGGCAGAAGCCCTGCTACCTGATCGGCGAGGGCTACACGAAGACCTACGCCGAGCTGATGGAGACGACCGACTGGGACGCCTACGGCGTCGGCAGATACGAAAAGTGCTCGAACTGCATGGTGCATTGCGGCTTCGAGGGCACCGCGACCACGGACGCGATCCGCAGCCCGCTCAAGCTCCTGAAGCTGGCGCTCGGCGGCATCCGAACCGACGGCGCGATGGCGAAGGACATCGACATCTCGAACGCCCGGCCGGCGCAGTACGTGTTCTCAGACCATGTCGAGAAGATGCGCGTCGAGATCACCCGCTCCCGCGCGAAGACGATGGAAGCCGCGGAGTAGCGCCCGGAACGCTTTTTCGGCGTCCCGCCCCGTTGCGATCAGCGCGGGCAGCTGCGCCGGGTCTTTCGCGAGCGACCTGAGCACCGCGCCGAGATCGACGCCGCCGTCCGGCCGCATGCCGACGAGCGCGGCCGGCGGAAGCGACCTCCGAGCGTCGTCCGACACGGCTCTGACGACGGCGAACGGCAGGCCGTGACGGCGAGCGACCCGTTCGGCGATGTGGCTCTCCATGTCGACCGCCGCCGCGCCGGTCCGGGCGCGGAGCGCGGCTTTCTCCGCCGCCGTCGCGACGATGCCGTCCACGCCCACCATGGAGCCGAAATGCGCGTCCGGCAGGCGGTCGCGGAGGACTCTGAGAAGGCTCTCCTGTCGATCTGAGGAAGAGCTGTAGTCTTCACCTGCGCCCAATGGGCAAAGGGCCGCCGCATCTGGCGCGTGTTCCTCTGATCCCTCCCCTTGCAAAGGGGAGGGTGGCCCTTGGCGCAAGACAAGGGTCGGGTGGGGATCGTCCAGGATAGAGCTCGATCCTGACCGATCCCCACCCTGCCC